>CAYWTP010000049.1:0-16769 GCA_964461215.1 uncultured Ectothiorhodospiraceae bacterium | reverse complement strand
CATCTTACTCCGGTGCCCGACGCTCATCTGTGCTGCGGCTCGGCCGGCACCTACTCCCTGCTGCAGCCGGCGCTCGCCCGCCAGCTCCAACAAGCCAAGCTGGAAGCCCTGCAAGGTGCGGGGCCGGCACTCATTGCAACCGCCAATGTAGGCTGTCAGCTTCACCTGGAGCCAGACGCAACGGTGCCGGTACGCCACTGGATCGAGCTGCTGGCCGAGTGAGCCGGCCGCCTACAGCGAAAGATGGACACCACGCCCGGCACGGATCCCTTCCCTCGCGACTATGCGCAGGCACGGGCACGTTTTCGCAGCGTGACCCAGGCGGCAGGCTTCTTGCTGGAGAGCCATTCGGTAGGCCGTAGCGGTCCGGCGGGCGAAGACCTCACTATCGACGTGGCCATCGCGGGCAGCGCAAGGCCGTCACGGGCACTGGTGGTCTCCAGCGGTCTACACGGCGTGGAAGGATTCCTCGGCTCCGCACTTCAGGTCAAGCTGGTGTCGGGCGACCTGTGTGCCGGGACCGCGCCGCCTGCGGTCCGCTTGATCCTGCTGCACGCCCTTAACCCATTCGGATTCGCGTGGCTGCGCCGGGTCAACGAAGACAACGTGGACCTGAACCGCAACTTCCTGCTTGGCGACGAGCCCTACGCCGGCTGTCCCGCCGGCTATGCCGCGCTGGACCGCTTGCTCAATCCGCCGGGGCCGCCTTCGCTGCTGGAGCCTTTTGCGCTCAAGGCCCTGTGGCAGATTCTGCGAAGGGGACTTCCGGCGGTCAAGGACGCCGTGGCCGGGGGCCAGCATGACTTCCCGCGGGGATTGTTCTTCGGTGGGCATGGTCCTTCGATCACGCAGCGGATTCTGGCGCAGCACCAGTCGCGCTGGCTGGCCGGGGCGTCGGAGGCGTTGCACATCGACTTCCACACCGGATTGGGTCCTTGGGGCGTCCGCACCCTGCTGCTGGATCAGCCCCGCCGGGGACGGCTGTGGAAACACTTCGCAAGTGGCTTTCCCCCTGGGGCGTTTCAGCGCCTGGATGCGGGCGCCGGCCCGGCCTACCGCATCCGCGGGGAGATGGACGCCTGGTGTCGCCGGCAGCTTCCTCGGTGCACGTACAGCCACGTAGGTGCCGAGTTCGGCACTTACGGACTGATTCGCGTGCTCTCGGCACTGCGCGAGGAGAACCGAGCCTATCACTACTGTGACCGAGACTCAGAACCAGCCCGGCGAGCAAGGGCAAGATTGCGGGAGGCCTTTGCTCCGGCCGATCCCGCCTGGCGCCAGACGGTCCTCAGGCAGGGCCGGGAGCTTCTGGGGCATGCTGTGAGGGCGCTGGCGGAGCGGTAACCTCCGCTTCAGAAGATCCGTCAGCCGTGGTGATGAGACACACCGCCATGGGTGCAGTGGCGACGCAGGCAAGCCACCATGTAGGTGAGCAAGAACGCCAGCACAGCCGAGAACACCGCCACCGTGATCCACGCGCTGGTGATGGCGGCGATATCTTTGTAATCGAGGACAAGCCAAGTCAGAAACGCCACGAAGCCGGAGATGAAGACCGCAAGCAGGAAGGGCCACTTGAGCTGGCAGTCAGAACAAGGTCTCATCACGGCTTCCTCTATCATTATTCCTTAATAAGCTTATCTCCCTGGCGGAGCTGGTGTAATGACATCCGTCAACGAATGCCCCCATGACCACCGTCCGTCGGTCCGGCGCTCGCCGTATCACGGCGGTCGAGGTTACTGCGCAGGGACCGGGCTAACGAAGCCCTCGGGCTTGAGCGTCATCACCGAGCAGTCTATTCGACTCAGGACTTCCTCCGCCGTGCTGCCGATGAACAGGCCCGGGGCCCCCAAGTGCTGCACGGTGCCCATGACGACCAAGTCCACGCGCTTCTTCTCTACCAGACCCAGTATCCCGGCCGCCGGACGTGCCTTGAGCAGGTCGACCTCAAGCTCGATGCCTTCAACGGCCTGCGCTGCCACCAGCTCCTCCAGAGCCGCTCTGCGGCCCTTGCGTTCCTCCCGTGCCAGCGCGCCGACCCTTGCTGGAGGCAGCTCGAAGAATGGACCCTGGAGCGCACTTTCGGCGTCAAACTCACAGATATGTGCCACGTGCAGCTCAGCCTGCTCCAACCGTGCCATCGAAATGGCCAGTTCCAGAACCCGCCCGTTCAGTGCCGATGCGGCCCCCTCCTGCGCTTGCGGGTCAACGGCCGCAAGCACCCGTGCGTATTGCCGGCGCCGGGTGGGCCTGTTGATCCAGACGGCGCATGGACACTTGCGCAGCAGGTGGGTGTCCGTGCTCCCGAACAGTGCATCGCCGGAGCCACCGCCTCGTGCGGTCTTGACGACCAGGTCGTAACCGTCGCGCAGTACCTTGCGTACGATCTCGATGAACGGATTGCCGGTGAGGACCCGCAAGCCGGGCCGGAGCCCCTGCGTCTTCAGGGAACTCACCAGCGCCTCGAGTTCCACGAGGCGCTGCTTGACCTGCGCCGCCATCAGCTCCCGCTCCGAAACGGGCAGAGTCGTGGTCAGCCGCGGGGGCTCGGGGACGACGTCCACCACCGTTAGCCGAGCATCGTGGCTAGCGGCCAGGCGCGCGGCGTGGTCCAGCGCTGCCCGCGCCTCACCATCCCCGTCAGCCACATACAACATGTTCTTAAACCGTCTCATCTCCCTGGCACCGTACTCAGCGCATGCGCTCTCGCCACACGAAAAAGCCGCCGCCGGCCCTCTGTCCAGCCGCATACCGCCGGCGACGCCTGAGTTCCCTTATCCGAACCAGTTTGAGCCAGATGCGGCGAAAAACCCTGCGCCAGATCAAGATCCATCGACTCTTTCCGCGTACCACCGCCTACGGCATCACCGCATGATTGACTATCCCCGGAGACAGGCCGTTCCAGGGCCGCCGCAATTGCCGCCCCTGCCGCGCGGCGGCTATCATTGCGCGCCTAACCCCCCTTGAGAGCTCCACATACGGGAGCCGGAGGCCACAGACCCATGACCCGAGATACGCCCATCACCGACGACGCCCGCACGCTCGTGCGTCACGGCTGGCTCGTACAGGTCGGTCCGTTGCGTGTCGGGCAGGCCCTGTTCGTCGTCGTCCTCCTGCCGCTGGTCTTTCTGGCTGGAAAGGGATATCACGGCTGGGCGGCGATCCCTTCGTACGTTGCGCCGGTGCTGGTGATCATCCTGGTGTGGCTGCTGCTCCTTGACTTGCTCATGAGCCGCTTGTTCATGGGTGAGAAGCAAGGTGCCGAACGCACTCGTTACCGCAGGGTGCTGACGCTGGACGCCGCTCTGCTTGCGGCGCTGGTGCTGTTCTGGGGACCCTGGTTCGTGTCGCTGCTCTCCGGCTGAAGCCCTCCGCATCCGCCACACCGTACGAGCACATTCTTGTTCATTTGCAATCAATAAGTTACAAACACAACATGAACCATTGATTTAGGATCAGCGCGGCACTATCCTTTGCTTGACCAATTCACCGGCAGAAGGAGTTCAGCATGATCACCACCATCGGCAGAAACGTATTCGGACGGGTGCGCAGACTTCGGCAGGGTGCGAAGCTGGCCTCCTTGCAGGCGCGGGTGCTGGCAGCCAGACAGTGGGGGGCTGGCGTTGACCCGCTGATGGCTTTCGAGAAGCCCGCCGCCCCGGCTCCCGGTCCCCGCTCCGGGGTGCCGGTGATATCGCTGCTGGACTACTGAGCGGCCGTGACGGCCCGCAGTGCAGCAATGCACCGAATCTCCGCGGCCCGCGAGATCCCATGCTGGGGGTCGTCCATCGGGCATGGAACGGACCATCTGAGGCAGGTGTGAGCATGCCGCCCGGACGCATGGACATGGCGACGCTGCCGGAGGCCTCCGGCGTTAAATTCGGCACCAGCGGCGCCCGTGGCCGGGTTGCCGACATGACCGACCTGGTGTGCTACGCCTACACGGTCGCCTTCATCCAGCATTTGGAGAGCACCGGCGATCTGGGATGCGGGCCCACGCCGGTGGCCGTCGCCGGCGATCTGCGGCCCAGCACGGGCAGGATCATGCACGCCGTCTCCAAGGCGGTCGTGGACTGCGGCCACACGGTTCAGAATTGCGGTCGGATCCCGACCCCGGCGCTGGCCTGGCACGGGATCCGGGAAGGGATCCCCAGCGTCATGGTCACGGGCAGTCACATCCCGGACGACCGCAACGGCATCAAGTACAACAAGCCCGCCGGCGAGATCCTCAAGGACGACGAAGCCGGGATCCTGTCCCAGACGGTGCCGGTTCCTGGCAAGCTCTTCGAGCCGGATGGCGCTTTCGCGGAGCCGGTAGCCGAGTACCTGCCGGCCGCGGAGCCGGCGGCCTACGACGCTTACTGCCGCCGCTACCTGGACTTCTTTGCGCCGGACTGCCTCTCTGGCCTGCACCTGTGCTTATATGAGCACTCCAGCGTGGCGCGCGAGACCATCGGCGTCGTGCTTACCGCGCTGGGGGCCCGCGTAACCCCGCTGGGCCGTTCCGAGCGGTTCGTCCCGGTGGACACCGAAGCGATTCGTGAGGAAGACATACTGCTGGCCCGCCAGTGGGGAGAAGCCCGGCACTTCGACGCCATCGTCTCGGCCGATGGCGACGGCGATCGGCCGTTGATCAGCGACGAGACGGGCCGCTGGCTGCGCGGAGACGTGGCCGGCATCCTCTGCGCCGGCTACCTCGACGCGGACGTGGTGGTGACGCCGGTGAGCAGCAACACCGCGGTAGAGCTGTGCGGGCGCTTTCGCCGGGTGTGCCGTACCCGCATCGGCTCACCGTATGTGATCGCCGGCATGCAGCAGGCGCTTGCCGAAGGCGCGGAACGGGTCGTCGGCTACGAGGCCAACGGCGGCTTCCTGACGGCCAGCGACATCACGGTGGACGGGCGCACGCTCCCTGCCCTGCCTACCCGCGACACCTTGATCGTATTGGTCAGCATCCTCGGCCTGTCGCGGCAGCAGAACGTCCCCGTATCACGGCTGGTCGCCGATCTGCCACAGCGGTTCACGGCCAGCGGGCGGCTCAAGGAGTTTCCAACCGCCCTGAGTCGGGCGAAGCTGAGCGAGCTGCTCCGCGGCGACTTCACCGAGGCTGCGCAACGCATCGAGGCCGTGTTCGGAACCCACTTCGGCCAGGTCGCCGCCCTGGATAACACCGACGGGCTGCGCATCACCTTCCATAGCGGCGAGGTGGCACACCTGCGGGGGTCGGGCAACGCCCCGGAATTCCGCTGCTACAACGAGGCGGACTCGGAGCACAGAGCGGCGGAGATGAACCGCATCTGCTTGTCGCTCATGGATGGCTGGCGCCGGGAGGACTAGCCGAAGGTCTCGGTGAACCCGGCCACGAAGGTGTCGAACAGATCCTCGGGCAGGTTGTTGATCCCGGCCGCCGCCTGCCGCCCACCCCCGGTAGGAAACCGCCTGCACAAGCTGTCGGCGCCGGTTCTGGTCTCCAACGGCGCCCTCACGCTGACGACGTAGCCGCCCTCGGGCAACCGGGTCAGCAGTGCGTGGGCGCGTCGGGGGGACTGCTGGGCCAACCGGTTGGCGAACACACCGCTCACGCGGCGGGCCCAGGCTTCGGCCGGCAGCACATACAGGGCGTACCGATCACCCGTAATCTCCGGATGCAGCGCCGCGGCCTTGGCCGTGTCCTGGGCGTAGCCGTCCCGCAGACGCTCGAAGGCCTCGTCCGCGGCGATGAACTCCAGGGGCGATGCGTAGGGATGCAGCCGCTTGAACAGCTCATCCGGGGCGAAATGCAGGTCGGTGATGCTGGCGCCGTAGCCGTTGTAGTTGATGCAGATCCCCAGCTCCCGAAGCTGCCCGATCTGCTCCGCGGGCAGATTGAGGGACGCAGCCGCCTCGCCGGCGCGCCGGTCGAAGTTGTCGCCGAAGGCCCCCACGACGGCCCAGGTCCGATGGCACCCGTCCAGATAAGCGTCCACCAGCAGGCTGGTGCAGGTCTCGGGCGAGGTGTCGATGGTAGCCACCAAGTTGGGATGCACGGGGATCTCGCCCGCGAAATGATGGTCGAAGTAGCGCACCCGCGCCCCGCGCAGCAACGACAGATCCAGGGCTTCGCGGTTCTTGTCCAGGGAAATATCCAGGACCGTGATCAAGTCGCCATGCTCGGCTTGGACCCGCCTGAGCAAACCGATGTCGCGCTTGACACCGGTCACCAGAACGCTGGCCACCGGGTCGGCCAGGCGTAGCTGCTGCAGCGCACAGATCCCGTCCGCATCACCGTTGAACACGTCGTAGTAGACCATCGGCTGCTCCCCATCACCGCGCGGCCCCCCAGCCGCGCAGGCATTGTACTCCGGATCCGGCCGCTGCTGAGAAGCGCTGTTGCCGGTTCAGCAACGGTTCAGCTAAACGGCGCTAGCTTAGTCGGCAAGAAGGAAGCACTGGGCTTCCGGAGGTCGGGCCCCGCAGTGAAGACTGCGGAGCCGGCAGTGAGGCGAAACAGCCATAAGCACGAGGAGTCTGGCCATGAAACTTTCCGCAAGCTTTGTCAGCATGGGACTGTGCGCGGTGCTCTTCACCACGGGAGCCGCCGCCGACACTTGGCGCCGCCCCTATGACGGCGACACCTACTACGACTATGCTAAGGTCGTGCGGGTTGATCCCATTGTCCGTACGGTGCAGGTAACCACCCCGCAGCGGGAATGCTGGAATGAGGAGGTCACCCGCTACGAGCCGCGCCGAGGTGTCCGCGCGGATTCCTACACGCCGATGATCGTCGGCGGGATCCTGGGTGGCGTCGTGGGCAACCAGCTCGGCAAGGGCAGCGGACGGGACGCCATGACCATCGCCGGAACCCTGCTCGGCGGCGCCATCGGCCGTGACCAGGGCCGCTACGGCGCGGCTCGCGCGCGTCCCATCACGGTGACTCAGCAGCGCTGCACCGTGCACCACCAACGCTACGAGGAGGACCGCATCGAGGGCTACCGGGTAACCTACCGCTATCGGGGCGAGGAGTACGTCACCCGCACGGACCACGATCCGGGCGACCGGATCCGGGTCCGCCTCACGGTGACTCCTGCCGGAAGCTGAGAGCGGATACCGACCAGCCTGAACGCCCTCATGCAACATGATGAGCACACCACGGTTCGCAATCCTGGCCGCCCTGCTGGCGGCCAGCCTGTGGCTGGCACCGCCGGCCCAGGCCAGGCGAGGGGAGCCACTTCGGCCCGGTCCGGCGGCCGGCGAGCGGTATCTACAAGGCCGTTCCGCCCGCACCATTGGCCGGGACCAGGCAGCGGCAGCGGTCGCGCGAGCCACCGGCGGCAGGGTACTCGGCGTCAGCGGCGGAGAACCGGCCTATGAAGTCAAGGTTCTGCTCCCGGGTGGGCGCGTGCGGGTCATCGGCGTGGATGCCCACAGCGGCCGGCTCCTCGATTGAGATGCCCGTGCGAGTGGCAGGGGCGGCGCCATGCGCGTGCTGGTAATCGAAGACGAGGCACCCCTGCGCGCCCAGCTTGTGGCCCAGCTCCGGGGTCAGGGCTACGCGGTGGACGCCGCGGGTGACGGCGAGGAAGGCCTGTATCTGGGCAGCGAGTATCCCATCGATGTGGCGGTAGTGGACCTGGGCCTGCCCAAGCTGTCCGGGATTGACGTGATACGGCAATGGCGGCGGGCGAGCAGGACCTTCCCCATCCTGATCCTCACCGCCCGCGGGCGCTGGGAGGAGAAAGTGGAAGGCCTGGAGGCCGGCGCCGACGACTATCTGGCAAAGCCGTTCGCCATGCCCGAGCTGATGGCGCGCCTGCGGGCACTGGTTAGACGCTCCGCCGGCTGGGCGCAGTCGGAGCTGCGCGCCGGGCCGATCCGGCTCGACCCCTCCAGCCAGAGCGTCAAGCTCGATGCCAAGCCCGTCGAGCTCACCGCCTACGAGTACAAGCTCCTGGAGTACCTGATGTTGCACGCCGGGGAGGTGGTCTCCAAGACGACCCTGACCGAGCACCTGTACGAGGAAGACCTGGATCGGGACAGCAACGTGCTGGAGGTGCTCATGGGTCGCCTGCGGCGCAAGCTCGATCCCGAGCGCACCCTGGACCCCATCGAGACCCTGCGAGGACGGGGCTACCGCTTCAGGCTGGAGCGGGCACCCGCCGAGGACGACCCAGCCGGCTGAGCAGACCCTGCGGGCACACCGTCCGACCAATCCCGCCATCTCCCACTCTCATGGGACCTGCCCCTTCAGGCCGATTGTGCCCGGCCCGTCTCTTCATTCGGCTGTTTGCCTTGGCATCTGAAGGGGCGCTGCGAAACCGGCCACAGAAATCTTCATTTCTTCCCCATTTCTTACTAAGTTGCTTCCTATCCTAGCAATCAAAGCCCGCTATGGCGCCGCTTGGGTAAACGAACCGTATGCCGGAGTGTCTAAGCGGGAGCTTGACGTGGAACCACAACAGCCGCGTGCGTCGCCCGCTCGGCGCCCGACTTATGACGAGGAGAATTCCGCCATGAAACGAATGATCCTGGCTGCCGCGGGAATGACGGCCCTGCTGGCCACCGCTGGTGCAGCGAACGCGGACGGGCACTTCCGCGACTGGGATGCTCATCGCTTCCACGCGCACCCGGTGCACGACCGGGTGCGGACACGAGTGTATCTGGACTTCGGTCCGCTCTTGTATCCCCGTTACTACTCGCCCTATTACTACACCGCCCCGCCCCAGGTCATCGTGACCCAGCCGGCTCCGACGACCTACGTCCAGCCGGCGCCTCCACCCGAGACGGAGAATTACTGGTACTACTGCACCGAGCCCAAGGGCTACTACCCCTACGTGAAGACCTGCCCGCCGGGCTGGATGAAGGTAGTGCCGCAGACACCCACCCAGTAGCCGGAGAGCGATCATGAGCAACAAGCTGCCATTGGCCGCCGCGTTGACGGCGGCGCTCCTGGGCGGTTGCGCAACCCTGCCGGAGGGGCCGAGCGTGATGGCCTTGCCGGGCTACGGCAAGAGCTTCGATCAATTCCGCGTCGACAGTGCGGTGTGCATGCAATTCGCCCGGGAGCAGATCGGGGGCGGTAATCCGAATCAGACCATCGAGCGCAACACGGTCAACAACGCGGTCGCAGGCACCGTGCTCGGCGCCGCCATCGGTGCCGCCGCGGGCGGACACCAGGGCGCGGGGGTGGGTGCCGCCAGTGGCCTCGCCTTGGGCACGATGGTCGGATCAGGGATAGGCCAGGAGGCGGGCTACGACGAGCAGCGCCGTTACGACAACGCTTACGTGCAGTGCATGTATGCCAAAGGCAACCAGGTGCCTGTATCCGGCCACCTGCAGCAGATCGCGTCACCCCGCCACGCCGCACCACCACCGCCTCCCCCTGGTACGATGAGGCGCTCCAACGTCCCGCCGCCGCCACCCGGAAATCCGCCGCCACCGCCGCCGGATGCGCGGTAAACAGGAGGAGAGGCATGTACGAAGCGTTCGGTGCCATCGTTACTGATCACGCCGTTGAATTCCGGCTGTTCTTCCCCGATGCGTCCAAAGACCCCGCCCAATATGAGAACGGGGATCTGCCGCGCATTAAGGAGGTTCGCGTCACCGGGACATTCCAGGACCGGCTCGGCTCGAAGCGGTGGAATTATCACAAGGCGCCCGTCCTCGTCCCCCAGGATCATCCCAGCGGCGTGCTGTACACCTTCGGCATCGATGAGCTTCCCGACGGCTTCTACGAGTACAAGTACTTTGTCACCTTCGACAACGGCACCTCGCGCTGGTGTACCGATCCGTGCACCCGGTACGTGGGTACGGAGTTCGAGAACGCGGGCTTCGTCATTGGCGGCAACGATGCGGTGGTTGCGCCCATCGCGGCGCGCCTGCCGCCGTCGGAGCTGGTAGTCTATGAGCTGATGGTCGACGACTTCACGGCCGGCTACCGCGCCGGGCGCGCGCCCTTCGATGCGGTGCTGGCACGGCTCGATTACCTGCAAGGCCTGGGCGTGAACGCCATCGAGTTCATGCCCTGGACGGCCTGGCGCGGCGGCACGTTCAGCTGGGGCTACGACCCGTTCCTGTTCTTCGCCGTCGAGAACCGCTACGTGGAGGATCCCGCCGAGCCTCTGGACCGCCTGTTCAGGCTCAAGCGGCTGATCAATGAGCTGCACGCCCGCGACATGCACGTCATCATGGATGGCGTATTCAACCACGTGAGCGCCGGCGTCACGCCCGACACCGGCTTTCCCTATCACTGGCTGTACCAGGATCCGGCGGAGTCCCCGTACACAGGCGGGTTCGCCGGGGGCGGCTACTTCGAGGACCTGGATTACAACAACGGCTGCACCGAGCAGTTCATCCGCGACGTGTGTCGCTTCTGGCTCGACGAGTACCAGCTCGACGGAATCCGCTTCGACTATACGCTGGGGTTCTATCTGCCCGGCACACTGTCCAAAGGCATCCCGAAGCTGGTGACGGACATCAAGGCGCATCTGCGGGACCGGGGCCGCGACAACGTCAACCTGATCCTAGAGCACCTGACCGACAACCGCTACGAGGCCATTGACGCCACCAATACCATTTGTGCCGATGCGTGCTGGTATGACCGCTTCCTGTTCGACGTGCCCGACGCCGCCGGCAGCCAGCA
Source organism: uncultured Ectothiorhodospiraceae bacterium (assembly GCA_964461215.1). Taxonomy (GTDB): domain Bacteria; phylum Pseudomonadota; class Gammaproteobacteria; order JAABTG01; family JAABTG01; genus CAYWTP01. The sequence goes on along the minus strand of CAYWTP010000049.1, from coordinate 6,154 downwards.
TCCCGGCGGATCCATCATGCGCGTGCTCGACACTTGCCGCGACTTTGCGCCGGCCAAGGGGCCCGTGGCCTACATTGAGAACCACGATCACTCCACGGTCGTGAACCGCCTCGGCGGCCGCAGCCGCTGGTGGAAGATGCAGACTCCGCTGCTGGCGCTGATGACCAGTCCGGGGACGGTCATGCTGCACAACGGCCAGGAGTTCGGGAGCGATCAGTGGCTGCCCGATGAAGGCGCCGACCGGGTGCAATCCCGCCCGTTGGACTGGGATCTGAAGGACGACGGCGTGGGGACCTGGCTGCGCGGACTGCACGCCCGGCTGAGCGGGCTGCGCCTGGCCCACCCGGCATTGCAGTCGCGCAACTTCTATCCGTCGGGCTACCATGAGCGTGACGTTGCCTTCAACGCACAAGGGTACGGCGTGCACCAGGATCTGGGGGTGGTGATCTACCATCGCTGGGGAGACGATCACGACGGCAGGCTGGAGCGGTTCATCATCGTCCTGAACTTCTCCGATGCGGACCGGTGGCTGGACGTCCCGTTCTCGACCAACGGCGCCTGGCTGGACCTGCTCAATGACGAGACCGTGCAGGTGCAGGGCTGGTGGCTGCGTGCAACGCAGGTGCCGTCGAATTGGGGCAGAATCTTCTGGCAGCGTGAGTAATCGCCCCGTCCAGTGATGTAGTTCGCCAATTGGTCGTTCAAGCGTGGGTTTGCACGCAGAAACGTCCGCCTTGCCAACCCGAAGAACGAGCCAACCACGGAGGCGATCCATGAACGAAGACCCGAACTGGCTGTACCACGACCACCTGGATCTCGAAGAGCTGCTGGACAATGCCGCCGCGGCGGCAAAGCGGCAGGCCTGGGACGCGGTCGAGCGCATGGTGGCCAAGCTGGTCGACAGGCTCAAGGGACACATGCGCATCGAGGAGGAAGTTCTGTTTCCGGCCTACGAGCAGGTGCCGGGGACCCCGGTGGAGCCCACGGAGGCGTTGCGCAACGATCATGACGCCATGGTCAACTGGTGCCGCGATCTGCATTACGCCTCGCAGGCCCGGAACGCCACCGCATTCATGGGCTCGCTGCAGACCCTGCGTGACCTTCTGGGGCGGCACGATGAGAAGGAGGAGCGTTTCTTTCTCCCCATGGCCGGCCACATCCTGATGGACCAGAAAGAGGCGATCCTCGATCGCCTCAAGGCGCTGGGCACCAAGAGCCCCGAATCCTCCGGCAGAAACTGGGACTTCTAGTCAGAGGTTTCATTGCTGGCTCAGCAAGCTAGGCCGGCCCCGTGAGTATCCCGCCGCGCCCTGCGGGGGGAGGGGCTACCCGGAAGCCGCGCTTGCGCGTACCAGCCTTTCGGCCATGAGCTTGACCAGGCGGATGGCGACCGCCGGGTGTGCCGCCAGCAGCCGCTCCAGCTCCGCGGCGTTGAAGATACACGCCCACACGGCTCCCACCGCCTGGACCGAAGCCGCGCGCGGGGTGCCGGTCAGGGTAGCCAGCTCGCCGATGAAGGTGCCCTCACGCCGGTCGGTCTCAATGAGCCGGCCTGCGCGCTCGATGCGCACGGCGCCGCGCAGCAGGACGAAGGTCTCATAAGCGGCCTCGCCTTCGCGGCAAAGATACTCCCCGTTATCGAACCTGGCGAAGTAACGGGTGAAGTCGCCCCGCCGGCACAAGGACGACCACAGCGGGTCCATGAGGGACTCGATCATTTCCCGCACCTCCGCCTCGTCGTGGTCGTGGCGCCGGGCCGTTTCGGGCTCCTCCTTCACGGCAAAGCCGGTGGCCTGCTTCACGCGCTCGAGCACTGCCGCCGCGCCACCGGGCCGTGAATCCGGATCCTCGCGCAGCAGGCTCATGATGACTTCCTCGAGCTCCGGCGAAGGACCCAGGCACTCCATGGACAGTGCACGGAGCGACGGTTCACCACCCTTGGCACCGGTACGGAACTTCTCCGGATGCTTGTGCAGGTCATATCCGGTCCGCGCTGCCCACGCGGTCGCGCCTACGGCCCACAGATCGGTGCGAGTATCCAGCCGGTCGAGCTCCAGGCGCCGCTGCTCCGGAGCCTGATATCCGACGGTACCCGCACCGATGGTCCGGGCGGCGCCTGCCGTGACCTGGCTCGCCTGGGAGATCCCGAAATCGAGCAGGAGATACCCCTCCCGGCCGTCGTGCATCACGTTGGCCGGCTTGATGTCCAGGTGCAGAACACCGGCACGGTGAGCGGCCTTGAGGGCCCGTAGCAAGTCCACCAGCAGGAGCCAGGTGGCGGTGTTGTTCAATCCCCCCGGGGTCTTGAAGACGTCCGCCAGGGTGCCATGGCGGTAGAAATCCATGACGAAGAAGGACAGCCGCTCGTTCACCGCCCAGTCGTAGACCCGAGGGATGGAGGGCGAGCGCATGGACAGCAGGGCCGCCAGCTCGCGGCGGATAAACTGGGCCGCTCGACTGTCGGTGGAGGCGCTGAAGAACTTGATGGCCACAACCCGCGGCGGTACGTCCGGCGCATCCCGGTCGGGCGCGATGCACTCGGCCAGCCAGACGGTGCCGAACGAGCCGGTGCCCAGTCGCCGGTGCAGCCGATAGCGGTGGCGACCGCGGATGAGCTGGTCCTTGGCAAGCTCAAGGTGGCTCGCAGCGGCAGTGACCGCCGATGATGATTCAGGGTTCACCGGCAGGTTGTCCAATCCACTGCCCCATGACTCGGAGGGCGAGCACGGCGCTGGCGTTGCCGGTGGCCTGACGGGCCACCACGTCCCGCGGCTCCCTACGCACCTGCGCGCGGTCGGCGTCGAATTCCTCCAGGTCACGGTGATATTGGGTGTCGATGAGGTCCATAACAGGAATTTTACTCCCAGTGCGACCGCGCTGGCCCGCACATCTCGCGCAACAGGCGCAGAGGCGCGGAGATTTCAGAGCCTGCCCGCGGTGGATCCCATACGCCAGGATACCGCCCGGATCAGCCGGTCACGGACGCGCAACCGCTCGGCGGGCCGCCGTGCAAACGGGCGCGCTTGGCTCTGACGAAGTACAATGGGCGCCTCATAAGCAGGATCTTTAGGCCGTGGCGTCCATGAACCTGGCTTGAGACCTAACCTATCATGGGCGCCTGGGCTTTCCACGCCCAGCGGCCACCGACCTCGTTCCAGAGAGCCAAGCGATGCAGTACGTCAGCACCAGGGGCGGCATGGCCCCCAAGCCCTTCCTCGACATCCTGATCGGTGGCCTGGCCCCCGGCGGCGGTCTGGTGGTCCCGCAGGCCTATCCACGGCTCACGAACGAAGACCTCAGCCGGATGCGGGGCATGGATTATCGGGATCTGGCCTATACCTTGTTTCGCCTGTTCGCCGACGACATTCCGGCCGCGGATCTGCGCGCCCTGGTGGACCGCACCTACACGCCGGCGGTCTTCCGCAGCCAGGAGATCACCCCGGTCACACGGCTCGCGGACGGGATATACATTCTAGGACTGTCCTACGGACCCACCCTGGCGTTCAAGGACATGGCCCTGCAAATGCTGGGCAACCTGTTCGAGTACGAGCTGGCCAAGACCGACAGCCATATGAATGTGCTGGGAGCTACCTCGGGAGACACCGGGTCCAGCGCCGAGTACGCCATGCTGGGCAAGCACCACATCAAGGTCTTCATGCTCTCTCCCTTCGGCAAGATGACCCCCTTCCAGACCGCCCAGATGTTTTCCCTGGATGAGCCCAACATCTTCAACGTCGCGATCCGGGGAGTGTTCGACGACTGCCAGGACATCGTCAAGGCCGTGAGCAATGACGCCGCGTTCAAGCAGCGGCTCCGGATCGGGGCCGTGAACTCCATCAACTGGGCGCGGGTGGCAGCCCAAGTGGTGTATTACTTCAAGGGCTATTTCGCCGTCACGCAGGACAATGCGCAGCAGGTCTCTTACGCGGTCCCCTCCGGAAATTTCGGCAACATCTGCGCCGGCCACATCGCCCGCCGGATGGGCCTGCCCATACGCCGACTGATTCTGGCGACCAACGAGAACGACGTGCTGGACGAGTTCTTCCGCACCGGGATCTATCGCCCGCGACCCTCGAGCCAGGTCTACAAGACCAGCAGCCCTTCCATGGACATCTCCAAGGCCTCCAACTTCGAGCGCTTCGTCTTCGATCTGATGGACCGCGACCCCGGGCGGGTGCAGGAGCTATGGGCGCAGATAGCGAGTGACGGATTCTTTGATCTGAGGGGCACCGAGGCGTACCGTGACATCGATCGCTTCGGCTTCGTCTCCGGGGCCAGCAGCCATGCGGATCGCATGCGCACCATACGCCAGGTGTACGAGAGTTACGGCAAGATCGTCGACCCCCACACCGCCGACGGGGTCAAGGTGGGGCTGGAGCACCGGGAGGACGGGGTACCGCTAGTGTGCCTGGAAACAGCACTGCCGGCGAAGTTCGCCGAGTCCATCACCGAAGCCCTGGGGCATCCGCCGGAGCGCCCGGCCGGCTTCGAAGACATCGAGCACAAGCCCCAGCACTTTCATGTGCTGGACGCCGACGCGCGGGCCGTCAAGGAGTACATCATGGCCCATGCCACTTCCCCCTGATCAGCCCTTCAGCTTGCCGCCGGATCCGGCGCGTAAGGTGGCAAGGCGTTTTCTGCGGTCCTTGGCCAGGGTGCTGAAGAACATCAGCATGCCCCAGTCGAAGGGATCCTCCGGCTCACCGATTTCCCTGGCTTTCTGTTCCAGGTGATCGATCTCCTGTATCAGGTCTTCTTCGGAGGGGTCGTCCCTCAAGGTGTCGTTGCTGCTCATTGAGGTTTCCTCTGAGAAACATTGGCAGGCCATTGTGGGAAAGTCCAGAGCTGTTCTCTGTGCATCTCCTGTCCTCGTGCGGTGGCGCCGCCCTCGGTTGATCGCAATTCGACCCTAGGCGGTGAGGGCGCGGTTGCCACCGCCGCGCCGCGCGTCATAGAGCAGGTCGTCGGCCTCGTCCAGAAGCTCGCGCGGGGCGCGGAAATTACCCTCGGAGAATGCCGCGACCCCCAGCGAGACCGCCACCGGGATGCGCTGATCGTTCCAAACGAACTGAAACGTCTGCACTGCGCGGCGGACCCGCTCTGCGGCCAGTCGGGCACGGCGCAAATCCTGATTCCGTTGCAGTACGGTGAACTTCTCCCTGACATAGCGGGCCAGCACATCGCCGTCACGCAGATGGCGGCTGACCACCTCCGCCAGCCGCTGCAGGACCGTGTCGCCCGCCTCCGCACCGAAGACCTCCAGCAAATCCCGGAAGCCGTCCACGGCGAGCATCATGACGCTGACCGGCTCCTGACGACGAACCGCATAGGCGAACTCCTCCCGCAGCTTGGCCATAAAATGCATCTTATTGTAGACGCCGGTGAGCCCGTCCCGGATGGCTCGCTCGTATTCCCGGAACTCTATGGCGTCTTCGATGCTGTCCTGATAGCTGAACTTCAAGATGGTGGCGTCCCCAATCTGCACCTTGTCTCCATCGCGCAGAAGGTGCCGCGTGATACGTACCCCGTCCACATAGGTGCCGTTGGTGCTGTCCAAATCCCGGAGCAATACGTTGTTGTGCTCATCCCGCTCCAGGCGGGCATGCCGGCGCGAGACGTTCTCCTGGGGTAGGCAGATCCCACAGTCGCCGTCCCGGCCAATGTCGGTAAGGGAGCCGTCGATGCGGAACATCTGTCCAACCAGTCTCCCAGAGACCACCATCAGAATCGCTTGCCGGCTCTCCCACAGGGCCGCCAAGTGCTGGGCCCGGTCCACCGGCCGCGGATAGAAAACGGCCGGGTCACCAGCCTGGAAGGGAGAGAACAGCGCCAGGGAGTCGTTCATGGGTTCACAAGACCCTCTATGCAGATAGGATTATATGCGTCATGCATTTGACTCGATGTGAGTGTGCTCACAGAAGATGCCGTAACTGTGCGAATCCGCTCACAATTGCCGCAAATAGCTCGATGACGAACCACGCAGGGACCGTCGCTGGTCCCGGCATTCCTGCATAGCGGCTCTTGGCGACCGGTCTTGAGCCATTAGCCAGGCGTCATGGGTTAGCCCTTAAGCCACCGAGCCACTCCACGCGGCATTGGGGGAGGGGTTGCAGGACCGTCGGCGGCAGGGATAGACGCCGACGAGCCTACAGGG
>CAYWTP010000048.1:0-16769 GCA_964461215.1 uncultured Ectothiorhodospiraceae bacterium | reverse complement strand
GCGTGTCCTGCGGGCCTCACATGGACGGCACGGCCTAAAGATCCTACGTATGAGGGAGGGTGAGGCGTAAGACACGAAAACAAAAAGAACAATCCAGAGCACACAGATCGTTGTGCCTTTGTGGCAAATCTTAAGCCGGCGGACACGCGACCGTACGGATGCAGGAGGTAGAGCGCTGCCGGGAGCAGGTGCCGAGCCCGCCCTACCTCCCCTGACCACTCAACGCCAAACGGCGGCCCCTGACCCCTCACTCCTTCTATTGCTGAAACCCCCTCCTGACCTCGTTGGGGGATAACAGGGCGATGGGCACCGAGGGCACCTGCCAGATGTCCTCGGCATACTCGCGAATGGTGCGGTCGGAGGAGAACTTGCCGCTGCGCGCGGCGTTGAGGACTGCCATTCGGGTCCAGTGGTCACGCTCCGCGTACGAGGCACTGACCCGCTCCTGGCAGGCAGCGTAGGAAGCGAAGTCCGCCAGCACCATGTAGGGGTCGGCGCGAAGCAGGTTGTCCACCAGCGGCCGGAACTGCTCGGTGTCGCCCCGGGAGAAATGGCCGCTGCGTATCAGATCGATGACCGCACGTAGCTCGGGCTGCGCATCGCAGACGTCCATCGGACGGTAGCCCTCATTCTTGCGCGCGGCCACCTCCTGGGTGGTGAGCCCGAACACGAAGAAGTTCTCCGCGCCCACCTCATCGCGGATCTCCACGTTGGCGCCGTCCAGAGTGCCGATGGTGAGCGCCCCATTCATGGAGAACTTCATGTTGCCGGTGCCCGAGGCTTCCTTGCCGGCCGTGGAGATCTGCTCGGAAAGCTCGGCCGCCGGATACACGCGCTGGCCGTTGCTCACGTTGTAATTGGGTACGAACACGACCTTGAGATAATCGCGTACGCGCCGCTCACGATTCACCACCTCACCCACCGCCGTGATCAGCCGGATGATGAGCTTGGCCATGTGGTAGCCGGGTGCCGCCTTGCCGCCGAAGATGAAGGTGCGCGGCTGGATCTCGGCGCCCGTGCTGCTTCTGAGCCGGTGGTACAGCGCGATCACGTGCAGGATGTTCAGGTGCTGGCGCTTGTACTCATGAATGCGCTTGACCTGGACGTCGTACAGAGAGTCCGGGTCGATCGCGATGTGGGTCAGGCGGTGAATGTGTGCGGCAAAGTCCACCTTGTTCGCCCGCTTAATGGCCCGCCAGCGGACGCGGAAAGCCGGGTCTGCGGCCAGCGGCTCCAGCCGCCGGAGCTCGTCCAGATCCGTCACCCAGTTTCCCCCGATGGTGTCCGTGATCAACCAGGCCAGCCGGGGGTTGCTCAGCACCATCCAGCGTCGCGGCGTGACGCCGTTAGTCTTGTTGCTGAACTTCTCCGGCCACAGATCGTGAAAGTCCTTGAGCACGTCCTGCTTCAGCAGGTCCGAGTGCAGCGCCGCGACGCCGTTGATGGCGTGACTGCCGACGCAGGCTAGATGCGCCATGCGCACATAGCGCTCGCCGGTCTCGTCGATGAGGGACAAGCGCGCGATCAGCTCGCGGTCGCCCGAGTGCCGGCGTACCGCGTCCAGAAATTGGGCGTTGATCGCGTAGATGATCTCCAGGTGCCGGGGCAGCTCCCTGGCGAACAGGTCCAGGGGCCAGCGCTCGAGCGCCTCGGGCAAAAGGGTATGGTTGGTAAAAGCAAAGGTCCGGCGGGTAATGGACCAGGCCTCGTCCCATTCCATGCCACGCTCATCCACCAGCAGCCGCATCAGCTCCGCCACGGCGATGGCCGGGTGGGTGTCGTTGAGCTGCACGGCAAACTTCTCGTGGAAGCGCTCCAGGCCAATGCGCTGAACCCTGAGGATGCGCAACATGTCCTGCAGCGAGCAGGACACGAAGAAGAACTGCTGGGTCAGGCGCAGTGCCTTGCCCTGGATCTGCTCGTCGTTGGGATACAGAACCTTGGTCAGATTCTCGGAGGTGACCTTCTGGTTGACCGCGCCATAGTAGTCGCCGCGGTTGAACACGGCGAAGTCGAAGGATTCCGCCGCCTCTGCGCGCCATAGCCGCAAGGTGTTGGCGGTGTTGCTGTGGTAGCCCAGGATCGGCGTGTCGTGGGGGACTCCCAGCACGACCCGGGCGGGTATCCAGCGGCTGCGCTCACGGCCGCGCTCGTCCTCGTAGCGCTCGGTGCAGCCACCGAATTTCACCTCCACCGCCCACTCCGGGCGTATGATCTCCCACGGGTTACCGTACCGCAGCCACTTGTCGGTCTTCTCGACCTGCCAGCCGTCGACAAGCTCCTGGTCGAAGATGCCGAACTCGTAGCGGATGCCGTAGCCCAGGCAGGGGATCTCCAGGGTCGCCATGGAGTCCAGAAAGCAGGCCGCAAGCCGGCCCAGGCCGCCGTTACCCAGCCCGGGCTCCGGCTCCTGGGCCAGCAGGTCCTCCAGGCACAAGCCCAGTTCCTTAATGGCCTGCCGCACCGGCTCGAGAATGCCCAGGTTGATGAGGTTGTTGCCCAGGTGGGGCCCCATCAGGAACTCCGCCGATAGATAAGCCACCGTACGCGAGCCCCGGGCCGTGTAGGTCGCCGCCGTGCTCACCCACCGCCGCAGCAGGCGATCGCGCACCATGTACGCAAGCGCCATGTAGTAATCGTTGCGAGTCGCCAGCGCCGGAAACTTGCCCTGAATGTAGAGCAGCGCGTCGAGGAATGACTGCTTGAGTCCCTCCTGGGTAACGTCGATGCGCTCATCCTCGGCTCCCGCCGGAAACAGCGGGACAACGGACAACATCTCCATGGGTAGTCTCTCTGCGATGATGGGGTCGGGCCAAGGCGGTTCTTGCAAGTTCCGTGCACGGCGCCTCGATGCGGTAGAATTGGTGCAGCCAGCCGAAGAGCCCCGCAATGCATGCGGGTTGGCTGGTCCATTTGCGGGCGTCTTGGGCTGTGCCACGGCCCTGACGCACAAGTCCGGTGCGCCGGCACGCGGCCGGGGCGTCACCGGTAACGGTCGCCGGCCATCCCCGCGCCGGATGCTGGTCCGGATGCCGTCGGCGGACACGTGGCCGCCGCTACGGCGGGCGGAGTAGAATGGCTTGGCTGCGCGAAGACAGGGGAGCTAGATGTTCACGGGGATCATTCAGGGTACTGCGGAAGTGGTCGCCTTCGAGGAGAAGAGCGACTTTCGCACCCACACCCTGCGCCTCCCCGCCGGTCTGCTCGACGGCCTGAAGGCCGGTGCCTCGGTGTCCCAAAACGGCTGCTGTCTCACGGTCACCGCCATCGACGGCGACCGCGTCTCGTTCGATCTGATGCGCGCTACCCTGGCCATCACTAACCTGGGCCTGCTGCGGGTCGGCGATCGAGTCAACATCGAACGCGCCGCTCGCTTCGGTGACGAGATCGGCGGCCACGCCATGTCCGGCCATGTCATGGCCACGGCGGAGATAGCCGAGGTGATCGTCAGCGAGAACAACCGCCAGGTCTGGATGCGCACTCCGCAGGGCCTGGGGAAGTACATATTCGACAAGGGCTACATCGGCATCGACGGCATCAGCCTCACCGTCGGCGAGGTACGCGGCAGCAGCTTCTGCGTCAACCTCATCCCGGAAACCCTGGAGCGCACCAACATCGGTGTGCGTACGCCCGGAGAGCGGGTCAATATAGAGATCGACCCGCAAACCCAGGCGATCGTCGATACCACGGAGCGCCTGCTGGCTGAGCGCAGCAGTGCCTGAGCGCGGCTCGGCAGCCTGGGCTGGAGCGGGTTGCCGAGCCGGCAGGGTGAGGTTGTGGCCCGTCCGCTAGACTTTGAAATTACAACGCCTCCAAGAGGGAGCCCACGCATGAGAGCAACTGTCCTGGTTGTGGCCACCGTCTGCATCCTTCCGTTTACATCATCCGCGCAGCCGATCGGAACCGTGGAAGCCGTGCAGAATGCGGCCTGGCTGGAACGACAGGGGGACCGGACCCAAGTGCAGGTGGGCGCCTCGGTGGAAGCCGGAGACGCCATCGCCACCGGCGGCGGGACGCGGCTGCTGATCGGGCTGAAGGACGGCAGCGAGCTCAGACTCGGCCAGGATGCCGAGGTCGAGATTGGGCAGGCGACGGTACCGGATGCCCCTGGCATGCCTTTCACCGCCTCCTTGACCCTCACCCGCGGGGCTCTGCGCTTGAGCGCCACACCGCAGTCCGAGCACGGCCAGCGGGCCATAGAATTGATCGTGGGGGACGTGAAGCTGGGGATCCAGCACGCAGACGTGTGGGCAAAGACCACTGCCCGTGCCGATATCGTGATGCTGAACGATGGCACGGCCACCGTGGCCATCGATCAGGCACAGTCAGGCATGCTGGCGGAGGCGGGCACGGTCTTGTACAAACCCAAGGACTCCCCCGCACTTCCCATCCACCCCGCTAGCGACCGCGCCCGCGAGGGCTGGCTGGCCGAAACCGAGATCGCTGCCGGCCCAGCGACGGAGTCCGCACCACCCGCCGCAAGCGCTGAGAAGCCGGCGATTGCAGAGGAGCCGGCAAGCCCCGCAGCGCCGGCAGCGGAGCCTCCGGTGATCGCCGCGAAGCCGGCCGAGCCGGCCCCGGCATCCGGGGCACCGCCTGCAGTGGCCGAAAGCCAAGAGACCCGCCCAGCGCCCGCTCAAAGCAAACCGCCCCCGCCGCGGGCCGGGTCGTGGTACCTGAGTCTCGAATCTTCCCGTGACCGGGCCGCCGCCCAGGCCACGGCTTCGGAATTCAACAACGACGGCATCGCCGCCGTCATCAAGGCGGTAAAGGTACGTGGCAGCCGCTGGTATCGCGTGTCGGTCGAGGGCTTCCAAAGTCGCAAGGACGCCATGGCCTACGCCGACAAAGTGCGCGACCGTATCGGCAACCGGAAGGTGTGGGCGTATCGCGAGTAGCCGCGCCACGCTGGAGCGAGCCGGAGGATACGGTTGAATTTGCCGATGGCAATCAGCCTGATGCGGCCGGCGAGCACAATAACTATCCGGCACCGCGCGCCACTTCATTTTGTCTGCCGCCTGCCGATGCAGGTCGACGACGTCAATCAACCGAGGAGCGACCCATGAAGGCCCACGCGCTGCTGCTGGCGGCCCTCGCCTGGCTTCCGCTTAATCTCAGCGCCACGCCCGCGGGGGTCGTGGCGAGCACGCAGGATCAGGTCTGGATCGAGCGCGGCGGCAATAAGCTGCCCGCCAGCACAGGCATGACCGTCGAGGGTGGAGACAAGGTAGCCACGGGCGCCAATTCCCGGCTTTTGATCAAGCTCAAGGAAGGCAGCGACCTGCGGCTCGGCCCCGACGCCAGCATGAGCGTGGGGGACATCTTCCTACCCGATGACACCGGAGGCTACTTCATCGGCTCGTTCAATCTCAGCCAGGGGGCGGTTCGCTTCAGCACGACGGCCGAGTCGGAGAGCTTTCAGCGGGAAATCGAGCTCAGGGTGGGCGACGTGTCGGCCGGCGTACAGACCACCGATCTCTGGGGCCGGGCCACGCCGGAGGGCGATACGCTGGTGCTGGTGGACGGCACGGTGAAGATCCTCAGTGGCAAGGGCGAGCCGGTGGAGCTTCTGAAATCCGGCAGCGTCTTCTACAAGCCGAAGGGGGGCTCACCGGCGCCTGTCACCATGGCAGATAGAGCCCAGCTCACGCAGTGGCTGGCCGAAACCGATACCGCAGTGTCCGTTGCGGCAACACCACCGCCTGCCGCCATACCCGCCGCAGAGACGCCCGCTGGCCCCCCCAAGGCGGAGCCTGCTGCCGCCAAGGCGCCGGTCGCGCCTGCGAAGCCCGTCGAGAAGCCGGAGCCAGTGGCGTCCGGGCCTGCACCCACCCCGCCGACCGGCGGCGCCTGGGCCCTGAGCCTGCAATCCACCCACAACCCCGGGTACGCCGGGGCAGCCGCTAGCAAGCTCCACGACGAGGGCATCGGCGCCGTGGTCAAGGAAGTGGAGGTTCATGGCGACACCTGGTACCGCGTGGTAGTCGAGGGCTTTGCCAGCCATGCCGAGGCCATGGTCTACGCCACCCAGATCCGTGACCGCAGCGCGGCCGCGCAGGCGTGGGCATTCAGGGAATGAGCTACCAGCAGTGAAGCGGCCGAGTCTCCAGAATTCAACACTCAACACTTGCAGTCTCGCAGCCCGATGGAGCGCAGTGTAATCCGGGTCCGGCGACGGTCATGCCCCCGGATTCCGCTTCGCTGCATCCGCTACTCCCGCACCTCCGTGCTCAGATAGCGCTCGCCGGTGTCGGGCAGCATTGCCAGCAGCATCTTGTCGCGGTATGCCTCGCGTCGCGCCAGCCCGGCCATTGCCGACACGGCGGCACCGGAAGAGATCCCGGCGAAGATGCCCTCCTTGCGCGCCAGGTGATGCGTCATGACGTAGGCCTCTTCGGTCGTGACCGGAACGATCTCGCCGTACACGCTGGTGTCCGGGGTATCGGGGATGAAGCCCGGCGCCCGTGCCCATGATCCCGTGCTTGCAGCCGCTGCCCGGATGCTCATTCGTCACCGCGTACCGCCGTCACCGCGTACCGCGGACCGGATCAGGGCGTAGTCTTCCTTGCGCGCCGATTGCAGCAGGCCCTCCACATCGTCACTTGCAATACCCAGCGCCTCCAGGGCCGCAGCGCCCAGCCGCATGCTCGCCTCCAGGGCCTCCGGGAACGCCAGGGTGGCACCGGCCTTGACGAGCTGACCGCTGCTGGCCAGGTCCCTGGCACGGGCAATGACCGGTACCCGGGGATAGCCGTTGCGGACGTGCGAGACCGCCCGTAGCGCAGTGGGCACGTCGTCCACGGTTACGATGATCAAGTGGACCCGCTCCACGTGGGCTGCCGCCAATAGCTGAGGGTCGCCGATATCGCCGTAGAAGACCCGGAAACCATCCCGCTGGCCCTGCTCCACCCTAGCCGGATCCGTATCGAAGCCGATAAACGCCACCCCAGCGCCGTGCAGCAGCACCGCCACCGTGTGCCCTACCCGGCCATAGCCGCCGATGATGACCCGGGCACCCGATTCCGCCCCTTGTAGATCATAGGGCGATGCCTCGGCGCGTGCCTCCCTGGCCTCTTGGCGCAGCGCCAGCCAATCGCCCAGGCGCACCAGTAGGGGAGTCAGGATCATGCTGACCGAGATGACGCCCACCGAGATCACGAAGGTCGTGTCGGTGATCACGCCCAGCGCCTTGGCCGAGCCGAACAGCACGAACCCGAACTCGCCGCTTTGGGCCAACAGGAAAGTCACCCGCAACGCCACGCTGCGCACCACGCCGAACGCGAGGCAGAGGGCCAGCAGCACCACGACCTTGATCACGAGGATCGCCAGGACCCGCTCGGCAAACACGAACGGATGGGCAACGATGGCCCCAATGTCGATGGACATGCCTACGGCCACGAAGAAAAGGCTCATCAGCAGGCCCTTGAAGGGCTCCACATGGGCCCGAATCTGCAGGCTGAAGTGGGACTCGGACAGGAGCATGCCCATGAGGAAAGCCCCCAGTGCCATCGACAGGCCGGCCTCATGCGTGGCCCAGGCCGACAGGAATACCGCCAGCATAACGACCAGGGCGAAGGCTTCGCGGTTGTTCTGGCGCACCAGGCGGTCCAGGGCGAAGGGCACCAGGTAACGGCCGAACACCCACAGCAAGAGCAGCATGCCGAGAACGACGCCGAGCTGCTCCCACAGGGGCAGCTCGCGGGACAGGGCATGGGTCGCCGACAGAATGGGCACCAGGGCCAGCAGCGGAACGATCGCCAGGTCCTGCATGAGCAGGATGCCGAATGCGGTGGTGCCATGACGGCTGGCGACCTCCCCGCGTTCCTGGAGCAATTGCATCACGAAGGCCGTGGAGGAAAGAGCCAGGGTGAGGCCATCCAGCAGCGCCGTCTTCCAGGATGCTGCGTAGGTCAGGGCATACGCGCCGATGGCAGCCCCCGAGACCAGGATCTGCAGCGAGCCCAGGCCGAACACCTGGCGGCGCAGTGCCCACAGGTGGCGGGGCTTCATCTCCAGGCCGATGAGAAAGAGCAGCAGCACCACGCCCAGCTCGGTGAAGCGGCGTACGTCCTCCACGTGAGTGGTGACATAAGGTCCCGGCGAGTGTGGACCCACCACGACCCCCGCGACCAGCAGCCCGAGCACCGAGCCCAGGCCCAGATGCTTGAACAGCGCAACCGCCAACGAGGTGGCCGCCAGCAGCACGACGGCTGAGACCACGAAGCTGTCCAAGTCCATTGCGACCGTTCCCGGCAGGGTGATGATTCAGGGGTGGAGCAGTTGGATCAGGATACCAGGAGAGGGTGGTCGGTTTCCGGCTTGAGGAAGGGAGAAGTGCGGAATTCACCACAAAGACACGAAGGAAAACAGAAGCACACCTATCTTTGTGTCCTCTGTGCGATTGTGGTGAATGCTGTCTTCACGCCTGACGCCCGCGGGCGCGCCCCTCCGCTCCGCTCCACTCCACTCAAACCTAATACTCAATCTTGGACACCGACCGGTGGCCCCTCACCCTTAACACCTCACCCCGCTCATTCTTATATCGTCGGTGTTCTTCCGTGGGTTCCGTGGCCAATCTCCCGGCTTTCGGCCGTATGCATGCGGCCCTACGCCCCTCACTCCTCACCTCGTACCACGCCATGAAACTCCAGGCTGGGGGGCCGGCCGGCGTGCACGCGAATCCGGGTGATCCCGGCGTTGGCGACCTGCAGGCGGTACAGGTGGGACGGTGGGATGTTGAGCACGTGACCCGCCACGGCGCGGATGACGCCGGCGTGGGCCACGATCAGGGTGTCTTGCGGGTAGGCGTCCTCGACCCGCTCCCGCCATGCCTCGATGACTCTGGCACAGAAGGCTGGCAGCGGCTCGGCACCTTCCGGGTAGCTGTTCACGGGGTCGGCATAGAAGCGCTCTAGCGATCCCGGCGCCTCGGCCTCGACCATCTCCCGGGTCTTGCCTTCCCAGCTCCCGAAACCGATCTCCTTGAAGCGCGGCTCCTCCAGCAGCGGCAGGCCGTGACGCCGGGCCAAGGCCTCGGCGAATGCGCAGCAGCGCCGCAGCGGCGAGGTGATGATCTGCCGCCACGGCGCGGCCTCACCCACCGCCGCCCACATCTGCGCCCAGCCCGGCTCGCTCAGCGGGTCATCGATCTGGCCCCGATAGCGCCGTCCGCCCACAGGCTCGCCGTGGCGCAACAGGTCCACCAGCATGCTTTGCCCAGCCACTAGTCTGTCACCCGCACTCGATGGCCACCACAGGTTCCCGGATTCCGCTACGCTTCATCCGGGCTACCCTGCCTGCTCCCTTCCTCCCGCGCGCTGCCCCCTGCCCCCTGCCAACCGATAGCTGATACCTCCATCACGCCTCGCGAATCTCGCCGAGCAAGCGCTCGAAATACTCGATAGTCCTCTTGAGGCCTTCGTCCAAGGGGATGGCCGGCTCCCAGCCAAGGCGCTCCCGTGCAATGCTGATGTCGGGGCAACGCTGCACCGGATCGTCGCTGGGCAGGGGCTTGAGCTCCAGCCGCGAGGCGGAGCCCGTCAGCTCGATGATCCGCTCGGCCAGCTCACGGATGGTAAACTCCGACGGATTGCCCAGGTTCACCGGGCCGATGAGCTCCGGCGGGCTGCCCATGAGGCGCACCAGAGCATCGACGAGATCGTCCACGTAGCAGAAGGAACGGGTCTGTGTGCCGTCCCCATAGATGGTGATGGGCTGGTTCTTCAGCGCCTGAACGATGAAATTGGACACCACGCGCCCGTCGTTGGGATGCATCCGCGGACCGTAGGTGTTGAAGATTCTTCCCACCTTGATGCCCAGTCCGTGCTGGCGGTGGTAGTCGAAGAACAAGGTCTCGGCACAGCGCTTGCCCTCGTCGTAGCAAGCCCGCAGCCCGATGGGATTGACCCGGCCCCAATACGCTTCCCGCTGTGGATGTATCTCCGGATCGCCGTACACCTCGCTGGTGGAAGCCTGGAGGATCCGGGCTTTCACCCGCTTGGCCAGACCCAGCATATTGATAGCGCCGTGCACGCTGGTCTTGGTGGTCTGGACCGGGTCGAACTGGTAATGGATCGGCGAGGCCGGACACGCCAGGTTGTAGATCTCGTCCACCTCCACGTAAAGAGGAAAAGTCACGTCGTGGCGCATGATCTCGAAGCGTGGCTGGCCCACGAGATGCAAGATGTTGTCCTTGGTCCCGGTGTAGAAGTTGTCCACGCACAGCACATCGTGGCCCTCCGACAACAGGCGCTCACACAGATGGGAGCCAAGAAAGCCCGCACCCCCGGTGACCAGTACACGCCTACCCCGCAGATCCTTCATCGTTCCTCCTGTGCTGGGATCGGCAACCCGGGAGGGGCCCTGTCTCGCCCTGGCGGCAAGCCAATGGCCCCACTGAAGCCTCCTTCACCAGCCCGTTAGCCTGCCGCAGGCGGCGCCTCGATGAGACGGCGCAGACGGCGCCAATCGAACGACGGGCCCGGATCCGTCTTGCGCTGCGGCGCGATGTCGCAGTGTCCGACTACCCGCTCGGGCGTGATGCGCGGCCACACGGCACGCAGCGCGCGGTAAAGCTCGGCCAGGCGCAGGTACTGCTCGGGCTCGTAGGGAACGTCGTCGCCACCCTCCAGCTCGACGCCGATCGAGAAGTCGTTGCAGCACTCCCGGCCGCGGAAACAGGATGCTCCCGCGTGCCAGGCCCGGGCGTGCAGCGGCACGTACTGCACGATCTCCGCGCTACGAGTGATGAGCACGTGGGCCGAGACGCGCAGCCCGGCGATGTCGTGGAAATAAGGGTGCGCGCCCGGATCCAGGCGATTGGTGAACAACGCGTCGATCCAAGGGCCGCCGAACTGTCCCGGCGGCAGACTGATGCCGTGCACCACCAGCAGATCCACCTCGCTGCCTTCGGGGCGCGCGTCCCAGTTCGGCGAGGGCAGCCTGCGTACCCCTTCCAGCCAGCCGCTGTCCAAATCCAGATGCATGCACCGGCGCCGCGGCGGCATTCAGTGGGTGCCGGCCGGCGCGGCAAGCACCAGGGAGAACCAGTCGTTGTCGGGTGCGAAATGCTCCTCGATGTGAAATCCCGCCGCTGCCAGCAGCGCGCCCAGGCTCTGGCGGGTGAACTTGCGGCTGAGCTCCGTCTGGATCCCGTCCCCTTCGGCCAGATCGAGCACCCGGTCCAACGCCCGGAAACGCACGCGCTGGCAGCGCCTGGCGATCAAGTACATCTCCACCTGCTGGCGCTGTGGATTGTAGCTCGCATGATGATGAAAGCCCGTGGTTTCGAAATCGGCGTCCAGCTCCCTATTCAGCACCCTCAGCAGATTGCGATTGAAGGCTGCGGTCAGGCCTGCGGCGTCGTTGTAGGCCCGGTGCAGGACGCCCGGATCCTTGACCCGGTCGGCGCCCAACAGAAGGCGATCGCCTGACTCCATACTCGCGCGGATCTCGCCCAGCAAGCGCACGGCCTCGCTGTGTGAGAAGTTGCCGATGGTGCTGCCGAGAAACACGATCAGCGTGGGACCGTCCCGCTGCGGCAGGTTGTCCAGACCTGCGTGGTAGTCACCCACCAGGGCGTTGACCGTCAGCCAGTCGTAATCCGCGATCAGCGACTGTCCGCTCTCCAGCAGGATCTCGCGGCACACGTCCAGCGGCGCGTAGGCGCTATGGCAGCCTTCGGCCCCGCAGGCGTCAAACAGGCGGCGGGTCTTGCGCGCCGTGCCGGCACCGAGCTCGAGGATGTGCCGCGGCCTGACCTGGGCGATGATGTCCCGTGCACAGACCGCCAGGAGTGCATCCTCGGTGCGGGTCGGATAATACTCCGGGGTATCACAGATCCGGTCGAACAGCACCGAGCCGCGGGCATCGTAGAAGTACTTCGGAGGCAGCATGCGTGGCGGACCCTGTAGCAGCCCCTGGATCACGTCTTCGCGCAGCCCCGGGGTGAGTCGTGCCGGTGCTACCGACGCCAAGGCCAGCCTGCTCTCGTCCTCTCGATATGCGGGACTGGGCTTCATGTTGACCTCCAGCGGCGCCCGACCGATTGCTGTGCGGGCGCATAGGCTAGCACCGCCCCGGCCATCAATCCACCCGGCTATTTCGGGAGATTGGGTCGGCCTCAGGCGTCAGTCCTGGGCCAGGAAACCTTTCAGCACCATATCGGTCAGGCTGACGACGCCGACAACCTCGCCGTTCTCCACCACCGGGGCCCGCGACAGGTCGAAGCGGGAGAACAGCCGCGCGCAGTAGCGGACGTCCATCTCGGGATGGACGGTCAGTACGGGCTTGGCCATGATCTCGTACACATTGACCCGTTCCGGAGAACGATCCCGGGCCAGCACGTAGCGCGCGATGTCGGAGATGAGCAGCATGCCCACCTCGTCCTGTGCGTCGCGCTTGTTCACGATCAAGCATTTGGTCTCCACGTGCTTCATGGTCCGCAGGGCGTCCTGTACCAGCGCCATGCCGTCCACAGTGTCGAAGCTCGTCTTCATGACGTCGCGTACACATAGGCGCTTGCGCTCCATCATATCTGCTCCTCCAGGGTCTCTTTCAGCAGCGCAGCCTGGTGTCCTACACCTACTGCGTCCTCCACATCCAACTGAAAGGCGATTCCCGCGCCCTTGCGCTTCTTGAACTCGCCCACCTCGCGTATGGTTTCGAGAATCCGGCGGCTCATATGCTCCTCCACCAGGAACATCAGCACATCACGCTGGGTAGTCAGCGTCAGGCCGAAGAAGGTCTTTTCGCGCTCCAGGCCCTCGCCGCGGGCGCTGTTGATTACGGTGGCACCCGTAGCACCCGCCTCGCGTGCGGCCTCCAGTACGGCGTTGGTCTTGTCGTCCTCCACCAGGGCGACGATGAGCTTGAAGTGCATGGCTCACTCTCCTTCTGAAGACTGTTCAGACTTGGGGTAAATGGTGCGGCGTGCCCTCCACTCGGTGATCTGGGCGTAGCCCATGACCGTGATCATCGGAAACAAGCTGGCGAAAGCGATGAGACCGAAGCCGTCGTGCACCACGTTGCGTCCCGGCACGGTACCAGCCAGTCCCAGCCCCAGGGCGGTGACCAGCGGCACGGTGACGGTGGAGGTGGTCACACCGCCCGAGTCATATGCCAGGGCGATGACCATCCGCGGCGCCAGTGCAGTCTGGATCAGCACCACTACATAGCCCACGATGATGTAATAGTGCAGCGGCGTGCCGGTCACAATCCGGAAAGTCCCCAGCGCGATGCCCATGGCAACACCGATGGCCACGGCGATGCGCAGCCCCCACACGCCGATCGCTCCGCCTGAAACCTCCCTGGCCTTGATGGCCACGGCGATGAGGGCCGGCTCCGCCACCGTGGTGGCAAAGCCGATGGCTGCGGCAAACACATACACCCAGCGGTAGTCCTGCCAGTGCACCGCCCGCAGCAGGGCCGACGGCTTATCGAAGAGGAAGGCGGGCTCGGTAAGCTGAGCCGCCATCAGCTCACCCAGGGGAAACACCGATTCCTTCAGCCCGACGACGAAGCAGGTCAGGCCCACGACCACATAGGCAAAGCCGATCAAGACCCGCCCCAGATTGGGGATCGCCCGGCGCACCACGAATACCTGGAAGCCGAAGATGATGAGGACGATGGGCAACACGTCCCAGAAAGTCTCGTAAATTGCCGCCAGCAGCTTGACGACGAAATCGGTCATACCAGCATTCCGTAGGCCATGACGAAGATCATCGGCGTGAGCGAGGCGAGGGCGATGAGGCCAAATCCGTCCACCATAGGATTCCGGCCCTCGATGCTGGACGCAAGCCCTACGCCCAGGGAGGTGACCAGAGGCACCGTAATCGTGGAGGTGGTCACGCCACCCGAGTCGTAGGCGATGCCGATGATCTCTCTGGGTGCAAAGATGGTCATGATGACCACACCCAGATAACCCCAGATGATGAGGTACTGGATGGGCCAGCCGCGGATGATGCGCAGCACTCCCACGACGATCGCCAGCCCGACAGCAGCCGCAACCGTCAGCCGCAGTCCGTCGGCATAGGCGGCCCGACCGGCGAGGGTGTCGCGGATGATGTGGGCTTCGGCCGCCACCACGGCCGCTTTCTCGGCCACCACCACCAGTGCCGGCTCGGCCACCGTAGTGCCAAAGCCCAGAGCGAAGGCGAAGGCCAGCAGCCAGGGCAGGCTACCCTTGCGGGCAAAGGCATAGGCCATGGATTCCCCGATGGGAAACAGTCCCATGTCCAGCCCGCGCACGAACAGGGTCAGGCCTACCACCACCAGCAATGTGCCCACAAGCAGCTCGCCCACATCCGGGATGGGCTGGCGTATCACCGCCAACTGGAAGAACGCCACCACGACGATGATCGGGGCGAGGTCCCGCACGCTCTCCGACATAGCGGACAGCAATCTTCTGAGCAGCTCCGTCACCCCTTCGGTGTCCCGTCACTCCAGTTGTGGCAACATGCGGCATTGAGCCGCGAGGTGCTTCCCTGACCGAAAGCGAACGCCGCAACCCTCAGGCTTGCGCGATCCGGGCCGGTCCCGGAACCTCGGCGGCATCTTACTAGGACCATTGCCGGCATTGCCACACGGCCCACTACATGAGATGAACGAGCCCAGCCCACCGCCCTCTCCCCTGCCCCACCGCCTCGGCACCGCCATGATCGCCGCGGCCTGGATCGTGGCTCTGGGGCTCGGCACCCTTCTGTTCAACGGCTGGCTGGAGCGCCAGCACAACCCCAACCAGGAAATCGCCGGACACCCGCGAGCCGACGGCGTGCGGGAAGTGGTCCTGAAGCGCAACCGCGCCGGGCACTACGTCGCCACGGGGCGCATCAACGGCCAGCCGGTAGAGTTCCTGCTGGACACCGGTGCTACCACGGTCTCGGTTCCGGAATCCGTCGCCCGCCGCCTGCACCTGCCCAGGGGGCCGGCCCAGGCCGCATCCACTGCGGCCGGCGTGATCAGGACCTATATCACCCGCCTTGCGCGCGTGGAGCTGGGGGACATCACCCTGGCGGACGTACCCGGCGACATCAATCCCCACATGGGCGGCAATGAGGTGCTGCTGGGCATGAGCTTCCTCAAGCAACTGGAGCTGGTCCAGCGTGGTAACATCCTGACCTTGCGCCAATACCCCTGAGCCGCGGGAAACGCCGCCATGCACACCCTGGATGATCTGTTGAGCACCGCAAGCAGCTTCGTCTGGGGTCCGTTCATGCTGGCCCTGCTGCTGGGGGTCGGGATCTTCCTCACGGTGGGTCTGCGTTTTGTCACCTGGCGCCGCCTGGCGCTGGGCTTCCGCCTGCTGTGGAGCGGACGCAAGCCGGGGGAGGAAGAAGGCGACATCACCCCCTTCCAGGCCCTGATGACCGCGCTGTCGGCCACGATCGGCACGGGCAATATCGCCGGCGTGGCGACGGCAATCTTCCTCGGCGGCCCCGGCGCCTTGTTCTGGATGTGGATCACCGCCCTGTTCGGCATGGCCACCAAATACGCCGAAGCGGTGCTGGCAGTGCGCTACCGCGAGACCGACGCCCTGGGCAATCATGTAGGCGGCCCGATGTACTACATCCGCAACGGTCTGGGCCAACGCTGGCGGTGGCTGGGCTGGCTGTTTGCCCTGTTCGGCATGCTGGCCGCCTTCGGCATCGGCAACACCATACAGTCCAACTCGGTGGCCCACGCCCTGGAAGCCACCTTTCATCTGCCCAACTGGATCGCTGGACTGGCAATGGCGGTGCTGGCGGGCGCGGTCATCATCGGGGGCATCCGGCGCATCGCGGAAGTCGCCGCCGGGCTGGTGCCATTCATGGCGCTGGTGTACGTGCTCGGAGCTCTGGCGGTCATCGGGTTGAACTTCAGCCAGATCCCGGCGGCGCTGGCCACCATCGTCGGCAGCGCCTTCACCGGCACCGCCCCTGCCGGCGGCTTCGCCGGCGCGGGGGTGTGGGCCGCGATACGCTTCGGGGTGGCCCGCGGCGTCTTCTCCAACGAGGCCGGCCTGGGCAGCGCCCCCATCGCCCATGCCGCGGCCAAGACCCGCGAACCCATCCGCCAGGGCACCATCGGCATGCTGGGAACCTTCATCGACACCATCGTGATCTGCACCATGACCGGCCTGGTCATCGTAGTCACGGGCGCCTGGACGGGCGGCGAGACCGGGGCGGCACTCTCGACCGCCGCCTTCGATGCCGGACTGCCCGGCTTCGGCAGCGTCATCGTAACCTTCGGCCTGCTGGTCTTTGCCTTCACCACGATCCTGGGCTGGAGCTATTACGGCGAGCGCTGCGCGGAGTACATCTTCGGCGTGCGCGTCATCCTGCCATACCGGCTGCTGTGGATCGTCGCCATCCCGCTCGGCGCGCTGGCGGCCGACGCCAACCAGCACGTACGCTTGCTGTGGCTGCTGGCCGACATCATGAACGGCCTGATGGCGGTACCCAACCTGCTCGCGCTGACCCTGCTCAGCCCCGTGGTCTTCCGCCTGAGTCGGGAGTTCCTGGCCCGCGAGCGCGCCTGATGCGATGAAGCCGATTCACGGAGACGATGCCGGATGCAGGACCTGACCGACGATCTGCGGGCCACCGTGGCCCGCGCCCTGGCCGAGGACGTTGGCGACGGCGACGTCACCGCCATCCTCATACCCTTGGACAGTCGAACCGCCGCCACGGTGATCAGCCGCGAGGCGGCCGTGCTGTGCGGCACGGCCTGGTTCGAGGAGGTGTTCGCGCAGCTGGATGAAGGCGTTGCCGTAAACTGGAACGCGGCGGACG
>CAYWTP010000047.1:0-16784 GCA_964461215.1 uncultured Ectothiorhodospiraceae bacterium | reverse complement strand
GAAGGGCTCGAAATGACTGCTGCGCAGACCCAGTAGCTGCAACGCGCGGGTCAGGCTCAGGGTGCCTGTGCGCAGCAGGCCAACGCCGAAGACCTTCATGCCTGCACGTCCTTTTCCGCGCCGGCCGTCACCGCGATCCACCTGAGCTCCATCAGCCGGCCGTTACCACGCCTCCATGACCTCCTCCACTGAGAAGGCCAGCCCGACGCGTGACCACACCTCGTGGACCCGGCGCACTACCGGCTCGGCCTTGGTAAACCAGTCGGGGTGGCGCTGGCGGTTGTCGAAGGTCCTGAACGCCTCGGGGCGGGGGTTGCGATCACCGAAGCGGTAGTAGAAGTCCCGCGCTACCTCCATCATGCGTTCGCTGCCGTAGGCCACGATGCGGATGTCCCGGTTGGCCGACAGCCCCGTGGTGGCGATGTAGTAGTGGTACTGCTCCCAGTAACGCAGGTAGGCATCGAAGTAATCCATGGCCATGACCGCTTCGGGCTCGATCCCGGTATACACCAGATCGCGCCGCACCCACTCCTCAATGTTGCCCCGCACCGTGAATCCGCCGTTGTCCGGGAGACCTCCGGACTTCTCGTAGGTGGAAATGCAGGAGGTGACCGGGTGCCGGATGGTGAGGATGTGCTCCACCGATTCGCCCAGGATGCGGTGGAAGAAGCCCCCGGCGTAGCTGCCCTTGGTGAGCTTCTTGGGCACGATGATCTTGCCCGTGTGGGGCCTGGCCTTGCCGAAGTAGATCTCCACCATGGTGAGAAACTCGGCCATGGTCTGGAGGCTGGTCATCCAGCTATTCACACCGCGCTCGAAGCGGAATGGGGAGGCCTCGGGAAAGCCGTCGTGGGCCACCACGTTGGGGACCTTCTCCGGGTCGTAGCCCAGGGCGCGATAGATCTCCTTGGTGAGGTACGAGCCGCCGTTGCGCGGCACCCCGATGACGTTGATGAAATGGAACTTGAACTGGATGTCCTTAATCTTGTCCACGTCACCGGTCATCAGGGCCACGAACAGCTCATAGGCGCGGCCGATGTGGCGCTGGCCCACCGGCATGGCCATGACCTTGGCCGCATTCTCCGCCGCCCTGGCCAGCACCTCCTGCTGCTGGTTGCTCAGCTCCTCGCTGAGCTGATCGTGCCACTGAGCCCCGTCGAACGGCCGCTCCTCGACGATGTGGCTGAGGAAATCAACGAACACCGGGGAGACCGGAAACTCCCTGTCCGACAAACGAATATCGACACCCATAGTCGCGTTACCAGGAGGCGGATCCGACGCCGAACCTTAGCACAGAACGGCGCCCAAAGCCGACAAGGCGTGCCAGTGCTGTTCGCGGGCTGACGCCCGCTCCTACAGCAGGGGGCGGGAGTGGCGAGGGTGGCGAGAGTGGCAGGGCTGGCTGGTAGCTGGCCGCCGGCTGTTGGTAGGTAGCCCGGATGAAACGCCGTGTAATCCGGAGCCGGGCTGGGTGGTGGCTCCCTTACCGGATTCCGCTTCGCTGTATCCCGGCTACGTTGTACCGTCAGGCCCGGTCTGTCCGGGCACCCACGTCCACCGAACGGTCGAGCAGGCCGGCAAAGTTGTCCAGTGACATGAGGTGGGCGTAGATCCGGGAAAGCTCGCCACGGCTCATGAAATCCTTCACGGCCTTTCCCGGCAGACGGTTCAGCTTGTCTTCGTTCACCCGGAACAGACTGCGCAGCCGGTACTGCTCTCCGCTCCGGGCGTTGGCCTGGGCCTCGAATGGCTCCAGCAGCTTTGCCTGCTCCAGAGAGCGCACAAACAAAGTGGTCTGTCGCTGGGCGGCAATCATGTCGTTGGCGAAGCTCTCCACCCGCCGCCACTCCGCCGCTGGCTCGCCGCGAGCGTCGAACAGGGGCGCGCCGTCCTCGCACAGGGCCTGCTCATCCACGCACAGCAGAAAGCGGGGCTCCCCTGAAACCTCTGCGCCACGCACCTCAACGGTGAGAAAAGGATAGCGGCGCAGGAATGCCGGAATGTACACGCCTGGGCTCCAGCGACCCTGGCCATCGACCAGCAGGTTGGCTCCCACCGTCAGGCTGGTGAGGACGGCCGGAAAGTATTGCCGGCTAGCAGGGTCCTTGCCAAAGACGATGGGCAGGAATCGGGCGGCCTGGAAGAACTCCGGGACGAGCAGCGGAATGACGTGCAGCCCCGCGGCGAAGCCGTAGCCTTCCACGCATACGCCCAGGTTACGGTGCTTTTCCTTGTCGAACGGTACGAGGGAGCGATAGCCGGGCGGCTGCGGCAGCCTCAGATCCCCCATGATGCCGCCGGCTGTCGCCTCCCCGCGGTGCCGGATGGGCTCACAGGGCGCACTTGCCCTCGCCCTCCCCCGGCCGGTTTCCGGGGATCTCAAGCTCGGTCTGCCCCTGATCGGAGGAGTCCCCGTTGTCGGTACTCTCCATCTCGCCATAGGACGGATCCTTGGCAAGAATGGGCGGTGGGGAACCCAGATTCAGCGGTATCGCGTTCACGCCGGTGACCCGTGAGAACTGCCCGGCGATGGCCTCGGTGGTTCCCGCGTTGGTGGTAATACCGATCCCGCCCTTGTTGACCCCGGTATACAAGCCGTCCGGGGGTGGCTGCACACCCTGGTTGACCAGGTCCAGGCAGTCCCCCAGGCACAGCCGGCCCATGAAATCGGTGCCACGAATACCAATGGTCGCCACGGGCGTGTTGACCCGGTAGTTGGCCCTGTTGGTATGGCCTATGAGACCGGTGATGGCGCGGAACCCCCCCTTCAGCAGGCTGAAGAAGCTCCGGTCCTTCGCGGTGTCGCCAGTGTCCCGGTACGCATCGATTTTGAAGCGCGAGCTGGGCCGCACGAACACCGAGCCACCGTCGGTGAACCGCATCTGCACCGTGCTGCCAGCCCCGGTCTGGATGGTCTCGCCCGGATGGACCGTGTCACCCAGCTTCAGTGGACGGATGTCGCCTTCCGGCGTCGACACCGTCACCAGGCCTCTGGCCAGCGTCACCCGACCGGCCCCCTGCGCCGCAGCGTCCACCCGACCGGACGGCAGCAGCATGACCAGCACCAGGATCATCCAGCAACGCGGCATCGTCTCAACTAGCTTCATGCGCCACCACCGCAGGCATTGCCACCTTGTACGCCACCGCTCTTGACGCCGAACATGGGCTCATCCTTCAGGGACTTCGGATTCTTGCCCTGGTCCGCGCCAGCCGCCTCCTTCTCTTTCTCTTTCTCTTTCTCCTTCTTTTCCTTCTTCTGTTCCTCTTCGCCCCCGTTGGTGGCCGTCCCCGATGCTTCGGTCTCCGTACCCGCCGTGCCCCCACCCGAGGCGCCGGTCCCGGTGGTGGTCGATCCTTGATCGTTCACGAACAGGTTGTCTTGACTGACGCCGAACTGATCCGTAGCCGTATCGATGGTGCTCGTGATCTCATCGGAGGTAACAGGAGGCGCTGTCTCGCCGAGCGTGCCGCCAATGAAGAACTCGAGCTGGGCGACCAGGCCGGTGGTGTTGACATTGCCCAGCCCGTCGACCAGACCGCTGGCCCGCTGGCCGTCGGCCACCGCGACCTGGGTTATGAACACCATGTTCTTGGTGCTGGTGGAGCTGAATACCGTTGCCGTGCCGCCGGCGTTCTGACCCACCACGACATCGCCGCTGTGGAGTGGATCCCCGATGCCGATGGTGGTGCCGCTGAGCTTGGAGAACAAGCCGCTGTTGGTGAACAAGGTCTGGTCCGCACCCAGCGGCGGATCGCCGGCACCCGAAGGCGCAACGTTCTCCACCCGGATCTCCCGGCCGGGATCGAAGGTGGTGAGCTGCACCACCACCTCGGCGGGCTCGTTGACGATATCGCCCACGCTGACCGTATCGCCTTGTAGCCACAGGTAGCCCGCACCCCTGCTGAGATCCAGAGTCCCGAGCTGCAGATCCGGCGCGATGAACACGGCATTGGGCACCGGCGTGGCGGCCACGCCGGAGGTCACCGGCACGCTGGCGGCCGCAAGCAATGCAATCAGCTCCGGAGTGTCTGGTCCACCGGGAGCGGCGGCGGGTCCCACGACAAGGGTGCCACCGACCTGGATGCTCTGGCCCGCCGACAGGTAAATGCCGTCGGCCGTGATGCCGCTCGGCGTGTTCAGGATATTTCCCTGGGCACGGATGCGCAGCGTCCCGGTACTGATGGCGGCGCCGGCCAGAACCACGTCGCCCGGCAGACTCGCGCCGGCCAAGCCCTGTACATCGGTGAATAGCGTGGTCTGCACATTCGCATTGGAAAGGTCAACCTGGTTGGCGCCGCTCAGGCCCACGTTGTTGGCAGTGATGTGGGCATTCGCCGCAAGCAGCGACCCGTCACCGACGAGCTGTGTCGTCCCGGCAGTCGTGGAAATCGTCCTCCCGGTGACGTTTATTATTCCGGCGGCACCTAGCGTGAAGTTGCCGCCGCCCGTGACGTTGCTTAGGAGCGTCGCATCGCCGCCGAACAGCAGCAGACCGTCACCCGTGAAGGTTCCGGTGCCACTGCCGATCGCGATCTGCGCCGGGCCGCCGTAGCCCCGGTTGTCGACCTTGAGCCCTCCAAAGGTCGTACCATCCGTGCCCAGGTAGATGGTTCCGGCCTGGGTCTGCACGTCCACGCCGAGGCCGCTGACCGGACCACCGTAGCCGCCGATATTGACGGTGTCGGCCTGCAACGGCTGGGAGGCCACCACCGCCCCGCTGTCGAGGCCGGTGGCAATGTTGATGGAGTCCGACGAGCCGCTGCCGCTGGCCAGGAGCTGTCCCTGAATGCTGACCGCGCCAGAGGCCTGGACCGAGATCGTGGCGCCGCCGCTCAGGGCAGTGGCAGTGACGGACCCGACCGTGGCCGAGCCGCTGGTGGACAGGATGTCGATCGTCGGCGAGTCGCCCGAGGCCGACACGGCGCCGGCCAGGCTGACGCCCAGTGCGCCGGACACGCTGATGTCGGAGCCCACGACCTTGATGTGATGCCCCGCGTACTGGGTGACGGTGGAGGTGTCCGCTGCGACGCTGACGAAGGCGCTGCCGGTTCCCGCGGAGGCGAACAAGGATCCGCCGCCACCGGACAGACCCAGGGTGATGGGCCCACCCGTGCCGCCGGAGGTACCGCTTACGACCCGCACCGAGGCGCTGCCGGACGATGCAGTCGCCTTCAGGGCACCGGCAATCGTGACCGCACCGCCATAGCCGCCGCTGCCGCCGGCGGAAACCGTGACGGCCGCGCTTCCATTGCTGACTTCGGCAGTGGCCGTACCCGAGACCGAGACGTTGCCACCTTGGTTCCCGGCCCCGTTGCCGCTGAGAATGCTGAGGCCGGCGAACCCTGGTCCGCTCACGCCCGCCGTGGCGGTGCCCTGCATGCTGATGGGTCCACCGGTGCCCCCCGACGAGCCGGCCGCGACTTTCACCCCCGCAGTGCCGCTACCGAGGCCGCCGGCGCCCACCCGGGCGGTCAACGTACCCGCTGTGGTCACCGTGATGGCCCCACCGCTGCCGCCCACGCCGCTCTTCACATCCACCGTGGCGTTCCCGGAGGAGGAGACCAGGGCGGCCAATTGCCCCGAGAGGCTGATGGGGCCACCGCCGTTGCCTCCATCTCCCCCGATCACGCCCACCACCGCGGAGCCGGTGCTCGCAGTTGCCAGCAGCTTGCCGGATACGCCAATGGAGCCACCGCCATTGGCCTGGCTGCCGGTCCGTACCAGTACCTTGGCACTGTCACTGGGCCCTGGACCGCTGACGATCGCCTCTGCGGTGCCGCCGACCAGTATGTTGCCCGTCTGCGTGCTGCCGCGGTCGTCGGCCTGCAACACAACCTGCGCTGTCGCCGACGAGCCGCCGATGGCCCGCGCCCCGACCCTGTTGCCGCCCGTCCCGCCGGCGATGACCACGCTGCCGCCGTCGATGGTGAGCGATGCATTCACCGGCCCGGGAGAGCCGCCGCTGTCCGCGCGCACGTTTACGCCGTGGTAGGCACCGTTGCCGGATACGCCGGGATGCTTGGACTTGGCCGCCGGCTGCTGCACCAGGATCGCGCCCTGGGCCGTGAGCTGCGCCGACCCATTGGCGTACTGTCCCTCGGCCCGCACGGAGACCATGGAGCCGTTGATGGTGATGTAGCGCCCAGCCGTGAAGCCGAGCTCGGCGGTATTACCCTGGGCGCTGACCACACCCAGCGTCCGATCATCCGAGGTTCCCGGCGTTCCGCGGTTGTCGAAGCCGAAGGGTGCATCGAGCAGCACGTCCCGGCCGGCGGAGATACTGACGCTGCCGGTACCCATACCGGCGATCTCGGGCCCGATCACGCTGCCGTCGGTAGCCAGGCTGGGCGGCGCAAGTCGCGCCGCACCGCGGGCCACCACGCCCCCCTGGAAGAGATGGAAGTCCTGGGTGGCCATGATGTCCACCAGCGCGCTGGCGGTGTTGCTGGAGTTGGTGAATCCCGCCACCAGACGGCCGCTGTAGGCGCCGGTCTTGCCGATGAAGACGTCGCGCCCCGCCACGGTGATCGTTGCCGGATAGCTGCCACTCCCACCGGCCAGCGCTCTGGCCTCACCCAGCACCGACACGTCGTCACCACTACCATAGCCGTGGCCCGCCAGGAGCTGCACCGAAGCACTGCCGGAGCCGGCCACGGCGAGGGCCTCACCCCCAACCTCCACCAGATTGCCGATAGCGCCGGCGCCATCGCCGGTCTGGAGCTTGAGCGATGCGCTGCCATAGGGCGCCCGGGCCTGAACGTCCCCGTAGGCGTGAATGTCGTAAGCGCCCAGGGCCACGCCGTGATCGAACGCCACGACGTCCACCGACGCCGCTCCGCTGTTCGGCTGGGGAGCACTGCTGTTCGAGTCGGCACTGGCCCAGATGCTCGCGCCCTGGCCAACCGCCACCGCCCCGGCCTCGATGGACACGGAGGCGGAGCCCGACTGGTCAGCGTTGGCGACGGCACCAATGGTCACATCCACGGCCAAGCCGGTGGAGGTGTTCAACAGCGGCAGACTTGCCGGATTAACGGTGACGGCTCCTGCGGCCTTCAGCACAATGTTGGCGTAGGCCGATCCCGCGCCATGGGAGTCGGCGACCGCGATGACGGCCGGGCCACCTGTCGCAGTGCCCACGTTGATGCCGTTGCCGGCATTGAGTTCGACGCGCGCGGTACGGGCCGACGCCAGAATCACGCCCGTAGGGATCTGCTGTATGGACGGGGAGAACGCGCTGTAGGGCGCTGGCGCGGTATAGGTATACACCCCGAGCGGGGCGTTGAGATTGATGTTGCCGTTTGCGGTGACCACGACCCTGGCCGAGCCGCTGCCGTCCCCGAGACCGGGTACGTCCAGCGCGCCCGTGGCCTGGTCGATGGATGCGGGGACGGCCGTATCGGTACTGCCGAACACGGCGATGCCGCCGCCATTCAGCGTGAAGTCACCGGTGCCCGCATCGACGTATACGGCCGCACTAGAGGTATTGGATGGCCGATCCAGGCCGGCCGTGATGTAGCCGGGGGTACCCGGCGTGCCGACGGTCACACCGTTGCCGGCGACGATGACCTCCGCGGAGCCGGAGGTTCCCCCCGCATCGGCGCCGACATAGCCGTTGATCTGAACCGAGCCGCTAAGGCCCATCACCCGCCCGTTCTGGTCCGTAACCACCGCGCCGTAGCCGTCTGTGGACCCGCCTACCACCAGCGCCCTGGCACTGCCGGAGTCGGCCCAGGCATCCACGGATCCGGTCACAACGACAGGACCGGTCTTCGAAACGAGGGAAACTTCGCCGGAACTGCGGCCGCTTCCCGATACGTTGCCGTCAACGGTGATTCCGGTCTGCGCCCGGATTCCCACGTGGCCCGTCGCGCCTTCGGCCCGGATGGCCTCGAAGGCCAGGCCCGGATCCGGCGACGCGCCGTATCCGGGCTCGAAGAAAGGACTGGAGGGCCGATGAACGTTCACGGCTCCCGCATCGGCTTGTACCTTGACAACGGCACTGCCACCGTCGCTCCCCCAACTCTGGGCCATGACTACGGGGCCGGAGGCCTGTCCCACGTTCACGTCGCCACCGTAGGAACGGATCTCCACGCTGGCGTTGCGCGAGAACGCGCCCACGACGCCGGTCGCACCGACCGGGTTGGTCGAGGCATACCCAAAGGATGCGCTGAGGCTGATGTTACCGCTCGCCTCCAACACCACGCTGGCGCTGCTCGAGCCGCCGAGCTGAGGGCGCACCACGCTCCCCGCAGGTCCGAGCACCTGGCCCCCATAGGACGGATAGCCGCCGCCGTCGTGAAAGCTGTCCTGTGTGTCGCCGGTGGCGATAATATTGCCGCCCGTGAAGTTGATGCCTCCCGTGCCGGCCGAGATGTGCACGGTGGGGCTCCCGCCGATCGGCGCGCCGGAAGAGGCGGTGGCCGCGATCGCCCTCACATTGGCATTCACGTTGACGGTATCACCAAGCACCCGCACCAGAGGGGACGGATTGGCCTGGGATCCGCGGGCCTCTATCGAGCCATTGACGTTGACGGCACCGCCGCTGGCGCCGCCCTCCAGATAGATGTTACCCGCCACGATCGGGCCGGGCCCGGTCGTCACCACCCCCTGGCCCGAGTTGGCGCCGTAGGCGGCGAAATTGCCGTTCATGTGCACGGACAGCCCGTTGAGATTGACGTCGCCGGGCGTCAGGCTGTTGGGGTTGATCTCGTACGTACCGGGACTGCACACGCCGTACCCGGCACAGCCAGCACCGGCCACGTGGATGGGCAGCGCGGGCATCCCGGTCGGCGGTACGTTGACCTGCCCGATGGCGAGACTCAGGTTGCCATAGCCCAGGCTACCGGCAATGGCCACGGACCCGCTGACATCAATCACCGAGTCGGCTACCAGGATAAGATCGTTGCTGGCGTTGATCTGGCTCTCGATGAAGCCTTCTGGCACATAGGTGCGGTTGCTGCCGGTGGAGTAGGAGGGCGTGCCGGCGCCGGCCTTGATGGTCAGGTGCGCCGGATCGATCAGCAGGCGGCCACCGGTGCCGAGACTGATCCGGCCGCGCAGGCGCAGCCCGCCGTGACCGCTGACCTCCACCGCACCGCCGCGGGCACCGGCGCTGCCCTGGCTCACGTCGATGGCGGCACCTGCGCGAAAGTCCAGCATGCCGTCGGCAACCACCCGCACGGCACCGCCGTTGCCGGCCCCATCGCCCCGGGCCTGGATGCGGCTGGACGAGGTCAGGGCAATATTCTTGTCGGTGTACGCGACCACGCCACCGCCGTCGGCGCCGCCCGAGCCGGATGCATCGACGGTACCCTCGTTGACGACGTCACCGCCCTCGCCCAGCAGGTAGATATCGCCGCCGCGCTCCACCATGCTGTGGGCCCGCACCAGTCCGCTGTTGTTGACCGCCGTGGCCATCAAATCCTCGGAGACCTTGGCGGTCATGATCACCCGCCCGCCGTCGGCGGTGACCTCCCCGGCGTTGTCCACCCCGGCAAGGTTGCTCAGAACCTTGCCATCCACCGCGAAGCTGACCAAGCCGTCGCCATCCATGTCCAGCGTGATCCGATCGCCCGCCGCCAGGGCCACGGTGCCCGCAGTGGCCTGGACGATGCCGTTGTTCCTGACATAGTCGCCGGCCAGGACCACGAAGCCGCCGTCCGCCGCCCGGATGGCGCCGTCATTGACCACCCCGGCACCGGGCGGCGATGACGGATCCCGGTTGAACACGTAGTGCCCGTCGAGGAAGTCCTGGTCGCCGATGTCATGGATGCTGGCAACCAGGCCGCCCACGTCGATCTGAGCCCCGGGCCCGAAGTAGATACCGGCCGGATTGACGAGGAACACCCGGCCGTTGGCGCTCATGTGACCCAGGATGCTGGATGCATCGCCGCCGGTCACCCGATTGAGCACCACCGAGCTGGCGGCCGGCTGGTTGAACTGCACGTACTCCTGGCCGGCGATGGAGAAGCTCTGCCAGTTGATGACGGCCCGGTCGGCATACTGGTCGATGCGGGTGGTGTTGGCATCCGGCCGGGTAACTACCGCCGCTCCAGGGTCCACCGACTCCCCAGCGGGCCCGGCCAGCGCCAGCCCCGGCGCCGCCCCCGCCAGTATCACCCAGGGGCCGGGACGCCGGATGATCCGGCAAAGAGCGGCTACCAGGGGGCGCAGAGCGAAGCACCGGCGGTCGGCAGGAAGAACCTTGTGCATCTGGAATACCTGGCTGGTGTTCACTCGTCGCTTGTGCATTATCTGGAATCTAGCGCAAACCGCCTGGCGTCGCCTCTGTGGCGGCCCGCGGGGCGTGACGCCATTCACGAATTCAGCATTCGGCTGCCGCGCCGGCTCAGAAGGTCGCGGTCAGCACGGCCCAGTACCTGTCATTTCGCCGCCCGTCGCTGACGGTGTGCCCATCGGTGGGGCGCACGTATTCAAGATCCAGGCCCAGGCGGTCCGAGAACGGGAGACTCAGTCCGGCACCGATGTCAGTCAGAGATTCTCGACCCTTCGCCGACACCACCGCAAAGGCTCCGCCCGGCGCGCGGCTGGCGTCGCTGCGCAGAACCACACCCCCGTCCCAGAACACCCGGAAGCGGCTGTTAAGACCCTGCCACAGGGGCAGCGGCCTGCTGGCCTCCAGCGAAAAGCGGTAGCCATTGTCTCCGGAAAGCTCCGAGGAGGGAAAGCCGCGTACGTTCCCGGGACCGCCGATGCGGTACTGCTGGCCGTTGGGAAGCGGGTCCACGCTCAGCACCCCTTCGGCCTGTGCCTGGAGCACCCACTTGGGCGTGAGCGCCCGGACATGGGTGAGATTGACCTGAAGCTTGCCCTTCAGGGCGTTGGCGCGGGATCCGTTGTGGTTGTGCTTGAAGTTGCCGGACAGCACCGCCGAGGCCAGAGTCTGGGAGCGATCCTTGTGTTGCTCCGCCCATAGCACCGAGAACTCGCCGTAGCCGATGTAAGTGCCGGACGTCTGCGGACCCGTTCCCGGATCGGTGCTGGAGTAATTGTCCTGGCGAACGAAGCCCGCGCTGGCCAGCACGTTGCGCTGCCGCGAGCGCACCACGGGATGGCTGAGCTGGACCCGCCAGTCGCTACCGTCGCCATGGCTGTCGGCAACCCCGGCCTTGGCCGGGGCCACGTCGTACAGGAACCGCGAGTAGCTGATCGTGCCGCGGGTCCCGCGGTCGTCCACCGGCAGCGAGTAGCTCAGGCGCCCGAAGCGCAGGTGCGCGGATCCGGACTGGGTCACCAGTAGATTGAGCTGATCGCCGATGGCCAGCGGGTTGTTGACGCTGGCCTCCGCCTCCAGGCGCCACTCCCCCACCGTGACCCGGCCGTAGTTGTCCAGGCGCAGGCTGCCGGCGATGCGCTTCTCCTGCGTGCGCACCAGCAGGTCCGAGGTGCCGTACTGGCGCCCCGGCTCGATGACCGAGCGCGCGGTCAGTCCGGGCAGGTCGTTGAGCAGCAGCAGGTCGCGCTCCAGCTTCCTCGCCGTGAGCACTTGTCCCGCTCTGACGCCGCGCAGACGCCGGCCCAGGAACTCCGTGCTATAGCTCTGGTTGCCCTCGAACCTCACGTCCTCCAGCCGGCCCTCCACGACCTCCAGCCGGATGACGCCGCTGCGCACGCGCTGGGCCGGCACGTTGACCGTAGCCAGCATGTAGCCGTGACGGCGATAGAATGCCGTGAGAACGTCCGAGACATGGTAGATGTCGTCGAGGGTAAGCTCCTTGCCCTCCCAGCCGGCGATGACGGCCTGAAGCTGCTCGGCCGTGTAGACCTGATTGCCCTCGAAGCGGAAACGCTGAACCAGCACCCGCTTGGCTCCCGCCGGCACCTTTCTGGAGACGGGGGCAGACGGCGCCCCTTGCGCTGGTGGCAAGGTGCCCTTGGGCAGCTCGGGGCGTT
The DNA here is from genome assembly GCA_964461215.1 of uncultured Ectothiorhodospiraceae bacterium. Classification (GTDB taxonomy): domain Bacteria; phylum Pseudomonadota; class Gammaproteobacteria; order JAABTG01; family JAABTG01; genus CAYWTP01. Next base: position 4,870 of record CAYWTP010000047.1, on the reverse strand, counting down.
GCTCGAAGGGAGCACGGACGTCTCCCGGCGTGGGAGGCTGAGCGCCGGCGGTCGTCGCAGACAGCACCAACACGCCCGCAAGCACGGACAGTCTATACCCGCCGATCAAGTGTGGCGCCCCCCGGAAAACGCAACCCTGAGATTCAGCTCGAACCTTAACGGATTAGCCTTGGTAAGACAACCACTTTTCCCGGCCGCCGAACCCCGGCAAGGGATTGCCGTAGCTAAGAATGGCCACCCTCAAGGCCGTCAAGAGCAGAGGCCCGGAATCCCTTTCCGGCGTTCCCACCGCCCTCGCCACTCGGGCCACTCGCACCACCGCCAATCAGCTCGTCAGCGTCCCCAGGCGCTCGGCGATTGCGGTGTTGCGCCGTTCCAGATCGAAGCCCTGGTATCGGGCCGCCAGGATCCCGGCCTGGCGGGCAAAGGTGTCCGACTCCAGCAAGACTTTGAGCTTGTTGCGCATGCCCTGGGGCTTGAGCAGTGGCGCGCTCAGGCCTATTCCCAGGTGCTGGGTGTTGCTTGCCGTTATTAGCTGCTCCAGGTGCAGGGGGAGCTGCAGCATGGGCCGGCCGGCCAGGAACATGGCCGCGGTGGTACCGTGGTTGGCGTTGAGCACGGCCAGGTCGCACTCCCGGGCAAAGCGCCGCAGATTGAGCGGCCTGCGTACAAAACGCAGTGTGGGAGCGCTGAACTCCTGAACCAGATTCTCGGGCAGCTCGTCGCTGTACACCAGCGTGGGGCAACCCGTGTTCCTGAGGTCCGCCAGCAAGCTCGGGAGAGTCCCAAAGGGCTTGAGATAGGCATAGACGCGCTTGCCCTCGCCGGCTGGCCACCGGGGCTCTTCACCCGCATCCCGCGGCCCGTCGCCCCAGTATTGCTCGGCCTCGCGCGGTGGATACTGGTCAAGCTCCCGGAAGGTCAGCAGAAACCTGTCGTCGGTCTGCAGCAGATCGGACAGCCGCTGCAGGTGGTCAACGCCCAAGCCGTCCGCGACCCGGTTAATCCTCACCAGCAGCCTGTCTTCGTCCGCGTCGGGGCTCCAGTCGGCAGGCGCCGGTCCGCCGCGCAGATCCGGGAAGGGACTGGCCGGTGGCGGCAGGATAAAGCCGAAGCCGAGCATGACGCGGGCCACGGTCATGCCCCGTGCAGCCAGCATGGCCGTGGGACTGTGGTCGAACACCAGCAGGTCCGGCTTGAGCCCCCGGTAAAGGGTCCGCCAGGCCTTGGCCTGAGCCGTCAATGCCAGTGTATCGGCAAAGCCGATATTGTGCAGAATGTGGGTATAGGTCCTGGGTACCGGCACCGGATCCGCCACCGGCCGGATGCGCACTGGAGCCTGCACGTAAGTGAAGCCTTCGCGGCCGAACACCACCTCGGCGCGGGACAAATCACGCAACGCAAACGCGACGGCGTGACCCTGCTCGCGCAGGTGCCGCGCCAGGTCCAGGTGCACCAGCATGTGGCCTAGCCCGGCCCCCAGCTCCCAGCAAAACAGTATCCTTGCCATGCGACGCCTCTTTACTTAAGGTAGCGGCGGTATGGATACTTCCCGCCCTTCTCTCACTCCCGCGGCCGGATTCCGACGGGCGGCAGCCGGTTTTTCAGTGGCTGGTAAACCATGATAACGATAGGCGTGTTGAGCGCCGTGCTCTACCTGACGGCGACGGCGATGCTGGGTCTGCGCCTGGTTTCGGGCGATCTTGCAGCCCATCTTAACAAGAGCTGGAGCTCGGCGGCGGCGGCGTTCGCCGCGCTGCTTCACGCCTTCGTTCTGTACCACGGCATCGTGACCGCCGCCGGCACCAACCTGGGCTTCTTCAACGCCATGTCTCTGGTGGCCTGGGTGGTGGTGGCCGTGGTCCTGGTGGCGGCCCTGAGCAAGCCGGTGGAGAATCTGGGTCTGGTGGTCTTGCCGCTGGCGGCCCTGGCACTGCTGCTGGACATCGCCTATCCCAGCCATCACATGCTGCCCGAGATGGGGTGGGGATTCGACCTCCACGTATTCCTGGCGATCGTCGCCTACAGCGTGTTCGCCATCGCCGCCGTGCAGGCCCTGCTGCTCGCCTACCAGGATCGCCAGCTCCGGCGCAAGCGCCTGGGCGGCCTGATCCGCACCCTGCCGCCGTTGCAGACCATGGAGACGCTGCTGTTCCAGATGCTCTGGCTGGGATTCTTCCTGCTCAGCCTGGCCATTGTCAGCGGCATGATGTTCCTGGACGACATGTTCGCCCAGCACGTGGCCCACAAGACCATCCTGTCCATCACGGCCTGGCTGATCTTCGCCGTGCTGCTCTGGGGCCGCTGGCGCTTCGGCTGGCGTGGCAGGGTCGCGGTACGCTGGGTTCTGATCGGCTTCGTCGCCCTGATGCTGGCCTATTTCGGCAGCAAGCTGGTGCTGGAGCTGATCCTGAAGCGCTGAGCTGGCGGCACTGCCATGGATATCCACGCGACCACGCCCCATGAGCCAGCGGCTGCAGATGGGCGGCGCGCTCCACGGAGGTCCCGCGTCCCTTGATGAATCTTCACCTCGGTGCGCTGCTGGGCGCGCTGGCCGTACTCATTGTCCTGTCCGCGTTCTTCTCCGGATCCGAGACGGGAATGATGTCTCTCAACCGTTATCGCCTGCGCCACATGGCCAAGACCGGGCACCGGGCGGCACAGCGCGTGAGCGCGTTGCTCGAGCGCCCCGACCGGCTCATCGGGGTCATTCTGCTGGGCAACAACTTCGTCAACATCCTGGCCTCGTCCATCGCCACGGTCGTCGCCCTGCGGCTGTTCGGCGAGGCCGGCATCGCCATCGCCGCCGGGTTGCTTACCCTGGTCGTTCTCATCTTCGCCGAAGTCACACCCAAGACCCTGGCCGCCCTGCACCCGGAGCGGGTCGCCTATCCGGCGTCCTACGTGCTGGGGCCGCTGCTCAAGGTCCTTTACCCCTTCGTCTGGGTCATCAACTTCATCTCCAACGGCCTGCTGCGCTTGTTCGGCATGTCGCCGGAAGCCATCGACTCCCAGCCCCTCAGCCGGGAGGAGCTGCGCACCGTGGTCAACGAGGCCGGCGCCATGATTCCGCGCCGCCATCAGAAGATGCTGGTGAGCATTCTGGATCTGGAGAAGGTCACGGTGGACGACATCATGGTGCCCCGCAACGAGATCTTCGGCATCGACCTGGAGGACCCGGTGGACACCATCCGCGAGCAGCTCATCAACAGCCAGCATACCCGGCTCCCCTTGTACGAAGGCGAGGTCGACGTCGTCGTGGGCATTATCCACGTGCGCCGGGCGCTGCACCTGGTGGACGAAGACAAGATAGACGCGGAACACCTGCGCGAGGTATCCAGGGAGCCGTATTTCGTACCGTCCCACACCCCTCTGCACACCCAGCTCCTGAATTTCCAGCGCCAGCGCCGGCGCATTGGACTGGTGGTGGACGAGTACGGCGACATAGAAGGCCTGGTGACCCTGGAGGACATCCTGGAGGAGATCGTGGGAGAGTTCACCTCCGATCCGGCGGCCCAAAATCCGGACATCGTGCCCGGGCCTGACGGGACCCTGCTGGTAGAGGGCAGCACCACCATCCGGGACCTGAATCGCGCCATGCACTGGGACCTGCCCACAGACGGTCCCAAGACCCTGAACGGCCTGATCCTGGAATACATGGAGACCATCCCGGAGCCCGGTACCAGCCTGCTGCTTTCCGGGTATCCGCTGGAGATCGTGCAGACCACCGGCAACGCCGTGAAGACCGTGCGCATCAACCCGGCTCTGCGCAAGCGCCGGCCCCGGCCGCGCGGGGAGGACTAGGCCGCTCACATACGTAGGATCTTTAGGCCATGCCGTCCATGTGAGGCCCGCAGGACACGCCGTGAACACGTCCGTGTGGGCTCGGTCGCAGCATCCCTGCTGCTCACGGTCCTGCAAACCTCACATGGACACCGCGTACTTGGCTTAAGAGCTAACCTATGAGGCCGCTCAAGTCGGGGCGGAGTCTGCCGAAGATCCTTCCACGGGCCAATTTGGGGCTCGAAGACGAGGTTCCGATGGCCATGCACGCTCTTGCCAACGAAAAGCGCCACTTCTCCCGCATACCATTCGACGCATGCGTTCGCGTATCCAGTGGCGGCGCCGCGTGGGAAAGCCAGCTTCTCGACGTGTCCCTGCGCGGAGTGCTAATCCGCCGGCCCGATGACTGGCATCCGGCCATCGGCCAGCCGTTCGACCTGCGCATCACCCTGAACGGCGACCTGGAGGCGGTCATCCAGATGCAGACCGCCGCCTCCCACGAAGGCCCCGCCTGCATCGGCTTCACTTGCGAGCACATCGACCTGGACAGCATGACCCACCTGCGGCGCCTGGTGGAGCTGAATCTGGGCGAGCCCGACCTGCTGGACCGGGAGCTGGAAGCGCTGGTGGGAAGCCAGAGGATGAGAACGTAGAGACCAGGGCTCAGGGTTAAGCGGTGAGTGTCCAGTGTTGAGTAGAGCAGAAGTAAGCTGGGGCGTGGCCGCACCGCACCGGCCGGACCGGCAAACACTGCCCACTGAAAACCGACACTGAAGACCAACAGCGGGCAGCTGCTACTCCACCATTCTCTCCGCCGCCTCCCCCAGCCGCGACACCGCAATCACCTCCAGTCCTTCGGGCGGGCGCTTGGGCGCGTTGGCCTTGGGCACGATGGCCTGCTTGAAGCCGTGCTTGGCGGCCTCGCGCAGGCGCTCCTCGCCGCTCTGCACGGGGCGGATCTCTCCGGCCAGTCCCACTTCCCCGAACACGACGCGCTCGGCCGGCACCCTGCGCTCACGCTGGCTGGACAGCACCGCGAGGATCACCGCGAGATCGGCGCCGGTCTCGCTGACCCGCACGCCGCCCA
>CAYWTP010000046.1:0-17045 GCA_964461215.1 uncultured Ectothiorhodospiraceae bacterium | reverse complement strand
AGGAGATTGCCGAGGTGGTGTCCAAGTGGACCGGCATCCCGGTGTCCAAGATGCTCGAAGGCGAGCGGGACAAGCTGCTGCGCATGGAGGAAGCCCTGCACGGGCGGGTCGTCGGCCAGGACGAGGCAGTGCGCGCCGTGTCCGATGCCATTCGCCGCTCGCGGGCGGGACTGGCCGACCCCAACCGTCCCAATGGCTCGTTCCTGTTTCTGGGTCCCACCGGGGTGGGCAAGACGGAGCTGTGCAAGGCCCTGGCGGCATTCCTCTTCGACACCGAGGAGGCCATGGTCCGCATCGATATGTCGGAGTTCATGGAAAAGCACTCGGTAGCCAGGCTCATCGGTGCCCCCCCCGGCTACGTGGGCTACGAAGAAGGGGGGCATCTGACCGAGGCGGTACGCCGCCGCCCTTACTCGGTCATTCTCCTGGACGAGGTGGAGAAGGCCCATCCGGACGTCTTCAACGTCCTGCTCCAGGTGCTGGACGACGGCCGCCTGACCGACGGCCAGGGGCGTACCGTGGATTTCCGCAACACCGTGATCGTGATGACCTCGAACCTGGGCTCACAGCTCATCCAGGAGCTGGCAGGAGACGAGAACTACGCTGCCATGAAAGAGGCGATCATGGAGATAGTAGGCAAACATTTCCGCCCGGAATTCATCAACCGGGTCGACGAGGTGGTGGTGTTCCATCCCCTGGACCGGGAGCAGATCCGCGCCATCGCAGGCCTTCAGGTCGAACGGCTGCGCGCGCGTCTGCGCGATCACCACATCGAGCTCACCCTAGGCACCGGCGTCCTCGACATGCTGGCCAAGGCAGGCTTCGACCCGGTTTACGGCGCCCGGCCGCTGAAGCGCTCCGTTCAGCACCTGTTGGAGAATCCCTTGGCGCAGGCCCTGCTTGGCGGGCGGTTCGGCCCGGGTGACACCATAGAGGCAGACTGGCGGGAGGGCGAGCTGGTTCTCACTAAAGGTGCAGCGGCCGCGGCGTGATCCGGCGGCCTTGCGCCGGGGCCACACGCTGAGTCCCCGGCCCCTGCGTGACGCGGTTCACAGCGGTGGCGGCAGTGGTCCGCGCCGCCCGGGAGCGGCTGTTGGCTAAGCACCCGGTATCAACTACTATTACCCTGTCAAACCGGCGTGGTTTTACGGGACCTAACGAAATTATGGCAGTCTCCAGCCCAAGAACTTATCTCAGCGGTCTTGCCCGCAGGCTGGTCTCCGACGGGCTGATTAGCGAAGAGGCTGCCATCCAGGCCTCCGAAGAATCCATCAAGCAGCGAGTCCCCTTCGTCAGCTTCATTACTGCGAAGGGGTTGGTGAAGGCCAGCGACACCGCTTACGCGGCGGCTCAGGAGTTCGGTGTTCCGCTGCTGGACATCGACGCCATGGAGGTGGACCCCGACGTCACCAAGCTGGTTGAAGAGAAGCTCATCACCAAGCACCACGCCTTGCCCCTGTTCAAGCGCGGCAACCGGGTCTTCATCGGCATCTCGGACCCCACCAACATCCAGGCGCTGGATGAGATCAAGTTCCACATGGGGATGAACACCGAGGGGATTCTGGTCGAGGAGGACAAGCTCGCCAAGGTCATCGAGAAGGCCATGGAGGCCGCCGACACCAGTCTGGCCGACCTGACATCGGGAGACGAGTTCGACGGGCTGGAGGACCTGGAAGTCGGCGAGGATGAGAAGAAGGACGAGAACATCAACGCCGCCGAGATCGACGACGCGCCGGTCGTACGATTCGTCAACAAGATTCTGCTCGACGCCATCAAGCGGGGCGCCTCCGACATCCACTTCGAGCCCTATGAGAAATACTATCGGGTGCGCTTCCGGCAGGACGGCGTACTACGGGAAATGGCAAAGCCACCGCTGTCCCTGGCCGGCAAGATCGCGGCCCGCATCAAGGTTATGTCCCGGCTCGATGTGTCCGAGAGGCGGGTACCGCAGGACGGGCGCATCAAGCTGAAGCTTTCCAAGAACAAGTCCATCGACTTCCGCGTGAGCACCTGTCCGACGCTGTTCGGTGAGAAGACGGTGATGCGAATCCTCGACTCCTCCAGCGCCAAGCTCGGAATCGACATGCTGGGATACGAGGAGGACCAGAAGAAGCTGTTCATGGAGAACATCCTGAAGCCCTACGGGATGTTCCTGGTAACCGGGCCTACCGGCAGCGGCAAGACCGTGTCCTTGTACACGGGGGTGAACATTCTCAACACCGATGACCGGAATATCTCCACGGCAGAGGACCCAGTGGAGATCAACCTTCCCGGGGTCAACCAGGTGCAGGTCGACGAGAAGACCGGCATGACCTTCGCCAAGGCGCTGAAGGCCTTCCTTCGCCAGGACCCTGACATCATCCTGGTGGGTGAGATTCGTGACCTGGAAACCGGATCCATCGCGGTCAAGGCCGCCCAGACCGGCCATATGGTGCTGTCCACCCTGCACACCAATGACGCGCCGCAGACGCTTACCCGCCTGATCGACATGGGGATCGCTCCGTTCGCCATTGCCACGGCGGTAAACCTCATCATCGCCCAGCGGCTTGCCCGCCGCCTGTGCAGCAAGTGCAAGGCACCGGCCGACATTCCGCCCGACGGACTCATGGCCGAGGGCTTCACCGAGGACGACATCGCGGAGGGCGTGACGGTGTTCAAGCCGGTGGGTTGTGATCAGTGCAACGACGGCTACAAGGGTCGGGTGGGAATCTACCAGGTCATGCCCATCTCCGACGAGATGAAGCGCTTGATCATGGAAGGACGCAACGCCATTGACATTGCCGACCAGGCCCGGCGGGAGGGCGTTAGCGACATCCGCCGCTCGGCCCTAATCAAGGTCAAGCATGGAATTACCAGCCTCGAAGAAATCAACCGGGTCACCTTGGAGTAATTGATGGCCGAGCAGACACTCAGGCAGGACATGTTCACCTGGGAAGGGATGGACAGGTCCGGCAAGCGGGTTAAAGGAGAGATGTCGGGCACGAGCGACGCCCTGGTCAAGGCGGCACTGCGGCGCCAAGGCATCAACCCTCTCAAGGTGCGTAAGAAGCCGAAGTCGCTCTTTGGAGGTGCCGGCAAGAAGAAGATCATCCCCAAGGACATCGCAGTTTTCAGCCGTCAGCTGGCCACCATGATGTCGGCCGGCGTGCCCCTGGTGCAGTCCTTTGAGATCGTGGGCAGGGGCCACGAGAACCCCAGCATGCAGGACCTCATTCTCGGCATCAAGTCCGACGTGGAGGCGGGCAACAGTCTGGGTGACTCGCTGGCCAAACATCCACTGTACTTCGATGATCTGTATGTCAATCTGGTGCGGGCCGGCGAGGCGGCCGGTATCCTGGAAGATCTGCTGCACAAGATTGCCACCTACAAGGAGAAGACCGAGGCCATGAAGGGCAAGATCAAGAAGGCCATGTTCTACCCCACGGCAGTGCTGGTGGTGGCCTTCGTCATCACGGCAATCCTGATGATCTTCGTCATTCCGCAGTTTGCCGCCCTGTTCTCGAGCTTCGGCGGCGACCTGCCGGCCATGACGAAGTTTGTGATGAAGCTGTCGGACTATTTCGTGAACTACTGGTACATGATCTTCGGCGGTGTCGGTGCCGTGGTCTTCGCCTTCGTCTATACCAAGAAGCGCTCGCGAGCCTTCCGCCACTTCCTGGACCGTGTCTCGCTGAAGATCCCGATCTTCGGCGAGATCCTGACCAAGGCCACCATCGCCCGGTACGCGCGCACTCTGTCCACCATGTTCGCAGCCGGCGTGCCACTCGTGGAGGCCATGAACTCCGTGGCCGGGGCGGCCGGCAACGTCGTCTACTACCAGGCCATCCTGAAGATGCGTGACGAGATCGCGACGGGAACCCAGTTGCAGGTTGCCATGCGTGAAGCGGGACTGTTTCCGAACATGGTCATCCAGATGGTGGCCATCGGCGAGGAGTCCGGCGCGCTGGACTCCATGCTGAGCAAGGTGGCCGACTTCTTCGAAGAGGAGGTGGACAATCTGGTCGACGCCCTGAGCAGCCTCATGGAGCCCATCATCATGGCGGTGCTGGGCGTACTCATCGGCGGGCTGGTAGTGGCCATGTATCTGCCCATATTCAAGATGGGCGAGGTCGTATAGCGGCGTTGCGCGGCAGGGAACGCCGCGTGCGGCAACCATAGTTCGGGACGACCGGAGGCTTATCGCGGACTGCGCTGCCGGGCTTCCAAGGTCCATTATCCTGCGTCCCACGGCTGCGAGCTTGTCTGTCTGAATGGCCTTGGCTCATCTTCTTCAGGCCAACCCGGCCGCCCTGCTGCTTGTGGTCTCCCTGCTCGGCCTTGCCGTGGGGAGCTTCCTGAACGTAGTCATCTACCGGCTGCCGGTCGTCATGCAGCGGGAGTGGCGCACCCAGTGCGCCGAGCTGCTGGAGCACGACGATGCACCCGGCACAGACGGCGCCGAGCCCTTCAATCTGGTCGTTCCCCGTTCCCGCTGCCCCGCCTGCGGGCACCACATTACCGCCCTGGAAAACATACCGCTTCTGAGCTACCTGGCTCTCAGGGGGCGATGCTCGGCCTGCGGAACAGCGATTTCCCTGCGCTATCCGGCCGTCGAGGCTCTGACGGCACTGCTCTCTGCGATTGTCGCCTGGCACTTCGGCTTCAGCTGGGCGACCGCAGGCGCCCTGCTACTGACCTGGGCGCTGGTCGCCCTGACCTTCATCGACCTGGATGAGCAGCTTCTTCCGGACGGCATCACCCTCCCCGTGCTGTGGCTCGGTATCGGCATGAACCTGTTCGGGGTCTACACGAACCTGGAGAGCAGCGTGATTGGGGCCATGGCAGGCTACGGCGTGCTTTGGGGCGTATATCAGTTGTTCCGGCTCGCGACGCGCAAGGAAGGCATGGGCTACGGGGACTTCAAGCTGCTGGCCATGCTGGGCGCCTGGCTGGGTTGGCAGTCGCTGCCCGTCATCGTCCTGCTCTCCTCCCTGGTTGGGGCGGTGGTAGGCGTTTCCCTCATCCTCACGCGCGGCCATGACCGCAACGTCCCCATACCCTTCGGCCCCTACCTCTCGGCAGCCGGCTGGATTGCACTGCTGTGGGGAAGCGAGCTCACGAAGCTCTACCTGGCATGGGGCCGATGACACCTCAGCGCCTTGGGCCAGGACGCCCGGGGCACCGCCCGGGCCGACGAGATCGCCCGTGAGACCCCGGCTGGTGGTTGGGCTGACCGGTGGAATCGGCAGCGGCAAGAGCACCGTGGCGCACCGCTTCGCGGCCCTGGGGGTCCCGGTGGTCGATGCCGACCTCATTGCGCGGGAGCTGGTGGAGCCGGGCACAGACGCCTACCGGGAGGTGCTGAAGACCTTCGGCCCTGCGATCCTGAACCCGCGCGCCGGGATCGATCGCGCCGCCCTGCGCGCACAGGTATTCCGTGACCCCGCCGCCCGCCGCCGCCTGGAGCAGATACTGCATCCCGCGGTGCGCAGTGAGATGGAGCGACGGCTCCACGACCTGGCTTCTGCCTACTGCGTTCTAGCGGTACCGCTGCTGCTGGAGGCGGGCCAGGACGACCTGGTGGACAGGACCCTGGTCGTGGACGCTCCGGAGGCGGCCCAGATCAGCCGGACCTGCGCCCGGGACGGAAGCTCCGTCGCCGAGGTGCAAGCCATCCTGCGCACACAGATGAGCCGGGGGCAACGGCTGGCGGCGGCCCACGATGTAATCCACAACGACACCGACCTGGAGAGTCTGTACCGACAGGTCGATCGGCTCCATGCCGTGTATCTGTACCTGGCCGAACGCCATTTGCCAGAGCCAGGCGAGTAAGGGAAAATCGTGATTGGTAATTCTCGGGTCCTCTTTCGGAGGACCTGTCACGGAGCCGCCCGTGCAGAAGAGGCAGATCACGGTCTATGAACAACCGCTCAACGAGCGGATACGGGCCCTGCTGCGGCTTGAGTATCTGTTCGAGCGGGCGACCTATCGGCTGGACGGACCCAGCATTTGGGACAGCCGCGCCACACTGGAAGCGATCATCGACATTCTGGCGCTGCTGACCCGGGCAGACCTCAGGGCCGAGATCATGAAAGAGCTCGAGCGCCATGCGGCCACCCTCGACGGGCTGAGGGAGAATCCCGGCGTGGACCCGGGCCGGCTCTTGGAAGTCCTGGAGGAAGTCAAACACCTGCAAGCAGCCCTGCGGGCGACGGACAACCCGCCCGGACACGAGCTGCGCCAGAACGAGTTGCTGACCAATGTGCGCCAGCGCAGCAGTATCCCCGCCGGGACCTGCAGCTTCGATATCCCCGCCTATCAGCATTGGCTTGAGCTACCCGCCGAGCAGCGTATCAGCCAGCTCAAGAGCTGGCTGTCAACCTTCGACCTGGTGCGTGACTCGGTCGCACTGTGCTTGTCCTTGATCCGGACCAGCGCCGGCGGGACGCGGGAGACTGCCGTGGGCGGATTCTATCAACGCAACATCGACCCTTCCGTCACCTGCCAGATCATCCGGGTCATCCTTCCTGCCGACGCGCCGTGGTTTCCGGAGATCAGCGGTGGCCGCCATCGGTTCACCGTCCGCTTCATGAACGACATGGGCACGGACGCGCGGCCGATACAAACCACCGAAGACGTGGACTTCGAGCTGCGATGCTGCGTGATGTGACTCAGACGGTGGACTGTCCCACCTGCGGCAAGCCGGTCGAGTGGTCCGAGAAGGAGATCCACCGGCCCTTCTGCAGCGAGCGCTGCCGGCTGATCGATCTGGGTGCCTGGATCGACGGAAGCCACTGTATCCCCGGCGATGACCAGTTGCCGGACCCCTCGGAACACTAGAAGACCTGTGGTCGGCGCCTCCCGCGCACCCACACCACACCTGGGCGGAGCGGAATGAAACGACTGTTGGTGGCGGCCATCCTGGCGTGCTGCGCCCCTGGGGCGCAGGCTCAATGGGAGATCAGGAGCGCAGCGGACACCTCACCCGCACCCCGCTACGCTGCGGTGGAGAACTCCGACGGCTATCGGTTACGGGTGTTCAAGGACCAGCACGGCACCGCCCACGGCACCTTCACGCTTCGTCCCGGCTTCGACGTATTCGCCCAGGGGGGATGTCCAACGATCCGGATCGACAGCCAGCGACCTCTCAATTTATCGGTCGACGGCAACGCTTGTGAGGTCAAGGGCAGTCGCGCCGACTTCGTGCTGGGAACGATAAGCAGTGGTGAGATCCACTCCACCGTGCTGTTCCAGCTCATGAACGGCAACACCATGGAGCTGCGCTTTCAGCTCAAAGGCGTGGGCTATCGTGAAACCCGGTTCAGCTTGCAGCACTCCAAGCAGACATTGGCCGAAATCATCGGCCCGGATGTTGCCGTGGCCGAGGGACAGTAGGAGACCGGGCCGGACAATTGATCTGACCCGGATCCGCCCCAATATCCCACGTTGACCCGGCGCCCCTTGCGTGGTGTGCACGGCACAGCGCGGCGGGTCATGGTCGTGGCGCCCCTGCGGCGACACGGTAGACACGCGCAACAGGTACTCCAACCCGATGGCCGATTCTCGCTACGTCTTCGAAGTCACCCACGCCACCTTCTCCGAGATGGTGCTGGAGAGCTCCCGCCGGGTGCCCGTCCTGGTGGACTTCTGGGCCGACTGGTGCGCCCCGTGCCACATGCTCGTGCCGGTCCTGGCCAAGCTGGCCGATGAGTATCAGGGCAAGTTTGTGGTCGCCAAGGTCAACACCGACCAGGAACAGGAGCTCGCCGCCCAGTATGCCGTCCGAAGCTTGCCGACGGTGAAGCTGTTCCGCAACGGGGAAGTCGTGGACGAATTCATGGGCGCCCTGCCCGAAGGACCGATTCGAGAGCTGCTCGAGCGCCACGTCCTGCGGGAATCGGACGCCGTGCGCCTGGAGGCCATCGAGGCCCATGAGCGAGGAGACTCGGACAAGGCGCTGGCGATGTTGCACGAAGCTCGTGCGCAGGATCCCGACAATCACCGGGTTGTCGTGGATCTGGCCCGGGTGCTGATGGATCGGAGCGAGTTTTCCGAGGCCGAAAGTCTGCTGCGCTCAATGCCGCTGAGCACGCAGATGGAGCCCGCGATCACCGCCCTGCTCTCCCGGCTGGAATTTGCCGCCACCGCCCGGGAAGCCGCCAGCCCCGAGACGCTGGAGCAGCGCATCACCGAGGATCCCGCAGACATCGAGGCCCGCTATCAGCTCAGTGCTCACCAAGTTCTGGCCGGGAGCTACGAGCAGGCCCTCCAGCAGCTTCTTGAGATCCTGCGCCGGGACCGCAGCTTCCGCGACGATGCGGCGCGCAGGGCCATGGTCGCCATCTTCGAAATCCTGGGCAACGAAGGTCCCCTCGTCGGCCGCTACCGTACGCTGATGGCGCAAGCACTTTACTAGGCTTCGGGCTGTAGACCGCGGGCTGTAGGGGTGGCTCATGGGTTAGTCCTTAAGCCACCGATGCTATCCATGCGGGATTGCGGGAGGGGTTGCAGGACCGTCGGCGGCAGGGATAGACGCCGACGAGCCTACAGGGACGTATTCACGGCGTGTCCTGCAAGTCCTTCCGCAATGCCGCGACGCCAGTTGCCCCTTAAGGACTAGCCTGTGAGGGGTGGCTTTGTGCCGGTACCCGCGGCACAGCGTTTCGCTTCAGCCTTCAGCCTAAAGAATGTACCCCCGCTCCTCATGCAGGGCCACGTCCAAGCCCTCTATCTCCTGCTCCGCGCTCACCCGCAGACCAATGAACGCGTCCAGCAGCTTCAGGATGATGAGGCTCAGCAGCCCGCTCCAGGTGACCGTAGCCAGCACCCCCAGGAGCTGTATCCCCACCTGAGCACCCATGCTCACGTCTGCGGGCAAGCCCACGCCGCCCAGGCTCGCTGCCGAGAAGACGCCCGTCAGCACGGTGCCCACCATGCCGCCCACTCCGTGCACGGGAAACACGTCCAGAGAATCATCGATGTGCAGGCGGCGTTTCAGCGCCTGGGTGGAGAGGTAGCAGACCACGCCGGCGATCAAGCCGATGACCAGGGCGCCCATGGGTCCCACATAGCCGGAGGCCGGAGTAATGGTGCCCAGACCCGCCACCATGCCGGTAACGATGCCAAGCACGCTGGGCTTGCCGAAACGCCACCACTCCATGCTCATCCACGCAAGGGCCCCGGCGGCTGCGCCGATGTGGGTCGCGAGCATGGCCATACCCGCCGAGCCGTTAGCCGCCAAGGCACTGCCACCGTTGAAGCCGAACCACCCCACCCACAGCATGCCGGCACCGGCCACCGTCATGGTCATGTTATGGGGCGGCATGGCCGTTTCCGGAAAACCCCGGCGCCGACCCAGCACCAGAGCCGCTACCAGCGCCGCCACCCCGGCGTTCACGTGCACGACCGTGCCACCGGCGAAATCCCTCAGCCCCAGCTCGCCCAGCCAGCCGTTGCCCCACACCCAGTGACACACCGGCGCATACACCAGCACCAGCCATAGTCCGCTGAACCAGAGCATGGCCGAGAACTTCATCCGCTCGGCGAACCCACCCACGATGAGGGCTGGCGTGATGATGGCAAAGGTCATCTGAAACATGGCGAAGACACTCTCGGGGACGTCGCCGCTCAGGCTCTCCGGCCCCAGGTGTGTCATCAATGCCTTGTCCAGCCCCCCGAGCCACCTCTGCCAGCCGCCCCCGTCCCCGAACGCCAGTCCATACACGAACAGCACCCATAGCACTGACACGAGGCTGGTGATCGCGAAGCACTGCACCAATATGGAAAGCACGTTCTTGCTGCGCACCAGCCCGCCGTAGAACAGGGCCAGGCCTGGGAGGGTCATGAACAGCACCAGCGCCGTCGCCGTGAGGATCCAAGCTGTATTGGCCTGGTTCAAACCCGGCTCAGGCCCGGCCGCCAGCACCGGGGTGGAGGCGAGTAACAGAAGCAGGGCGCCAAAGGCACGTCCAACACGCAGCAGAGGGCGGTGCGACACAAGTCTCTCCTCATCAGTCTTCACAGGTCCGAACACCGAGACCGTGGGTGGCAACACTGGTGCGCCCTTGGACCGAGCCCGGCCCAGGGTTCGGCCACGCGCACCACATCGGCGCAGATAGCGGGCCGCCTCAAGCCTTAAGCCAAGGCGACGGGCGGGAAATCCGGCGCAAGGAAATGCACGACGCGTGCCATAGCAGTGCGACAACCGAAAAACAAAGGGTTAATGAAGCAAAGCTGCCGAGAGATGCACAAGAAATGTCCCATCATGGTGCGCACGCGAGAGCAATGCGCGATAATAGGGCGCCCAATCGGCGCGTCCTGCCGCCGGCTCCCCGGCACCACCCCGCGGCTACCGGATCTGCGCAAGCAGACGGTCCGCCATGTGCTCGGCCTGAGACCCGTAGCCACCGCCGAAGAGATTAAGGTGATTGAGGATGTGGTAGAGATTGTAAAGCACCTTGCGGACCTCGTAGCCCGGATCCAGCGGCCAGGCGTCGCGGTAAGCTGCATAGAACCCCGCAGCAAATCCTCCAAACAGCTCGGTCATCGCCAAATCCGCCTCGCGGTCCCCGTAATACACCGCCGGGTCGAAGATCACCGGCTCGCCGGCGCGATCCACGGCATAGTTGCCCGACCACAAGTCCCCGTGGAGCAAAGACGGCCGGGGACTGTACCCTGCGAAGAGGGCGCCGATATCCGCTAGCAGCCTTTCGCCCTTGTGCTGCAAGCGACCGCCGTAGCCGTTGCGCGCAGCCAGATCGAGCTGGAAACCCAGGCGCTGATCCCGCCAGAAGGCAACCCAGTCGGCGGACTCGGTGTTGATCTGCGGTGTGGAGCCGATGGTGTTGTCCCGGTGCCAGCCGAAGCACGATCGGGTATGGCGGTGCATTCCTGCCAGCTTTTCCCCCAGGCGCTCACCACCACCGCGACCGCCCAGATCCAGGTACTCCAGCACCAGGTACGCGCCCTCACCGGTGCCGCCCCAACAGATTGGGCAGGGAGCCCGCACGGCGCCGCTGCTTGCGATCTCCTGAAGCCCCTGGGCCTCTGCCTCGAACATCTCCACCCCGGAGGCGGCGTTGGTCTTGACGAAGAAGCGCTCCCCTTCGCTAGCCACGACGTAAGCCGCGTTGATGCAACCTCCGCCCACCGGGCGCGGAGCCTCCAGCCGCAGGCCCCTGCCTCTGGCCTGGGATATGTGGTCGGCAATGGCTTCCCAAAGGCTCACGGGTGCCTCCTTGTTGGGTTCTCAGGTCAGGGAATCGTCACCAAGGTCCAGCTCCGGCTCGGCTTCCAGGGGCCCGATGGCGTCCACGGCCTGTCGCCACCGCTCCTGTTCACGCAAAGCCGCACGATCGCCGCCCCCTCGCCCATGCATACGCGCCAGGCGGGCCTGGGCCACGGGATTCTCGTAGCTCTCCAACCCCTGTACCACCTGGGCCGCCCCTGCCGGATCATTGCAAACCAGCGCCATGTCGCAGCCCGCCGCCAGGGCAATATGGGCTCGATCCAGCGGGGCGCCGGCCGCCGCGGCACCCGCCATGCTGAGATCGTCGCTGAAGACGGCGCCCTGGAACCCGAGCTGATCACGCAGAATCGTGCGCAGCCAGATCCCGGAAAAGCCCGCCGGCCTGGAATCCACGGCCGGGTACACCACGTGGGCCGGCATCACCGCCGGCAGCCCGTAATGAATCAGGCGTTCGAAGGCCAACATGTCCTCCCCCTGGATATCGGTCGCGGGTCTGGGGTCCACTGGCAACGCCAGGTGGGAGTCCGCCTCTACGCTGCCGTGCCCTGGAAAATGCTTGCCCACCCCCGCCATGCCCGCCTGCTGCATTCCCTTCATGAACGCCCGGGCCAGGTCGGCCACGGCTTCCGGATGACTGTGAAAAGCCCGGTCGTCAATCACCCTGCTCACACCCCTGTGCAGGTCCAACACGGGTGCGAAGCTGAAATCCACGCCCACCGCCCGCAGCTCCGCCGCCATGAGCCAGCCCCCGGCCTGCGCCAGCTCCCGGGCACGGCGGCGGTCCTGCCCGTAGATCCGGCCGTACCTCGCCGCCGCGGGCAGGCGGGTAAACCCTTCGCGAAAGCGCTGTACCCGCCCTCCCTCGTGGTCCACCGCTACCAGCAGATGGGGCACGCGCAGGGAGTGGATCCGGGCGACCAGCTCCGCAAGCTGCTCGGGTGACTCATAGTTGCGGCTGAACAGGATGACGCCCCCCACTGCCGGGTGGCACAGGATCTCGCGCTCCTCGGGGACGATCGAAGACCCCTTGAGGTCGAGCATTACCGGTCCAAGTGACATGGTCAGTTATCACCTACCCCGGTAACGCACGTCCAGGTGGTCGCGCAGCCGATCGCCCAGCAGGTTCACCGAGAGCACGACCAGCAGGAGGGCGAGCCCCGGTGCCACAACCAGGTGCGGGGCCACCAGCATGTAACGGGTTCCCACCAAGATCATGCTGCCCCAGGATGCCGCCGGCGGCTGCACCCCCAGCCCCAGGAACGACAGACCCGCCTCCCCGATCACCACGGCGGCCACGGCAAAGGTGGCCTCCACAATCAGCGGCGCGGCCAGCAGGGGCACCAGGTGGCGCGTGATGATCCGGCCCGGGCCAGCGCCCAGGGCCACCGCGGCCTGGATGTGCTCGCGGTGCTTGAGCGACAGCGCCTGAGCCCGGGCCAGACGGGCGAAGCCAACCCAACCCACGCTGGCAAGTGCCATCACCACGTTCTCGATACCCGGACCCAGGGTCCCGGCCAGTGCGATGGCCAGAAGGATCCCGGGAAATGCCATGAAGATGTCGATGATTCGCACCATGATGTGGTCCCACACCCCACCGCGCCACGCGCTCAAAGTACCCAGAAATGCCCCGACGAGCACGGAGATGGACACGACCCACAAGGCCACGAAGAACGAGGTCCGGCCCCCGGCAACGAGGCGGTCGAACACTTGCCGCCCCAGGTCGTCGTAGCCCAGCCAGCCGTCCGCCGCGGGCGGCGACAGGATGTGGGTGAGATCGATGGCGTCCGGGGACAGGGGCAGAATGGGGGCCAGCGCAGCCAGCAGGCCCCAGGCAAGCAGAACCGCCGCCGGCAGCCAAAGCCGTATCATCCGGACCCTCCCAGGCGGACACGGGGATCCAGCCAGGCGTAGAGCAGGTCGGTCACGGTGTTGACCACGACGTAGGTCAAGCTGATGAGCAGGACGCAGGATTGCAGAACCGGGTAATCGCGGCGCTGTATCGCCTCCACGGTGAGCTGCCCGATGCCCGGCCAGCCGAATACGGTCTCGGTAATCACGGCGCCGGCCAGCAATGCCCCAAGCTGCAGGCCCAGCACGGTGATCACAGGCAGGGCGGCGTTGCGCAAGGCGTGGTGCAGAACGACCCGGCCCTCTCCCAGCCCCTTGGCACGGGCCGTACGCACGTAGTCTTCTCCCAGGACCTCGAGGAGCGCGGAGCGGACCATGCGCGAGAGCACGGCCGCCAGGGCACTGCCCAGGGTAACCGCGGGCAGCACGAGCGCACCCGGGTCCTCGCGCCCGCTCACGGGAAGCCATCCCAGCCACAGGGAAAAGACCAGCACCAGCAGCGGTCCCATGACAAAGTTGGGAATGGACACGCCCAGCATCGACAAGCCCATAGCCCCATAGTCCCAGCCCGTATCCTGGCGCACCGCGGCGAGGATCCCCAGCGGCACGGCCACCAGTACCGCCACCAGCAGGGCCGCGACGGCCAGCTCCACGGTAGCCGGAATGCGCTCGGCCAGAATGTCGACGATACGGCGGTGCGAGTGCAGAGAGGTTCCGAGGTCCAGGTGGATGAGGCGGCTCAGGTAGGCGGTGAGCTGCTCACCCAGCGGCAGATCCAGTCCCAGCTCGTGACGCAGCGCCGCCCGGTCGGCCGGCTGCGCCGCCTCTCCCAGCATCACCTCGACCGGGTCACCCGGAACCAGGTGGACCAGCAGGAACACCAGACACACGACGCCCAACACGACGACCGCGGCGCTAAGCAGACGTGACAGAAGGAACCGAGCCATCCGCGACCCTGGCAGCCTGGCTCAGGAAGACGCCGCCCGGGGCGCCGGGACATTGGCCAGCACCTGCCGCATGCGGGCGATCAAGCGGCTACGGGTCTGCTCCAGATCCCAGCCGATACCCAGGTCCGCTAGCTGCGTCACCTGAAGGCCCGGATAGCCGCAGGGATCGATGCGCCCGAAAGGCTCCAGGTCCATGTCCACGTTCAGAGCGAGCCCATGGTAGGTACAGCCCCGCCGCACCCGCAGCCCCAGAGCGGCAAGCTTGCGGCCATCGACGTATACCCCCGGCGCACCGCTGTGCCTGGCCGCCGTCACCCCGGCTTCAGCCAGCAGGTCGATAACCGACTGCTCCAGCCGGTGGACCAGCCCGCGCACGCCTAGGCCCAAGCGCTGCACGTCCACCAGAACGTAGGCAACAAGCTGACCCGGCCCATGGTAGGTCACCTGTCCGCCCCGGTCGGCTCGAACCACCGGGATCGTGCCCGGAGCCAGCAGGTGTCGCGGGTCGGCGGCCCGCCCGAGCGTGAAAACGGGGGGATGCTCCAGCAGCCACAGCTCATCCGGGGTCAGTGGCCCGCGCTGGGCCGTCAGATCGCGCATGGCCTGCCACGTCTGACCATAGTGGGCCACGCCGAGGTTGCGCACGATTAGATCGGGTATCGCGGCGGTCACAGTGCCATCAGGATCCGCTCATGGGCGGTCAGGGCCCGGTAGATTTGATCGAGCTGCTCACGGCTGCTCGCCTCGACGGTGACGGTTACCGCCAGGTACCTGCCGCCACGGCTGGCCCGCGTCGTCACGGCGCCTTCCGGCAGCTCGGCGCCCAGGCCGCGCACGATGGCGACCACCAGGGACTCGAAATCGTCCGCCGCGTGCCCCATGACCTTGACAGGAAAGCGGCACGGGAAGGTGAGCGGCGACTGAGTCGGCTGGGGCATCTGGGTGTATCTTGACGTGAGACCGGGGGCAAGGCTCCGGGGCCAGCACAGGATGGCCGCGAGCATTCTATCATCGCGATTGCGCACGGCCACGAGCAACGCTGGTTGTGGCCGGTCGGGCACGGTAGTAGTGTAAGGCGCGCCGGCAACGCCAGCCGCGTCCGGGCGGCGGGCTGCGTAGTGTTGCCGGAACATCTCTGAGTCATTGGGGACCGGGAAATGCTCAACATCACCGAGGTGCTCATCGCGGCCCTGGAGAGCCGCCTGCGCGACGGGTACCGGCAGAACTACGGCGGTCAGAAGCCGGACCACGCGGACATCATCGCCTGGGCCGGGAGCATGGCCCTGGAGAATATCTCCAACAGTGACGCGCTGTATCACGACGTGGAGCACACCATCCACGTCACCCTGGTGGGCCAGGCCATCCTGCGGGGCAAACACCTGCGCGAGGGCGGTGTTACACCGGAGGACTGGCTGCACTTCATCATCTCCCTGCTCTGTCACGACATCGGCTACGTGAAGGGTGTGTGCCGCGCCGACGCCGACGGCGCGTACGCCACCGGGACCGGCGGCGAGCCGGTACGGCTGGAGCCCGGGCGCAGCGATGCCAGCCTCATGCCCTATCACGTGGACCGGGGCAAGCTTTATATAGAGGAACGCTTCGGCGCTCACAAATTTATTGACGCCGAAGCCGTCAAGCGCAATATCGAGCTCACCCGCTTCCCCGTGCCGGGACAGGAAGATCCCGACACGACCCGCAGCTATTCCGGCCTGGTGCGCGCGGCAGATCTCCTCGGCCAGCTCAGTGACCCACGCTATCTGATGAAGGTGAACGCCCTGTTCCACGAGCTGGAGGAGACCGGCTTCAACGACATCACCGGCTATCGCAGCCCCGCGGACCTGCTCAGGGGCTACCCGGAGTTTTACTGGAAGAAGGTCTATCCCTATATCCAGCCGGCCCTGCAGTACCTGTCACTCACCCAGGTGGGCAAGCAGATCGTGTCCAACCTGTTTGCCAACCTGTTCAAAGTCGACCAGAGGGGGCGTCACGACTGAGGAATCCGCGCCTGCGAACCTTGCCCTCGCCGTGCTGTCTGTATTTCCCATCGGAGAAAACGCATGCTCCATCCTCGTACGTGGATCACCAAACGGCCGACCGCCCTGGTTTTGGCCGCCTTGCTCCTCGCGGGAGCCCCCGCGGTCGACGCCGGCTGGCAGGACTGGCTGAAGAAGGCCATCGGGCCCGAGAGCTCGGGGTCCCAGCAAACGCCAGCGGCGGCGCAGCTGTCTACCGGTGAGCTGACCCAGGGCCTCAAGGAGGCGTTGCGCAAGGGCGTGGACCAGGCGATCTCGCTGCTCGGGCGGCGCGACGGGTTCCTGGGCGATCCTCAGGTGAAGATCCCGGTGCCCCGGCAGGTCGAGAGCATTGCCAGCACTCTGCGCAAGCTCGGCCAGGGCAAGCTGGTGGATCAGTTCGAGACTACGCTGAACCGCGCCGCTGAAGCCGCCGTTCCGGAAACCGGCGCGATCCTCAAGGACTCGATCAGCCAGATGACCCTGGAAGACGCCAAAGGCATACTCCAGGGTCCGGACGATGCCGCCACCCAGTACTTTCGCCGGACCTCCGAGGACCGGCTGCGGGAGAAGATCCTGCCCATCGTGCGGCGGACCACGGACCAGGCGGGTGTAACGTCCTCGTACAAGAAGTTGACGGGCAGTTTGGGCTCAGTGGCGAGCCTGCTCGGCCAGAGCACCCCCGACCTGGACGGCTACGTGACCAATAAGACCTTGGATGGCCTGTTCACCATGATTGCCCAGGAGGAGAAGCAGATCCGTGAAAACCCGGTGGCCCGCACGACCGAGCTGCTGAAGAAGGTCTTCGGAGCGGCCTTCTGACGGCGGCCGCCCGGAGCTCCCGGATTGTGAGAACCAACGTCTGAACTCTGCCACCACCTGAAGGAGCCACCCGATGTCATCGACGCTGCGCTGCGCGGTTTTCGCCCTCACCCTGCTTAGTGCGCCCCTAGCCTTCGCCCGCACCCCGTCGCCGCCGGGCACGAGCAGGCGACGCGGGCGTGGGGCCGC
>CAYWTP010000045.1:9879-17120 GCA_964461215.1 uncultured Ectothiorhodospiraceae bacterium | reverse complement strand
CGTGCCGCCATGACGGGGCACCAGGTGTTCTCGACCCTGCACACCAACTCCGCGGTGGGCGCCATTTCGCGCCTGCTGGACATCGGCATCCACCCGGACATCATGGCGGGAAACATCATCGGCATCGTCGCCCAGCGGTTGGTGCGGCGGCTGTGTCCGCTTTGCAAGGAGCCCTACGAGATCAGCCGTTACGAGCGCCAGATCCTCGGCCTGCACCCCACCAGCGCAACGCCCCGCGTCTATGCGGCCAAGGGTTGCCTCCAGTGCGACCAGCACGGCTATAAGGGCCGCCTGGCGCTGCTGGAGATCCTGCGGGTGGATGCCGAAGTTGACACCATGATCGCCAGCCGCATAACCACCCGCGAGCTGGCCAAGGCGGCCGTGGCCAGGGGCTTCCGCACCCTGGCCGACGACGGCATACGCCGGGTGCTGGAAGGCGTCACCACCCTGGACGAAGTCTCCCGCGTAGTCGACCTCACCGATCGGTTGGGGTGAGGAGTGAGGAGTGAGGAGTGAAGAATTCACCACAAAGGCACAAAGGGCCACGAAGAGGTGAGGTGTTAGGAGTAAGGCGCAGGGCGGGCTCGGCGCCTGCTCCCGGCAGCGCTCTACCTCCTGCGTCCATGCAGTCGTGTGCTCGCCAGGAGCCGGCGAATTTGCCACGGAACCCGCGCAAGGCTAAATAGGTAGCCCGGATGCAGCGAAGCGGAATCCGGGGAATGGGCAGCAACTGCCCCGGATTGCACTACGTTTCATCCGGGCTACAAGACGGAAGAAGTCTCGCGCCGAGACGCAAAGGCGCCAGGGAGCCATCGGCCGGCGGGCGAAGCCCGCCCTATGCTTCACCAAATGACCTTTGTGTCCTTTGCGCCTTTGTGGTTAATCTTCAACAGTGAAGGATGTATTGGGAATGAAGCAAAGTGAGCGCACACTCACATCCCGACTTTTGCCACGCAACATTTAGAATTCAGAGCTCAAAACCTAGCACTCAACACTAAGCACTCTCTTCCCACAGCCTAGAGCCTGAAGCCCAATATCCATGTCCCAGTACCAGTACAAAGCCGTTGACATCAAGGGCAAGGCCGCCGTTGGGACCATGGAGGCGACCAACGTGGCTGATCTGGAGCTGCGCCTGGGCCGCATGGGCATGGATCTCATCCGCTGGAAGCAGGTCACCAGGCCAATCCCCCGGGTCGGTGCACGGGCCATCAAGCGCCGGGACCTCATCACCTTCACCTTCCATCTGGAGCAGCTACTCAGCGCCGGCGTGCCGATCATCGAGAGCCTTGCCGATCTGCGCGACACCATCGATCACCCCCGCTTCCGGGAGGTCATCACCGCGATGATCGAGGTTATCGAGGGTGGCGGGACGCTGTCGGACGCCATGGAGCGGTTCCCGCGGGTCTTCGACAGGATTCTCGTGAACCTGGTGAAGGCCGGCGAGCAGACCGGCCAGCTCGGGCGGGTGTTTGCCGATCTGACCGAGGGCCTGAAGTGGCAGGACGAGCAGCTTGCCCAGACGCGCAAGCTGCTCATGTATCCGGCCCTGGTCGGGACCGTGGTCACCGGCGTGATCTTCTTCCTGATGATCTACCTGGTGCCGCAGCTCCTGTCTTTTGTCAGCCTCATGGGGCAGCAGATCCCGCTGCACACCAAAGTGCTGATCGTGGTGTCGAAATTCGTCTCGACCTACTGGTATCTCATCCTGGCAGCGCCCGTGCTGATCTTCGGGCTGCTAAAGTACCTGGCGAGCGTCAGTCCGTCGCTGCGCACCACCATCGACGGCTTCAAGCTGCGGGTTTGGATCATCGGGCCTATCCTCAAGAAGAACATTCTGGCCCGCTTCGCGAACTACTTCGCGTTGATGTATTCCTCGGGCATCACGGTGCTCGACTGCCTGCGGGTGAGCGAGGAGATTGTCGGCAACCGGGCAATAGGTGACGCTATCGCGCGGGCCGCCCGCCAGATTGCCGACGGGGCGAGCCTGAGTGCCGGCTTCGAGTATGCGGGGCTGTTTCCGCCGCTGGTTCTGCGTATGCTCCGCATTGGCGAGAATACGGGCGCCCTGGATGCCGCACTGCGCAATGTCAGCTATTTTTACAGCCGGGACGTGCACGAGTCGGTGCAGCGGCTGCAGACGCTCATCGAGCCGGCGATGACCGTGGTGCTCGGCGCCATCCTGGCCTGGGTGATGTTCTCGATACTGGGTCCGATCTATGACCTCATCACTAAGATCAAAGTTTAGTCGCGGCCCCAAGCGCGTCTTCTACCTCAGCGGAACGCGCCTGACCGCCTACCACTGGCGCGCCGGGCGTCTCATTGAGGCCCTGCTGTTCCAGGCCGGCGAGGGGCTTGCGGAGTTCGCCGCTTATCTGGAGGAAGCGCCCAACGTCGTCAGCTTCCTGCTCCTGGACATGGTGGAAGAGGAGTACCGGCGCGACACGGTGCCCCATGTTTTCGGCAACGACCGCCGCGACATCGTGAAGTTTCGGGCGGAACGGCACTTCCGGGAGACGCCCTACTGGTATGCCGCGCTGCAGGGTCGCGAGAAGGAAGGCCGCCGGGACGACCGGGTGCTGTACCTGGGAGTTACCACGCCGGGGATGATCTCACCATGGGTCGAGCTGATCGAGCAGGCCAAGGTGCCCCTGGCCGGCATCTACTCCCTGCCTGTGCTCAGTGCGTCCTTGCTGCCCGGCCTGGGGGCGGGCACCGGCGAGACCCTTCTGGTGAGCTTGCAGAGCGGCGGCGGCCTGCGCCAGTCCTTCTTCCTGGGACAGGATCTCAAGCTCAGCCGCCTGGCGCACCTGCCGGTTCTGGAGGGCGCGCAGCTTGCCGAGTCCATCGTCGACGAGATTGAGAAGCTCCGGCGTTACCTGAACAGCTTGCGCCTGCTCGCCAGGGACACTCGCTTGCAGGTGTACATACTGGGCCACGGTGAGATCCTGCGGGATCTGGAGAACATGTGCGCCGACGATCCCAGGCTCGACTACCGGCTGGTCGATACGGCCGAGCAGGCCGGGCGGCTGGGTATGACCGAAGACCTGGTGACCTCCTCCTGCGACAGCTTGTTCGCCCGTCTCCTGCTGGCCCGGCTACCGGGAAATCACTACGCGTCGGCCAGCCAGCTACGTTACTTCCGCCTGCACCGTATGCGCAATAGCATGCTGGCGGCAAGCGTTGCGCTCGTGCTGGCGGGTGTGCTCGGCGGCGGCCTGGAGCTGGTAGGTGGCTTGGTCAACGAGCAACGCAGCCAGGCCGCTGGCCAGCAGGCGGACTTCTATCGCGTGCGATACGAGGAGGCGCGTGCCGGGCTGCCGCCGGCACCCGCTGAGCCCCATGATCTGGAGGCGGCCGTGAAGACCGTCCAGACCCTGGCCGAGCACCGTGCCTCGCCGCTCGAGCTGCTCTCGGTGCTCAGCCTGGCCCTGACAGCGTATCCCGACCTGCGGGTGGAAGACGTGCAGTGGGCCGTGAGCGCCGACCCCGATGCCCCGCTGGGGCAGGCTTCCGTCCCTGCTGTTGGCGAGGGCCGCCCCAAGCGGGCGGCGGTCGGGCAAAGCGCTCAGGGACTCTATGACCTGGCCATGGTGCGCGGGAGGGTGACCGTATACGGAGGTAACTACCGGCAGGCGCTGGAGCAGGTCAGGGGCTTCGCCGAGCGCCTGAAGGGCATGGACGGTGTGCAGCAGGTAACGATAGTGTCGCTGCCGCTGAACGTAAGCTCGAACGAGCGGCTGCGCGGTGATCTGGAGGAGCAGTCGGGATCGGATCGGGCCGGCTATGCCGTCAGGGTGGTCTACAGGAAAGAGCATGAAGCGGTCTGATATCGACTGGTCGGTCCTGCGCTCGCCCCTCATCCTCCTGGTGGCCACCCTGCTGCTCGGCGGCGCCCTGATCGCCGGTGGCTATTACTTCCAGCAGCGGACGTTTCGCGAGTACACCCAGCAGCAGCGGCGCTTCCAAGCCATGAGTCACAAGTACCTCGCGGTGGATGAGGAGGAGCGGCTGATCCGTACCTACCTGCCCGAGTTCCAGGACCTCGAGTCCCAGGGCATCCTGGGCCAGGAGCAGCGGCTGGGCTGGACGGAAACCGTGCGCAAGGTGAGCGCAGAGCTGCGGCTGCCGTCGGTGCGCTACGAGATTGAGCCACAGAAGCCCTATCGGCCAGCGTATCCCGTGCCCCCGGGCAGCTTCAGGGTCTATGGCAGCCGGATGCGCCTGCTGGTGGGCCTGCTGCACGAGGACGACCTGTTCCGCCTGTTCGGCGGCCTGCGCAAGCAGGCTGAGGGCTTGTTCACGGTATCCCGTTGCTCGCTGACCAGGGCCGGCGCCACAATTCAGGCCAACCTCAAGCAGGCTAATCTGAATGCCGACTGTGAACTGATCTGGCTGACCTTGCGCCACCCCAGCGCGGCGGAGCTGAGATGACGACGAGTGCGTTTTGTGCCGAATCGGCACCCAGAAGTCCCTGGTGGCTTGCTGCCGCCCTGTGCCTGGGCCTTGGTCTGCCCGTCACCGTCTCGGCGCAGCTCCCGGGGCGGCTGTTCACGACGCCCGCCGAGCGCGCGCGCCTGGACGAGCTGCGCTCCGAGGCGCCGGAGACTCAGCCGGCGACGGCCGACAAGGCGGAGAGCGATGCCGGCATTGCGGTCCCGGTCAGGCGCGAGCCGCTCACGATGGATGGGCTCGTCGTGCGCAGCGGTGGACCGAACACGGCGTGGATAGACGGTAAGACGGTCATGCAGAACGAGCAGGTGGAGAAGGGCGTCCAGGTGGATATCCGGCGCATGAACGCCCAGGGCGCCGCCATCGGCGTGGAGGAAGGCGCCGCCTCGGTCAGGGTGAAGGTGGGCCAGACCTTCGATCCGCGCAAGAAACAGGTGACGGAGACTTTCGAGGCGCGCTCCGTCGAAAAGTCCCGGCTGCGGGGCCAGGAGTCGGTACCCGCTGACGCTCCAGTTCCCCAGCACAGTAGTCCGCAGTCGAAATAAACCTGTCCCGGGTGGTTTGGCCTTACTCCTTGTCAGCGGTTCAGTGCTCGAAGCCGAACGGACGGGTCGTGGAATCGGACCGCGCGACATGATCACGGTGGCGCGAACGCCGGGTTGCCTCGCTACGGTCCCGCCGCGGCGGCAAGCAGGGCTTGCCCTCATGATACTGATGGTCGCCTTCGTATTGACATTCTCGGCGGTCCTCCTTGAAGCGCTGACTAGCTTGAGCCTGGGGAAATTTACCTCCGACAAGGACACCGATCGGGCACTTGCCGAAACCAAGGCCGCGCTGATCGGGTGGGCTGTGAGCCATCCCGACCTGCCCGGCATGATGCCGTACCCGGATCGGGCCGAGACGACGAGTCCCAACTACGACGGCAACAGCGATTGCTTCCCGGCTGCAACCGCGTTCAGCTACACATTTCTTATCGGCGAAGTTCCGTGGCATGGCCAGACCTCCCCTTGCGTTGCGCCGCTCACCGGGCTCGGAGTCACGGCGCAGGACGCAACGGGCGAGCGGCTGTGGTATGCGGTGTCCCGTAACCTGGTCTATGACTATGCCTCCCCAGGGCACTACCCGTTGGTCAACTCCACGATAGTCGAAACGCCGCCGTATCCCTGGCTCACCGTTCGCGACGCCAATGGGACGATTGTTTCAGACAGGGTCGCTGTGGTCATCATGGATCCGGGCCCGCCTCTGGAGGGCCAGGATCGCTCCGGAGCGGCCCCACCGGCCAGCAGCTACCTGGACACGCTGCAGGTCGGCTCGGTTCTCTACCGCAACGACGATTTTAACGGCTGCCCGGATTCGGTCACCACCTGTACATCCCCTACCGGGGCTGAGGACTTCATCATGGCCCCCGCTTCCGAGACGTTCAACGACCGCGTGGCCTATATCACCATCGACGAGCTGATGACCCAGGTGCAGCGGCGTGTGCTGGGCGAGGTCGCTCTGGCACTTCAGGAATACAAGACCAAGTACGGCCGCTATCCGTGGCTGAGCCCTTTCGTCGATCCGACGCCGCTGTCACCTTATCTCGAAGGAACCGCCGGCACGGGAAGCGGCACCGGTCTTCTCGTGGATCCTGGCCGGAACTTCACGAGCAGCGGCGTGCGTGTCGGTGATCGGGTCCTGGATGAGTCAAGCGGTGTTCAGGGGACGGTGACCTCGGTGGGGACGCCCGATGACGCCACATTGGGGGTAGATCTGTCCTTCGCGTCCGGCGACGTTTACCGGATCCTGGCCGCCGGCAGGACCGTTTACGGTACGGCCGACTTAGCCAGCAGCGGCACCACTCTGGAAGATGCCACCAAGAGCTTCGTGGATCTGGAGGTGCACACCGGCGATGTCGTCGAGGACTTGGCCAGCGGCGCAGCCGGGATGGTGCAGGCGGTCACCCCGACTACACTGACAGTCGATCGCCTCACCGGCGGAGCAAGCAGCTACTTCACCCCCGGGGATTCCTACCGCATACGCGGAGCCTTCGGGCGCATGACTGGGCTAACGTCCAACACAACCGATCTCAACGACACCGGCCAGGACTTCGTGGGACTGGGTGTGAAGTCGGGTGATATCATCCAGACCTTGAGCGACGGCGCGCGAGGCGTTGTCGCGACGACACCTACGAGTCCGACCGACCTGAGCGTCACCGAGCTTGTGGGAGGCGTGACCGACCAGTTCATCCCCGACGACGCCTACATGCTGCCACGATTCAGCGGGAGTGCCGGCATGCGGGTCGGGCACTTAGCGTTTCACGACCTCGGCGAGGCGTTTGCCACAGGTTTTGACGTCAGTTGGAGTATCAGCCCGGCTACGGGCACGGTGTGCTCCCAGCTAACGGACGAATACCGCCTTGACCACAAGACAAGTCTCAATGCTGCTCTGCCAACGGGTAATTACTTAGTGCCGGCCGGGAGCGGCACCTGCACCTGGGTCGATACCTACACCGTCGCGTGCACCGGAGGCGTGGCGGTGACCGCGCCTTCCTCACCGGCGTCGGGTTCCACCCCCTCCGGGGTGCCATTATGTGACACATCGGCGCCGGAGGTGGATCCCAGCCTTGATCCGATCAACACGCGGCTGGTCAGCTTCAGGTTCAACTTCAGCGGGCCGAGCACTGGTCCCGTCGCCGATGCCTCGGGAGGCAAGGTCCGCGATGTGTGTCTGGGGTACACTACCCCTTGCAGCACCGTTTCCGCCGGTGGCTCCAGCATTCCACTGTATACGGGTAACGAGGTCACCATCAC
>CAYWTP010000045.1:0-9869 GCA_964461215.1 uncultured Ectothiorhodospiraceae bacterium | reverse complement strand
ACCATCACGGTGCAGGATCTAGACGGCTCAGGGACGGTGCTGGGCAGAGACGTGCTTGCGCTTACCGGGGCGGCTCCCGGTACGGGCTCGCTCCGTGTGGCCGGGATCCACTTCGACCTGGAGCGGGGCGTGGAGCTGCCGGCTTGGCTGGTCAATGAGGACTGGCACGAGCTGCTCTACGTGGCGATTGCGGGCAACGAAGCCCCAGGCGGTTCCGATGCCTGCCACCTGTCCGGCACGGGTTGCCTGACGCTGAAGCAGAGCGGTCTGCCGGGTGCCCCTATCAGGAATGACGTGGAGGCACTAGTCATTGCCGCCGGCCCGCCCCTGGCGTCTCAGAATCGGGCTTCGGGTACCGCGTGTTCTGCACCTGCGCCACCATTCATGTGTGACTATCTGGAAGGCGACAATAAGAATGAGGACGACACCTTCGAGGTGAACGATCCGTCCTCCACTTTCAATGATCAGATACGGGTCGTCGCGCCATGAAAGTAGACGGAACGAGCAAGCACAGGTATCGACCAGCGCGGGGCAGGAGCGCCGGCTTCTCTCTTTTCGAGGTGGCCGTGGTGCTGGTGGTCGTCGGGCTGCTGGTGGGCGGCGTTCTGGTGCCCTTGTCCACGCAGGTTGAGCTTAACCGGGTGCGCAAGACTACGGCTCAGCTTGCCGAGATAAAAGAGGCGTTGATCGGGTTTGCCGTCCGGAACGGCCGACTGCCGTGTCCCGCCACCGACACCAGTAACGGGGACGAGGTAGTATTCGTCAACGCGACATATGAAGGCTGCGGGGACGCAAGCGTGAGTCTGTCGCCAGACCTCGAATACGGGTTCCTTCCGGCTCGCAAGCTGGGGCTGAGTGGCTCGTACAATGCCCAGCAGCTTCTGCTGGACGCCTGGGGCAATCCCATCCGGTACGGGATTTCCGATACTGATACCAACGGGGACTACAAGTGGGATTTTGTGGTTGCCGACGGGATGCGGGCTGTGGGCTTGAAGAGCCTTCAAGCGGATCTGGAGGTGTGCAGCAAGTCACCGGATAGCAGCCCTGGCAACGTCAGCACCTCTTCCGGTGCTTGTGCGGCGGACAAGGTGCTGGCCTTAGGTGTGCCCGCCGTGGTCTATTCCTTAGGGGCGGACGGAAACGATTTCCTGGTAACTGCACCATCACTGGACCAGTTGGAGAATGCCGGTGAGCAGGCACCGCCGGCCGCAGCATTGATGGGGGGGTACCCGGTGGCCTCGGACAAGGTTTTTGTCAGTGCCGATGGGCGCAAGGACCCAGGCAACGAGTTTGACGACATCCTGACCTGGATCTCCCCGAACGTGCTCTATGACCGAATGATCTCCGCCGGAAGGCTGCCGTGAGGCGGGGTGCAGGTATTTGACGTCAAGCTTGCTCCATGAGAAACGGCCGGCGTGGGCCGGGAATCGAGAGACCTGCTTGTCAGTGCGGCTCAGGCTCTTGGATTTCTGCGTGTGCCCGCGAGCAAGCCCAGCGCTGAGGCTAGCAGCACCACGCCGCCGGGCAGCGGCACGGTGCTTACCACGATGTTGTCGAACTGGTGGTACGGTGCAGCGTTGACCCAGGTAACGACGGTCAGATTACTGAATGTACTTGGAAAGACGAAACGCTGAAGGCCGAAACTGCCGTCGGTGGTGAAGATCTGGTGCACCATTGCGCCGTCTGTTGTGGTGCCATCAAAGGCCACGGTGACTGCACCCGATGTGGTGGTGAACTCGGCGAGGTCTATCGACAGGAAGTTGAACGCACCACCGCCCTCTCGGGTGAGCTGCGTGATGCCGTTAACCGTGTTGTTCAGGAGGGTGGTCGAGTCGACGTAAGACGCGGAGTTGTTGGATCCGGGCGATCGCAAGGCGGACATGCTCAGATTTGACAGGTTCGTAAGCTGAAACCCGTCCTCAGTGTAGCTATGCCCGGCGTTTTTGAAGTCCGTCGTTGTCGACGCCAGGCTTTCGAAGTCGATCACCGTCTCCGGCACACTTAGCGAGAACGCTGGACCAGCCCCGCCAAGCAAAGCCAGACCAATGAGCCACTTGCCCTTGCCGACACGTGCAAGATTCACGCACATACCCCTCTATCTCGGATGCCGCACAACGGACGTTGCGCAACCGCAGCCAACTATTCTCTTTTGTGAGCCAGTTTTCAGCAAGATTTGTGCCGCGCGATAAATTGCCTTGTAGATCAGTATGTTGCTGGATTGTCGGCACACCAACGACCTTGACATTGTAAAGCAATCCGACAAGTTGGCGAATCGTTCACAGTTCGTGCTCCTGAGGCCGGTTTCACATCCGTGATCGTAGCGCGCAGCTCTTCGGCTATTTTCAGCCACTTACGCTTAGCCTGACAGGCCGGGCCCAGGGCTGTGGCCGCGCCCCTGCCGACGATGGGTGTAAAGTTTTTCGACATGGCCTCTTGGACATCTAGCAGAAGCCAGTGTGCGCCACGTGCGCCATGCCCGCGGAGCGGAACAGGGCATCCTCCGCGCGCGCCGAGTGAGTCCGCTCGCCCCTCAGTACCGCAGCTTTCCATGCAGCGGCGACTTGTAGCGCTCCCCGGTAAGCAACTGATTAATCCAGGACTTATAGGTGCGGACCTGGCCTTGCGGGGTGACGGTGGTCACGCCCGTGCGCCCCACAACGTCGCAGTCGCAACCGCATTGCAGCAGCGCGGCGTTCAGCTTTTTGGCGAAGGACTTGCTCAGCCAGCCGCTGGTGGCGGTGTTGCAGGACACCAGGGTCACGGTGCAGCCCGAGGAGAGCCCGCCGTAGAGCACCAATCCGTGGGCGATCTCGGTGGGGTCGTGCCCGCCGACCGTCTCCCGGCTGCCATGGCCGAGGACGTAGGCCTTGCCCCGGGTGCCAATGGCCACGAAGAAGTTCACGGGTGGCGGGTAGCCGACGGTGAATAGGGTTGACGGACCGAGCTTCTTCATCAGCCGTTCAAAGGCCAGGCGGATGGACTCGGACGCTTCATACTGGGGGGTGCCCCGGGCGTACGCAAACAGGCCCTCGTCCAGGACCCAGATCCGGCGCGCGCGATTCTGTTGCATTGAAGCCTCCCCGGTGCCGACCGCCCTGGGAGTGTTCGGCGCCGCTGATTTCGTGCATATCCATTAAATATCATACGCACCGGACCATGCGCGGGCCACGCAACCCACTGCGTCGTTGAGCTGGATCAAGCCGTGAAGCCCGCAGGCGCCTGGCTGGCCAATGCCAAGGCGCATCTCTTGGATAGAGCAAGTGAGGTCTCTACCTACGCTCCAGCACGAAGCAGACCCGTCCCGGCTCGTTGGTGGCCAGGTTGAGGGTGTATCCGAGCTGCTCCGACTGCCTCGCCGCCTGGTAGAGGCCGATGCCCAGTCCGTTACGTGAGCTGACGGGCTCCTTGAACAGTGTGGAGGCGGTGTACTCGTCCACCGCGCTGCCACCGTCGCATACGCTCAGCCGGGTCTGTGGTGCGAGGCTGTAAAGCTCCACCCGAATGGTGATGCCGGGCTCGGACTGGCGCTTGAAGCGCGCGTTCTCCAGCAGGTTCTCGGCCACGCTGTCGAAGAATTCCGCGGGCACCATGACGTCGTCCTCGATCCGCGCCTCGAACCGAATATCGTCGGCAGCGTGACGGGCCGCTAGGGCATCCCACCACAGACGCAGCCGGGCCTCTGCAATGGCGCTCTCGCCGGGTGATTGCAGCTTGTCCAGGGCGAGCTGCAGGCGCTGCGTCAGATGTGGTAGCTGGCGCTGGAGCAGCTTCTGCAGCTCGGCCGCGCTGCGTGTATCACTCTGCTCCACGGCTACGCTCATGGTGTACAAAGACTGCAGCAGGTTCTTGATGTCGTGGGTCACCCGGGCGCCGGTCTCGTAGATGGCCTGGAGGTGGGCCCGGCCGGCCAGCTCCTGCTGGGCACGCTTGGCGGCATAGAAGTATCCGATCACCTGGATCAGCAGCTTGCCGTGCAGCATCAGGGTGGTGCCGGGGGCGCGGCGGGTGAATATCTTCACGGTGAGATTCTCGCCCTGGAACTCTGCCGCATGGGGCGCCTCCGAGCCCGCGCTACCCTGGTCCGAGACGGCCTTCCACTGCACGCCCGCGACCCACGGCAGGTCGACGAACTGTGCCATGGCTGCCTCGACGAAGGCTCTGGGGGTATGGTGTTCCCGCGCTACCTCGGCGAGACCCGTGAGCCACTGCTCGAAGGGGCTGCCGATGTTCAGCACGTAGCGCGCCCAGAGCTGCCCCAGGCCGCTGAACCCCGGGTGAGGCGTCAGCAGCCAGCTTATGGCGAACAGGAACGCCGCAATGCTGAGCATGGTATGGAACATGGCCACCGGATAGGGCTCGTTCGTGGAGTACATGACGAGCAGGCTGCCCAGGGCCAGGATGCTGGTCAGCAAGGACATGGTCAGGCCGTGCAGGAAGTCCACGGAACGTTCATCGTCGCTGCGCGAGCGCACCGGGATCAGGATCAGAATGACTGGCGGCACCAGCAGCCCGTAATCGAAGAGTGCGAACCATTCCCGCGTCATGGGTATCGTGAACAAGCGGGTAACGCAGCCGAAGAGCAGCTCGCAGATGAGTGCCACCAGGGTGATGAGGTAGGCGAAGCGCTCGCGCCGATCGATGAAGACCCGGCCTCCGATGAGGCCGATGAGCAGCAGCAGCCATACGAACACCAGCCACCAGCTCAGCCACGTGACGAAGGCCGCGGTGAACATGGTGAAGATGAAGGCGCTACGCCGGTCCAGGCGCTGGTCCCGGCGCCACAGGGGCTGCCAGATAAGGACCAGGCCCAGGTGGGCCAGCATCAGGGAGCGCGACAAGGGGCTGCCGAACTGTCCCCACAGGGACGCGTGCAGCACCAGCACCATCAACGCCAGCAGCCAGTGCTCGCTGGGCAACGTCAAGAGCCTGCGCATTGGACCCATCGGAGCCGTCCGGGGAAAGCGACCAGTCAAAGAGCTAGAGAGTTCACCACAAAGGCACAAAGGACACAAAGGGGCATGAAGAAGTGAGGCGTGAGGCGTGAGGAGTGAGGCGAGGGGTAGGTCGGCCTCTAGGCCGACTGGAGGGCAGAGCCGCAGGTGGTGGGGGTGGCGAGAAGTGAGGCGGGCACGGCCCGGCCCGGCCTCTCTTGGCTCCTCATCCTCAGGTCCTCGACACCATCCGTGGGTTCCGTCGCCAATCTCTCGGCTCCTCCCGGGCACGCCCTGCCCGTCCCTCACACCTCACTCCTCACTCTTCACTCTTCACGTCTATTCGCCTTTGTGGTTGACTCTATGTCGTTGGCCTGATGGCTGTCCAGGTGAGGGAGACATGGCCCGGCAAGTTCTGAGTATCGCCTCGTTTACCGTGCTCGAGGCGCTGCGCAACCGGCTGTTGTGGCTGGTGCTGGCCATTGTGCTGGGGGCGCTGGGGCTGGCCCAGTTTGCGGGGGCACTGGCAGTGACCGAGACGGCTCAGATCCAGAGCGCCCTGCTGGGGGCTTTCCTGCGGCTGGCGGCCGTGTTCGTGGTCACGCTGTTCGTCATCACCAGCCTGGTGCGTGAGTCCAATGACAAGGTGCTGGAGCTGCTCCTGTCCCTGCCGCTGCCCCGGGCCGCCTACTACCTGGGCAAGCTGGCGGGATTCTCCTTGTTTGCCCTGGTGGTGGCTCTAGCTTTCGGGGTCGTGCTGCTGGTCTATGTACAACCGGGGCAGGTGCTCATCTGGACCATATCGCTGGCCGCGGAGCTGCTGATCATGGCCGCCCTGAGCCTGCTGTGCCTGTTTACCTTCAACCAGGTGATAGTGGCTCTGAGCGTGGTATCGGCCTTCTACCTCCTGGCACGCAGCATCGGCGCCATACAGCTCATGGAGCACGGCTCGCTGGTGGATCCCAACAGCGTGTATCAGCGTACCGTCAATGCAATCATCGACGCTATTGCCTACCTGCTGCCCGATCTGTATCGCTTCACCTCCAGCGACTGGCTGGTCTATCACACGGGCACCTGGCATTCGCTGGGGCCGGTCCTTCTGCAGACGGCGGTGTACCTGCCGCTCCTGGCCGGCGCGGCCCTGTTCGACCTCTATCGCAAGAACCTGTAGTGGCAGCCGTGTGCACCGCTGACGGCGTACGGATAGCTCGTAGGAGCGGCCGCAAGGCCGCGAACAAAGATCAGCCTTGGCTGAGGCCTTCGCGGGCTAGCTCCCGCTCCTACCTCGGAGGAATCGGGCGTAGGACCCCGCTTGCATCGCGCAGCCTCGTAGGAGGGGCCGTAAGGCCGCGAACACTCGGCGGGTGGCGGCTGAGCTTTTCGCGGGCTAACCTCCGCTCCTACATCGGGGTATTCCGCCGTAGCCAGCTTGCTGGCGAAGACGAGGGCTGGAGGCCAAGGAATTGAGCCGAGAGAGGGCGGTCAATGCGGTGCCGCGCGGGGCGCTGGCCCTGCTCCTGCTGGCGCTGGTCGCGCAGGGCGCCTGGCACGCCCTGCGCGAGCCACCCCAGGCGCGGGCCGAAGACCTTCCGCCGCCGCCTCCCGCGCGGGTGCTGGAGGCGCTGAGCCTGGGCGACCCAACGGCGCTGGCAAAGCTGCTCATGCTGTGGCTGCAGGCCTTCGACAATCAGCCCGGCATCAGCATCCCGTTCCGCGATCTGGACTACGCCAGAGTCGAGGCATGGCTGGACCGTATTCTCACGCTGGACCCCCGTGGCCAGTATCCGCTTCTCGCCGCAGCCCGCATTTACGCAGACGTGGCGGTGCCGGCGAAGCAGCGCCAGATGCTGGAGTTTGTGTATCGCAAGTTTCCGGAGGACCCGACCCGGCGCTGGCGCTGGCTGGCCCATGCCGCAATCATGGCCAGACACGAGTTGAAGGACCCGGCGCTGGCACTGAAGTATGCCCGGGCGATCACCGACAGGGCCAGGGGCCCCGGGGTGCCCTTCTGGGCCAGAGATCTCACCATCGAGGTCCTGGAGGGCATGGGGGAGGTGCAAAGCGCGCGCATTCTCGTGGGCGGCCTCCTCCACGACGGGCAGATCCAGGACCCCCATGAGCGGAGGTTCCTGCTGCAGAGGCTGAAGGAGATGGCAGCCAGATCTGTCGAAAACTCGTCACAGCGTTAGCTTTCTGACAACTCCATCACGATTCTCAGCACTTCCCGGCCCGGCTTCACGGCGCCGGATCAAGCTCTCCCGTCCAGTCGGCGGGACGCGGCCCTTCGGTGAACTTGGCGATGTTCTTGAGGTAAATGTCGTAGATCCGGTCTTCCGGATCCTTTTCCCACAGCTTGCCGAACAAGGTGACGGCCCGGTCCCAGCGGCGCTGGTAGTAGGCTTCCAGCGCCCGGGCATGCTCCTGCAGCCGGGCCACGATCTCTGGAGTCGCATCGGCGGCCAGGCATATGGGCTCGTAGGCTCTCGTCACGATCTGCTTTCCTTTGACCTTGACCGTTCCAAGCTCGCGGAACAGCACCTGAGGCACCGCGTTCATGGTAGCCTCGTTGACGATGATCTCCGCGTCCAGATCGCGGGTGAGGCTCTCAAGCCGCGCCGCCAGATTCACGGCGTCGCCTACCACCGTATAGGCTACCCGATAGCGCGAGCCCATGTTGCCCACGCTCATCACCCCGGTGCTGATGCCGATGCCCATGCTGATTTCCGGCCAGCCATTTCTGGCGAATACCCGCCGCAGCCCACACAGTACCTGCTGCATCTCGATGGCCGCCCGTACGGCGTGCTCGGCATGCCGGGGGTCGTGGGCCGGTGCCCCCCAGAAGGCCATCACGGCATCTCCCATGTACTTGTCGATCGTGCCCAGATGCTTGTGCATGACTCTCGTCAGGGGATCGAACAGGGTATTGAGCATCTGCACGAGCTGCCGGGGATCCAGGCGCTCGGCGATGGAGGTGAAGCTCTTGATGTCACAGAACAGCACCGTCATCTCCCGGGACTCGCCGGCCATGGTGAAGTCTTTCGGCTCATCGCTGATCCTCTGCACGATCTGAGCCGGCACATACCGGCCGAAGACGGCTATAAGTTGCTGTTTCTTCCGCGTTTCTACGAAATAATCGGCAAGCACGTTAGTGCCGAACAGGACCAGGATGGCGACCAGGGAATACTCCATCGGCAGCAGGATAGAAGGTTTGGCCGGCGTCAGGCCCAGATACACCACAGGCACCATGGCGGCGAAGGCCAGCCCCGATGCCTTGATGGGGTCGAGCAGCGGCAGCAGCAGGGACAGCGCCAGTCCTTCGGCCACGAGCACTGCGAACTGGGCCGTGTATACCACGGCAGGAACCCTGCCTTCATTGATGAAGTGGGCGAACATGGTGCTTCGAAAAGCGATATCGCCGGTGGTGCCCAGGCGCACGTCGAACAAGCCGACCGCGTTGCATAGAAACACCAGAAACACCAGCAGGCACAAGGTAATGCGCCCCGAGTGACGAACGAAGGCGGGTTGGCGCGGACGCTCAGGCATGGCTGATGGCGATTGAAACGGGGTTTGACACGGGATCTGTGGCTCCTTGCCCGAACAATGTGCCGGAGGCTGCACGGAGGAAGAGTACACGTAGATTCGTGTCGAATAAATCTGGGATCGTCGGGTGTGGGGGCGGAGAATTCACCACAAAGGATGATGAAGAGGTGAGAAGTGAGGAGTGAGGAGTGAGGAGTGAGGTGTAGGGTGGGCTCGGCGCCTGCTCCCGGCAGCGCTTTACCTCCTGCGTCCATGTGGTCGTGTACCCGCCGAGAGATTGGCCACGGAACCCATGGAAAGCGTTGAAGACGTGAAGTGTGCCGCGTGGGTCGGGCTTCAGCCCGACGGATGGTTGCTGAGGGCTGGTAGGGGCCGGGCGCGGGCTACAAGACCGCAGAAGTCTCTGCGCGAGGTACTCTTTCGCTTACAGCCTCGGAGGTTTCTCCCCGGTGGCGCGCGAATTGCAACGATACTTCATGAGCAGGCTGCGATACCCAACGGAGAACTCGCCATGACACGCAGGCAACACGGCTTCACGCTGGTGGAGATCGCCATCGTTCTCGTCATCATTGGACTGCTGCTGGGCGGCATCCTCAAGGGCCAGGAGCTGATCAACAGCGCCCGGGTGCGGAACATCGCCGATACCAACTCGGGCGTGCAGGCCGCCTATTACGGCTTCGTGGACCGTTATCGGGCGGTACCGGGGGACATGATCAAGACGGCCGCGGCGACCGCTATCGGCACCACGATCAACTCCGGCGGCAACGGCAACGGCAGATTGGATTCGTTCAGCGGCTCCGGTGGTGACGAGTGGCAGGAGGCGGCGGCCCTGTGGGAGCATCTGTGGAAAGCCGGCTTCATCCAGGGCAGCTACAACGGCGTGGACAGCAGCAACGCTGTTCCTACCGACGAGGCGACTTATCGCGAGGCCGGCTCTCCCGTCAATCCGTTCAACGGCTCGATGATCCTGTTCCGGACCGCCGACTACCAAACGGAGCCGGCCCCCGCGCCTGCGGCCTCGACCCGTCTGAACCTGGTCATGGGGCGGCAGATCCCGGTCAACATTGCCCGCGAGCTGGACACCAAGCTGGACGACGCGCGCCCCCTGACCGGTGTGGTGCGCCTGGTTACTGCGAGTGGCGTGACCTTTTCCGGCATCGGCGACTATAACAACTCACCCGACTGCAAGACCGCCACGGGCAATGACTACGACATCGCGGGTGACTCCCAGGATTGCAACGTGCTGTATCTCTACTGATTGACGTCGGATGGGCTAGCGTCGGCAGCTCTCTGGTTCGGAAGGCCCGCCCCATGGCGGGCCTTTCACTTTCACATAGGGGCTAAGGAGGCTGACGGAAATTATGTTGCCATCTTCGGACTGCGGAGGTAAGGCCGCTG
>CAYWTP010000044.1:0-17517 GCA_964461215.1 uncultured Ectothiorhodospiraceae bacterium | reverse complement strand
CCTGCCAGTTGGCATGTACACCGCCGTTGAGGATGTTGAACATGGGTACCGGCAGGCGGCAGGCCGTGGCTCCGCCCAGGTAGCGGAACAGGGGCAGACCGCAAGCGGCGGCTCCGGCGCGTGCAACCGCCAGACTGACCCCGAGGATGGCGTTGGCGCCCAGCCTCTGCTTATTTGGTGTACCGTCCAGCGAGAGCATGACGTGGTCCACCGCGCCCTGATCCAGGGCGTCCGCGCCGGTTAGCACCGCCGCGATCTCGCCGTTGACATGGCCCACGGCCTTGCTCACGCCTTTTCCCCCGTAGCGGGCCTGGTCGCCGTCGCGCAACTCCACGGCCTCGTGCACGCCCGTGGAGGCGCCGGAGGGCACGGCGGCGCGCCCGAATGCGCCGCCATCCAGGGTAACCTCGACTTCCACCGTCGGATTGCCGCGCGAGTCGAGGATCTCGCGGGCATGGAGTTGCTGGATCTTCGTGTGCATGCTCTGCTCCTTGGTTGATGAAATGGTTCAGACGGCCCGGAGGCCGGATCGCCGGCTCACATCCTCAGCGCCAGCGGATCCAGCTTCTCGGCAAGGTTGTTCAGGCTGGCGATAGTGGCGGCCAGCTCGCGGGCCTTGTGGTCCGCCTGCCTCGCGTTCTGGGCGCCGGCATCCATACCCTTGTCCACGGCGGCTTCGATGGCGGCCAGAGCGGTGTCGATGCGTTCCTGCATGGCGCGCTTGAACTCGCGCATGCTCTTGTCGAGCCGGCGCGCGAAATCGTAGCGCACGCGTCCCGCCTGCGTGTCGGCCAAATCCGTGCCATATCGCATCGAGGCCTTGAGAATCAGTGTATCGCCCAGAAACTTGGGCAGGGCGTGAAGCAGCGAGGTGGTCATAATCTTGAGGCTTCCGGGTGTGTCCCAGAACTTGTAATAGAAACGGGACTCCCCACTCCATTCCGATTCGGCGGCAACGCCTTCGAAGGGTACGGAGAACAGCTCCGACGAGAAACGGTAGAGCTCATCCACCGTCGCGTCAATCTTGCCGCCGAAGCGTTTGCACAGGGCCTGAAATGCAGCTTCCAGCTTCTCGTCCTCGCCTCGTCGAAAGCCGTCCCAGGCTGCGCGCACCTCGTCCACCATGAAGCGCTCCAGAGCTTGATGCAGCTCGCGGGAAGTCAGATGACGGACGGCTTCGAATCGGGCCTGCACCTTAGCCGGGATCTCGTCGGTGAGCAGGGTCCTGAACGCCTCAACGTCCGCCGTGACCTCCTGGTCCGCCAGGCGTTTGACCTCGGCCTCCAGTAGTATGGCGAAGTCGCGTTTCGCCTGTGCCATCTCGGCCCGCTTTCGCTGGAAGGTCGCCACCTTGCCGCGCAGCTCTTCCAGCGGCGTGCGTAGCGAGGACAGCGTCAGCTCCGCGTTGAACCGGGCCTGGGCAACGAGCCTCAGCAGCCCTTTGGCGAGTGAGGTCGCCAGTGCATTGCCCTTGCCGTCCATGAGGAATCGCTCCAGGGCCACGGCGAAGGCGTGGAAACGGCTCTGCGCCAGCAGCTCCTGCTGACCGCTTTGGCGGCCGCGCAGGGCCAGGCGGGCGGAGACCGGGAACAAGGCGACCGGTCCGCCCATGGCCTCGGCCAGGACCTGGCCGGCAAACGCCTCCGATTCGGCCAGATCCTCCGCGCAGAGCAAATCCGCCTTGTTGAGCAGAAAGAAGATCCGCCCGGCGTATTTGCGCACTTCCCCGAGGAGCTCATACTCCAC
Source organism: uncultured Ectothiorhodospiraceae bacterium (assembly GCA_964461215.1). GTDB lineage: Bacteria > Pseudomonadota > Gammaproteobacteria > JAABTG01 > JAABTG01 > CAYWTP01. Next base: position 15,771 of record CAYWTP010000044.1, on the reverse strand, counting down.
CTGCCCCACGGGCTGGTCGACGGCGAGCAGAAACAGCACGGCGTCGGCCGTAGGAAGGAAACGCCAGGTGACGTCGGTGTTGTGCCGGTAAACCGAGCCGATGCCCGGGGTGTCGATGAGGCGTACGCCGCTCTTCAGCCACGGGGAAGGCCAAGCGATGCGTGCCTCACGCACCCCCTTGTGGTTGGCGGGGTTGCCTTTCTCCGTCACGAAATCCCACAAGGCTTCCAGCGAGGCCTGCCGTTCGCCGCCGTCCTGGAATTTGATCCGCAACGCGGGAGCCTCGCCGTACTCGACCACGGTGACGATGGCCGTGAGCGGCACGATGCCCACCGGCAGGACCTCCGCCTCGATCAGAGCATTGAGGAGGGTACTCTTGCCACGCTTGAACTCACCGACCACCACCAGGTTAAAGACGCTCGAGTCGGCCCGGCGTTTCAGGGCCAGCAGCTCACCGGGTGGAACGACCGCAAGCCCCTCGGCATCGGCCAGGCATTCGCGGATGACGGTGAGCGGGGCGGGCTGCTCGGTCTCTTCGCCGGACATGCTTGCCGGTGCGTCCCGGTGACGGTTTGAGCCCTGCGCGGCCAAGCCCGTCAGCGATCCAGCACGCATGCCGGCGGACGGCGGACCCTGGGGCAGGTTGCGGAAGATCCGATAGGGATGGTCGCCAGGCAGTGCCCCCAGCGGCGGATTGGAACCGACGTCCGGCGGGAAAAGGCATTACGGTGAAGATTCATTACCCCTCCTCGTGGCAGGGCCGGAGGGCGAGGGGTGCGGGTCTGGAATGCCGCCTACCTCACGCCCTTCCGGACATGGTTGGTAGGCATCATCAGCCGGACGAGTTCCGGCGGTTGTCAGGAGGAATGCCATCTCCCATCCCCGAATCATCGCATGCCGCAACCTTTCTTGGAAAGGTGCAGATGGACCCGGTCAGCGGGCAGGCGATTACGGCCCTGAGGAGCGGGCAGCAGCCGGCCCGGAACCGGAACGATAAGCATCGCCGCGGCCGGGATCGGGCCGCAAATCCCGGTCGAGGCGGCGCAACGGATGGCGGTCGAGATCCAAGAACTCACCCGTGTCCCATGGCTCGAACGCATTCTTTACATTCGCAAGGCCGGTGCCCGCCAGCTTCGGGTAGTGGCGGAGCAGCACCGTCTTCAGATCGGCGTCATCGACCCAGGCGAGGCCTTCCGGCGTGTAATGCTCCTCGTCGTAGCAGTCGGTGTAGAAACGGTCGGCCTGCAGCCGGCGGGTGGCATTCAGTACGAAGATCTGGAACAGCGTTTCGCCGAAGCCGAAGCCGCGCGGACGGTGACCCTCGGCCAGCGTGCCGATGAGGAGGTCCAGCTTCTCCACGTCCAGCGGCGCCGCACCGTACACGCGCTTCAGCTTGGCAATCTGTCCCGCATCGTCGGTCAGATCCTCGAACCGCCGGATCGGGTTCAGTCCGAGCTGCCGGCGGAATTCGTTGTAGCGCGGTACGCCGCGCTCGCGGGCGCGGAGAATGTCCACGGTACCCAGATCGAAGAGAGGGTTTCCGGGCACGCTCAGCTCCTGCATGAATCGTGGATAGTTGTTCAGCACGAGTTGGCCCGGGTGCTGGTTACCGAAGGAATAGAAGAGATCTGTCATACCGATCCGTTTGCTTAGCTTGAGTGATCCCGCCTGCCGCGTTGCAGCAACCGAGACCTGCTCGATCGTCTCGTGCGTGTCATGGCGTTTCAGGTGAAGCGTTTCCGGAAGCAGTGAGTGAAGGCGGTAGACCTCCACGAATTCCTCGGTCAGGCTGTACGGCACGCCGTGCTTGTCGATGGGATTGCCGACGACACCGCCAATCTCGGGGTGGCGGATCTTGAGGTCCGACCGGGTTCTGCGCTGCTTGTCTCGGCGCAGGAAGTTGGTTGCCAGTCCGTACCAATTGGCGTGCAGGGCGGTGTTTGCCGAGGCGTTGGGCAGTATCGCAGGGGTCCACTCGACGGTATGGATCTTCGCGATGACGGCCGCATTGATGAGCCGTGCGACGTTGAACAGCAGATCGTCGCCCCATGCCGGATACTTCGTTTTCAGGCGGTCGCAGATGGCATTGTGCTCACGGGTGAAAAGGGTGTGGAACATGGCGAGCCCGACCCACCAGTTGCGCACGAAGCCCGTGTCTTCCACGTGGTTCCTGCCGGCGGGGAGCAGGTGTTGTTTGGTCAGGTGCAGCTTGCCGTCAACGCCGGTGCGCAGCCGTGCGAGGGTCTTGGGGTCGCTGCCGTAAATCTGGGACGCGTCCCACCAGTGGGTCACCTCGTTGATGTAGGTTATCGGTACAGACTCGGCATTTCCCGTGTAGGTGGGATCGGGCTGGGTCGTGCCCACGAACAGCTTGGTCTGGCCGTACCGCCGGCGCGCCGGATCACTTTCGGGCAGGGGAATCATGTGGGCATGCGGCGGGGCGAGATTCTCGCCATGACTCACCCAGTCGTGGATCTGGAACTGGATCCAGGCCGCGGCCAACAGGTTGAGAAACGGTATCTCCTGCATTTGATCCCCTCGCGTAAGCAGCTCGAGGCTCACCCTGCGCGGGTTGGGGGTCATGAGAGCCGCACCACTCTCCGGCCGTATGGCCGCCGTGCTGACGTTGCGTCCGAAACGGGTTCCCGCCGCCCCTTCCATTGGGTCGCCAAGGTTGTTCCAGCTGCCGTCGGCGGTACGAAAGCGCCGCACGCCCGCGGGCACGATCTGGCCCGGGGGCTGAAAGCCGGTGAGCGAGCCCTCCGGATAGGTGTGCCGCAGATTTTCCCGGTTCAACCGATCGCGCATGTAGGCCAGCGTCAGGACGGCAAGGAACAGAGGCCGTCGATACCAATTGGTCCAGACTTCTTCCCGGTAGCCGGCCAGACGTCCCCACAGCTCGGTGGTTGCCAGCGTCGCGCCGCCGACGATCAGGCCAAGGACCCGACCGCAGAGAATGAGAACGCGGCGCAGGAGAAGCGGCTTGAGAAGCGGTGGTGGGGCCGGGAAGACCTGACTGAGCTGGCCCGCGGGTCTGAGAAGCTCGTCGCGTTCAAAGAAATCGAGCGCCGGGACGTGTTCACTCACGACGGCCAGCGTGTTGGCCGCTGCCGCCTCGTACATCAGCCGCCAGTCGTGGTTATCGGGCTGTTGCTCCAGCGCCAGACGGTAGTGCTCTGCGGCTTCGCCGTAGCGCTGAAGCTGGAAGTGCGCGAGGCCCAACAGTGCCGGGCGCCGGCCACTCCCATCGTTCGCTGCATCCGCGCTCAGCAGCGTGATGGCATCTTCGATCCGGCCCACCTGAATGAGCCGCATCCCTTCGTCGAGGTGGCTGGCTGCCGTCATGTCTCGTCCTCTGTCACCGTGTGCTCACAAGGTCTTGGATAGCAAGTCACCGGCGGCGCAGCGAGAAGACGTGACAAATTTGTGTAGTCCGTCACACACCGCCGATCGTGTACGCGGCGGGGTCCCAGGGACTTAACCGGTACCTTCGCGGGTCCGGCGACCGTGTCCTTCACGTTCGATGACAGCGGGCTGCCCCGGCCGGAGACCGATCTCGCCCTGCTGCATTGGAGCGACTCCGCTTGGCGCTGTTCTTGTCCGCAGTGGCGGCCATCGGACTGCTGCCGGGCGGCCGGGCCAGTCGGGACCAGGGCAAATAATACGTGCCGGATCGGTTCCCCGGCCACCGGTGCGGTGGGCATGATCTGTATCACGCAGTGGGACGCTTCATCTGACGTAAAATGCACCGCTTGGCCGGCGTTCGTGCCTTGCGGGCATGACACGGCGGACAAAGCCCTGCCGTGCGCGGCAGCGGTCCATACCTTGCTTCGTTGAGGAAACGTTCAATGAATACACGTTGGCGGGTGGTCGCGGGCGTGATGGGCGTATGTATGCTGCTGGTCTCGGCTGGCGCCGCTGCGCTAACCACCACGTTCTTCAACGCCGCCCAGGTCGCGTCGCCGGTGTCCACGGATACGACTTCCGAGACCATAAGCAGCGAGGGCTATCTCTTCACGTACACCAGGGACAACCTGTTCACCGGCGGCATTGGTCTGACGACGCCGATCGGCCGCCAGGTGCGGGTTCCCTGGCCGGATGGCGTGGAGGCGCAGGCGGTCACCGTGGGGCCTGTGGGACCGGCGCAGGTCGGCATCAAGCGGGTCGATGGGGCGGTGTTTGATCTGATGGCGTTCAGCTTTGAGCTTCTGGCGAACACCGGCGGCGCGGGTGCCTCTATTGAAGTGATGCCGAAGCTCAACGGCGAGGACGCCCTGAATGACCCCGTCGCCCTCGATGCAACCGGCTACTACAGCAGCAGCTTTTCTTATGCGCCGTCCCTTCTCGGATACGACGCCTATCAGTTCAGCTTGTACGTGGATTTTGCACTGACCGGCCTGACCCTGGCGGACGCCAGTGTGGCTGGGCCCCCGCCCACAGTTCCGCTGCCCGCGGGTCTTGTCTTGCTCCCCGGTGCTCTGGCCCTGTTGGGGGTGGGCGGACGCCGGCGCAAGAGCGTACCGACGAGCGCCGCTGCACCCCTGCCGGGGCGAATCACGGTGGGCTGAAGAGCCGTTTGCCCTCCCGGTCGATGTACTGAGTGTAGATGTAGTCCCGGGCATAGCGGTTTCGGTCTGACGTTCCCTTGTGGCGGGCGTTGATCCCCGCGATGCCATCGGGACCGAAGGGACCGGCCGAGTGGATATCCGGCGCGGGCGGGATGGCCACATGTCCCGCTTCATCGAGGTAGCCGATGGCTTTGCCATCGTCGGTGAAAGCCGCCAGAGCCTGGGAAAAGGGGGCGATCCCCGCGTGCGTGGCCGGGATCACGAGATGGCCCTTGGTGTCGATGGCACCCCACTTCCCCGCCACCTGAACTCGTGCCAGGCCGTTGGCCTGGAACGGTTCGGCGTCCTGGAATCGGGGCGGAATCGCATACCGCCCCTCGGTGTCGATGAAGCCCCAGGCCTCGCCGACCTTGACCGGTGCCAGCGCTTGGCCACTGGCGAGTGAGAACGACTTGGCGGCGCCGAACTGGGGCTTGATGATGGTCTTGCCGGATTTGTCGATGAATCCCCACACCCGTGGCGACTGAATCGACGGGCCACTGCGGACGCCCACGATGGCAAGACCCACACCGGGTGCGAAGTCGCCGACCTGCTCGTACTTCGGCCACACGGCGATCTGGCCCCCTCGGTCCATGAAGCCCCATTTGTAGCTGACGTAGCCGGTCTCCAGGCACGAGCGCCACTCATCGCTTTCGTGATAGATCGAGGTTTCTGCCCGGCGCTTATTGCTGGCAGCTTGTCTGCGCAAAGCCTCGTCGGCCCTTTGCTGCTTCTCTTTCAGCTTTTCCGCTCTTGCCTTCCCGCGCTCCTGCCGCGCCCGCTCCGCCTGCCGTTGTCTGGCCTGCCATTTCTCACGCTGCTCGGGCGTCATCTTGGCAAGCCTGGCCTGCTGCGCCTTCTCCCGCTCCTCGCGCTTCTTCGCCTCTTGCGCTGCACGCCGGGCGTTCAGAGCGTCGAGCCGGTCCTGCTTGGCCTGGTCCTGCGCTTCCAGCTCGGTGCGCCGTTCCTCGGCGGCCTTCCAGCGCGCGCAGGTATGTCCTTCGAGCTCGATGCCCACGAGCCCGTCGGAGAATCCCGGCCTGGCGCCCACGATGCGCGCATGCTCGAAGCGGGTGTCGCGCATGACCCGGTTGCCTTGCAGGTCGTAGGGGCGGGAATCGGCCCAGACAAGCCCGTTCTCGGCAATGAGCAGCCGATCGGTTCCGGACCCGGCATCGCGGTAGTCCCGCGCCTCGACCTGCTTGCCGTCGCGCCGGGTGAAGCTCGGGCCAAGCTCCAGGCGCAGCTGCTCCAGACGAAGTCCGGCCTCGTTCCCCTTCGATGTGTCCAACTCATACCGCATCCAGCGCTTGTCGTTCCCCCCTTCGTTTTGCAGCTCGACGGCTCCACCGTGCGACGTGGCAGGGGTGAGGCTGCGCACCTCTGGCGAAGGCTTCAACAGGATCCGTCCCTGCTCGTCGATCAAGCCCCAGCCCGGGCCGATCCAGGCGACGAGATCTCCCTTGGCTAGGTCCTTGGACCAGTCGATCCGGAAACGCGTGTCCATGGTGACCTTTCCGTCGGCTGCAATGGTCCCTTCGTGTCGATCGTCAAGCTTCACCGCGGCCAGCCCGCGGGAGAACCCGCGCACGTCGTCGTAGTGCAGGTCGATGGCCAGCCTGCCGGCGCGATTGATGAAGCCGCACTTGACCCGGCGCCCGTGGGTTTCCTGCACCGGTGCGCATACCGGCAGCAGGGGCGGTTTGGGAACGGCGTCGTAGAACAGCGGTTGCGGCGCCGGAGACGCGCAGCCGCCGAAGCAGCCGATCAGTGGGTCCTGGGCTGCCGCCGGGCTGGCCCAGATCGCCGTGGCGACCAGAGCAAGGCCGGGTCCTCTCACGCTATGCTTCCTCATCCTTCGATGCTCCGCCGTACACTCGCATGCCGCAGGGCCGGGGCGCGGATCAGGCGGCGACCTCAATCATCTCGAAGTCGGCCTTCGCTATCCCGCAGTCCGGGCAGGCCCAGGTCTCGGAAATGTCCTCCCAGCGGGTGCCGGGGGCGATGCCCTCGTCCGGCAGGCCGGCGGCCTCGTCGTAGATGAATCCGCACACTACGCACTGATATTTCTTCATGCTGACGCTCCTGTTTGTGGATTCCCCGGCGCGTGGGCGCCGATCCTGCCGGCGCAGTGTGCCTGATTTCAACCCGTTGTAAACGGGCAGCTTTCAGGGATACTCCCAAGCATGGCGCAGTGGCCTTGCCGCGATGATAATGAAACAATGGTGTTGCGCTAGAGGCTCCGAGGGACAGGTGAGACACGCCGGCACGTTGCGAGTTCCGGGCCTTCGTCCAGAGCCCCCGGGCGGGCGGAGGAGAATCGGCGCGGACTGTCGCCGCAGAGCCGCTATCGGGCCTTCCGAGGTGCGAGGTGCAGGCGTATGGGTACCGAGATTGAGCGCAAGTTTCTGGTCGAGGGCGATGCCTGGCGGGGCTTGGCCGAAGGCGTACGCTATCGCCAGGGCTACCTGTCCACCGTAAGGGAGCGCACGGTCCGGGTGCGTACGGTGAACGACAAGGGCTATCTCACCATCAAGGGGGCGAGCCGTGGCCTGACCCGTAGCGAGTACGAGTATGAGATCCCGGTGGCCGATGCCGACGCGATGCTGGACACGCTGTGCCAGCGGCCGCTCATAGAGAAGACCCGATACAAGATCCAGATCGGCGCTCTGGTCTGGGAAGTCGACGAGTTCGAGGGCGAGAACGCAGGGCTGAGCATCGCGGAGGTGGAGCTGGAATCCGAAGGCCAGTCTGTGGACCTGCCGGAGTGGGTCGGCCGCGAGGTGTCGGACGACCCTCGCTACTATAACGCCAACCTTATCGCTCATCCGTACTCCACCTGGTAAATCTGTGCGCCGGTCAATCCAGGGTGCAGTCCAGGTCCATCCATGAGGAGCGAACCATGAGGCTCGATCCGGGCGCCGTCGTGATCAGCGGGCTCCTGTGCGCAAGCCTGGCGGTTGCGCCGATAGCAAAGGCCGGCACGCAGGCTTTGGGGTATGCAGACCAGCGGCTTGTGGTCGCTGGCAAGGAACGAACGGCCCGTGTGCCGGAGGGCTATGTCCTGGAGGTCCTGACCGAGGATCTGGACGCCCCCCGCCTGCCTGCTTTTGGGCCCGGCGGCGATCTGTTCATCGGCTCGCGCTCGGGCCGCGTGTACCGGCTCACGGCCCCCTATGACCGGCCCGAGGTGTTGGTCGAGCTGCCAGGCTACCCGCACAGCGTGGCATTCCGGAAAGGAGAGATCCTGGTCGCGCGCAGCGACGGCCTCTACCACGCTCCGTATGCTGCGGGCCAGAGCAGCGTCGAGCCCGGTGCCTTCAGCCTGCTGGCGGCGGTCTCCGACAGCGGCGGTCACAGCAGCCGCACCGTCGCGGTGGGTCCGGACGGGCGCGTCTACCTGAGCCTGGGCATCAGCGGCAACTGCAGCAATGAGTATCTGGATCAGAGCTATCCATTCCGGGACCGGCGAGGGGGCGTGCTGGTGCTGGACGAGACGCACGGCGCGGTCTGGAAGCCGTTCGCGTCCGGCCTGCGCAATCCGGTCGGCTTCGACTGGCATCCGCTGACCCACGTGCTGTACGCCAGCAACAACGGCCCCGACCATCAGGGCTTCGATCAGCCGCCGGAGTACTTCAGCCGCCTGGAGCCCGGCTCCTTCCACGGCATGCCCTGGTTCCAGTACGACGGGAGACGCATACGCAGAGACGACTGCGTGAGCGGCCGGCCCCCCAGGCCCCAGGAAGACGTGGTGCCCCCCGTGGCCACCTTCCCGGCCCGCAATGCCCCCATGGGCGTGGTCTTCGTCAGATCGGGTGCGCTCGACCCGCGACTTGAGGGGGACGCCGTGGTCGCCCTGCACGGCTCCTGGGCCACGCGTCCCTTCGGCAGCTTCCTGGGCAGCCCCGCCAGCCGCCGGCCGCCCAAGCTGGTGGCGGTGCGCTTCGGCAACGGGCAGGCGCGGCGGGTCGACGACCTGGTCACCGGCTTCCAGCTCGCGAACGGCGAGCGCTGGGCCCGCCCGGTGGGCGTCGCCGTGGGACCGGACGGCGCCTTGTACTTCACCAGCGATTCCGGGGCGAATGCGCTGTTCCGCCTGCGGCGGGAGCACTGATACGAAGGGTGCCCACGCCGCCGTCCGCCACGGCGGCCCCCCCGACTACCTTTGCGTCTGCCTCGGGTTTCGGGCTGTGTTGTTGACAGCGCCGGAAGACCGGGCTCTTCACCTCCTCGGGTCACTATTCAGGGGACGCCGTCCGCGGCGTTCCCTGCGAAATAACCCCACGACCGAAGCGCACATTCCGGGCGCAGACTCTGGCACAATCGCCCAGGTTACCCGCGAGCGCCCCCAATAATGCCCACTGATCCCGTCAAGCTGGAAGGATTCTCGTTCCCCGACCTGTTCTCTGCCGAGGGCCTGGAGCGCCTGGACGGGGTGTTTCTGGAACGCCTGCAAGGGGCCGATCCTTCCCTGGGTGCGCGGCTGACGGGTTTCCGCCGCGCGCAGGCAGAGCCGCCCGCCCTGGAGCACAGTGATTTCCTGCTGGCGCTGGCGCCCAGGGTGGAGACCTTCGTCGCCGCTCTGTTCGGGGTCGAAGCCGAGGTGGCCGCCCGGCGCAGCGACACCTTGTCGCATGATCCGGTCATGGGCTTCCGGGAGCAGCTCGTACAGCGCAGGGGGCGGCGTTACCGCGGCCCCCAGCCGGAGCCGTTTGCGGCGCTGGACGCGTGGCTCGACGGGATGCTGGTCGCGCGGGGCTTGGCGGGGCAGGACCGGGAGCTGGCAGTGGCGCGGCTGGGTACGATGCTGCTGGCCGAAGGCGACAGTCAGGATCTGGAGCGTCTTACCCGTTGGTGTGCCCTGGTGTTGACCGAGCCCGAAGCCCGCGCGGCCGTGGCGGGATGGGTCAGCTTCCGCACCCCGCAGCGGGTGGACCCCGGCAATCTGGTGGAGCTGCGGGAGGCCGACACCGGTGAGACCTGGCGTCTGGAGGGCGTATCCGCCAAGTGGCGCCGCCGTGACGGGTTCGCGTTGACGGATCGGCGCATGTCGGCACGGGAGGTCCAGGGGGAGGTGCACTACTGCATCTACTGCCACGATCACGAGGGTGATTTCTGCTCCCGGGGCTTTCCCGAGAAGAAGGGTGAGCCCGCTCTGGGGTTCAAGGTCAACGCGCTGGAATCGGTGCTCACGGGCTGTCCGCTGGGCGAGAAGATCTCGGAGATGCACCGCCTCAAGCGCGACGGATACCCCATCGCGGCGCTGGCCGTGGCCATGGCCGACAATCCGATGGTTCCGGCCACCGGGCATCGCATCTGCAATGATTGCATGAAGGCCTGCGTCTACCAGAAGCAGGAGCCGGTGAACATCCCCCAGATAGAGACCAGGGTCCTCACGGACGTGCTGGAGCTGCCCTGGGGCGTGGAGATCTACGATCTGCTCACCCGCTGGAACCCACTGCGCCACCACCAGTATCTGCCCAAGCCTTACAGCGGGCACAAGGTGCTGATTGCCGGCATGGGACCGGCCGGCTTCACCATGGCCCATCACCTGACCATGGAGGGATGTGCCGTGGTGGGCATCGACGGGCTGAAGATCGAGCCCTTGCCCGAGTCCCTGCTGAACCGCCCCGTGCGCGACTACGCCGACCTCGTCGAGCCCCTGGACGCGCGCATCAACTACGGCTTCGGCGGGGTGGCCGAGTACGGCATCACGGTGCGCTGGGACAAGAACTTCCTCAAGCTCATCTACCTCACCCTGGCCCGCCGCCCCACATTCCAGGTCTTCGGCGGGGTGCGCCTGGGCGGAACGGTTACGGTGGACGATGCGTGGGCCCTTGGGTTCGACCACCTCTGCCTCGCCTGTGGCACGGGTCTGCCGCGGGTCATTCCCATGGGCAACAGCCTGGCCCGCGGCATGCGCCAGGCCAGCGACTTTCTCATGGCCCTGCAGCTCACGGGCGCGGCCAAGGCCGACAGCCTGGCGAGCCTCCAGGTGCGCCTGCCGGCGGTGGTCATCGGCGGGGGGCTGACCGCCATCGACACCGCCACCGAGGTGCAGGCCTACTACATTGTGCAGGTGGAGAAGATCCTCACCCGCCACGAGGCCTTGGCGGCCGCGCTGGGCGAAGAGGAGGTCTTTGCCAGGCTGGACGAGGAGAACCGCGGGATCCTGGGCGAATTCCTCGCGCACGGCCGTGCCATCCGCGCCGAGCGCGCGCGCGCGCGGGCCGCGGGCGAGAGCCCCGACTTCGTGCCCCTGGTACGCCGCTGGGGTGGGGTGACCATCCTCTACCGGCGTGGTCTGAACGAATCCCCCGCGTATCTGCGCAACCACGAGGAAGTGGTCAAGGCCCTGGAGGAGGGCATCTACTATGCCCAGGGCATGGAGCCGCTGCGCGCTGAGCTGGACCGCTACGGCCACGTACGGGCCCTGGCGTGCCGGCGCCGCCGCCGCCACGAAGGACGCTGGCTGACCACCACCGAGGAGCTGACCCTGCCGGCCCGCGGCATCTTCGTGGCCGCCGGCGCGGTGCCCAATACCATCTATGAACGCGAGCATCCTGGCGCCTTCACGCTCGAAGGGGATCATTTCCTGCCCCACGTCTGCCACGGCCAGGACCTGCAGCCGGTGCAGCCGGTGACCCACTGCAAGGAATCGGAGTTCGGCCCCTTCACCTCTTATCGCAGGGACGGGCGCACCGTGACCTTCATCGGCGACACCCACCCGGCGTTTCACGGCAGCGTGGTGAAGGCCATTGCCTCGGCGCAAAAGATCTATCCGCACGTCATGGACGCGCTGGCCAGCGTCTCAACGTCGCAGCCGGATGCCGGCGATTACCCGGTGTTCAGGGAGCAGATCAGCGATCTGCTCACCGCCCGGGTCGCCGAGGTGCGTACCGGCCACCCGGCCGCGGTCGAGCTGCTGATGCGCGCCCCCCTGGCTGCGCGCAACTTCCGGGCCGGCCAGTTCTACCGCTTGCAGACCTTCGAGAGCAGTGCCGAGGTGGCCAACGGTACGCGGCTGCAGATCCCCTTGCAGACGGTAAGTGGCGCCGGAACCGAAGGTGATGCGGTGCGTTTGTTTGTGCTGCGCTATGGTGCCAACGCGCGCCTGGTCTCGCGGCTCAGGCCCGGTGATCCGCTGGTACTGATGGGACCGGCAGGCGCGCCCGCCAAACTTGGCACCGGGCGTACCGTGCTGATCATCGCCGGAAGCTGGGGTGCCGCGGTGATGCTGGGGCTGGGGCCGGCCCTGCGCGCCGCCGGCAACCGCGTCCTGTTCCTGGCCACGTTCCGCAGTGCCACGGAGGTCTATTGCCAGGAGCAGCTAGAGGCCGGCACGGATCGCATGGTCTGGGTGACGGCGGACAAGAACCGCATTCCGGCCCGGCGGCCGCAGGATCTGTCCGTTACCGGCACCGACGTGGTGGCCCTGCTGCGGGACTACGGCGAGGGTCGCATGGAGCCGCCGGAGGGACCGTCCGGCATCGGATTGGACGAGGTGGACGAGATCCTGGTCATGGGCTCCACCGGCCTTCTCAAGGCCCTGCAGCGGGCGCTGCGCGAGGAGCTGAGCGTCTACTTCAAGCCGGAGATTCACGTGACCGGCACCGTGGGCAGCCCCATGCAGTGCATGCTCCAGGGGGTCTGTGCCCAGTGTCTGCAGTGGCAGGTGGATCCGGAGAGCGGGCAGCGCACCCGGGCGGTGTTCTCCTGCGCCATGCAGGACCAGCCCCTGTTCTGGGTCGACCTGGACAACCTGGCCGCGCGCCAGGCGCAGAACCGCCTTCAGGAGCAGCTCACCGATATGTGGGTGGCGCACGTCGTTTCAGGCCTGCGGCCTGCGGATGGAGGTGAGGAGTGAGGTGCAGATCTTTAGCCCGACGCCAGCGGGACGGCCTTGATGGTCCGGTGTCAAGTGGTGAGGCGGAGCGGCGGAGCGGATGTGTGGCGCCGGGTTGCCGGCGAAGGGAGCCGGAGAATTGGCTACGGAACCCGCGGAATGGGCGAAGAGGGCGCGCAGGCGCGTGGGGTGGCCGCGGCGAGCGGGGCCAACCTCCATCAACTTGGCGCTCAGAATCATCCGCTTTCCCTTGGCTCTATACTTGATACACGTGGCCGGCAGCCGGTAGCGAATCGCTGGAGCACTTGCCATGCATGACACCGCTTATCTATTGCAGGCGCTGCGGTTCTCGGCGCATAAGCACCGGGATCAGCGGCGCAAGGACCGTAACGCCTCCCCTTACATCAATCATCCAATCGAGGTCGCTCATGTGCTCGCCGTGGAGGGGGGCGTGACCGACACGGTGACCCTGGCATCGGCGATCCTGCACGACACCATTGAGGATACCGAGACCACGGCGGACGAGATCGAAGCGGCTTTCGGCGCCAAGGTGCGGGCGGTAGTGGAGGAGGTGACGGACGACAAGTCCTTGCCCAAGGAGGAGCGCAAGCGCCTGCAGATCGAGCATGCACCCCGGGCCTCAACCAGGGCGAAGTTGGTCAAGATCGCGGACAAGATCTGCAACGTGCGGGACGTGACCCATTCCCCGCCGGCAGACTGGCCGCTGACGCGACGCATCGAGTATCTGGATTGGACGGAGCAGGTGGTGGCCGGCTGCCGTGGCGCCAACCCCTCGCTGGAGGCCTGTTACGACGACATGCTGCTTCAGGGGCGCTTGGCCCTGGGTGAAGACCCTAGCCCTGGCCGAGCCCGCTGAGTCACCTGCGCATCGGCTGGAAGGGCATGGAGGCGCTGGAGAGGCCGTTGGCGGGGAACGGAAGTCGCGTTGTGTATGCCGGTGGACTCTGGTAATTTGTAACCCCGTCCCGTGGCCGAATCTTGCGCCACTTACAATGCCTGGCCCAGCACCGGAATCCCGCGGAGCCAGGTGCCGGTAGCCGGTAAGGACATCGGTTCACCGCTCCGATTCCGTTTCGCCCAGGAAGTCTCATGACTCGGTTCATTTTTGTTACCGGCGGCGTCGTTTCCTCATTGGGGAAGGGCATCGCCGCCGCCTCCCTTGCCGCACTCCTGGAAGCTCGCGGTCTCAAGGTCACGCTGATGAAGCTGGATCCATACATCAACGTGGACCCGGGGACCATGAGTCCTTTCCAGCACGGCGAGGTGTTCGTCACCGATGACGGCGCCGAGACCGATCTGGATCTGGGGCATTATGAACGCTTCGTGCGCACCACCATGGGGCGCGACAACAACTACACCACCGGCCAGATCTACGAGAACGTGATTCGCAGGGAGCGCCGCGGCGACTACCTGGGCGGCACGGTGCAGGTGATCCCGCATATCACCGACGAGATCAAGCGTTGCGTGCAGAAGGTGGCTGACGCCAAGGACGTGGTGCTGGTCGAGATTGGCGGCACCGTAGGCGACATCGAGTCGCTGCCCTTTCTCGAGGCCATCCGACAGATGGGGGTGGAGCTGGGTCGCGAGCGGGTGCTGTTCATCCATCTCACCCTGGTCCCCTATATTCCATCGGCCGGCGAGATCAAGACCAAGCCCACCCAGCACTCGGTGAAGGAGCTGCGCTCCATCGGCATACAGCCCGACGTGCTGTTGTGCCGTGCCGATCGCGCACTGCCCGAGAACGAGCGGCGCAAGATCGCGCTGTTCACCAACGTGGAAGAGAAGGCGGTGATCTCGGCAATGGATGTGGACAGCATCTACAAGATCCCGCGGGCCTTCCACGAGCAGGGTCTGGACGACATCGTGGTCGGCAAGCTGCGCCTGGACGTGCCCCCGGCGAACCTCTCGGAATGGGACAAGGTGGTGCGGGGGCGCGAGAATCCCGAGGCCGAGGTCAACGTGGCCATGGTCGGCAAGTATGTGGATCTCACCGAGTCGTACAAGTCCTTGAGCGAGGCCTTGATCCACGCGGGCATCCGCACCCGTACCCGGGTGAACATCCACTACATCGACTCCGAGGACATCGAGAAGGCGGGCACCGGATGCCTGGAGACGGCGGACGCCGTTCTCATCCCCGGTGGCTTCGGCAGCCGCGGCATCGAGGGTAAGATCCGGGCGGCCGGCTATGCCCGTACCAACCGGGTGCCCTATCTGGGGATCTGTCTGGGCATGCAGGTGGCCGTGATCGAGTTTGCGCGCAACGCCGCCGGGCTCGAGGGTGCCCACAGCACCGAGTTCGACCGCCACTCGCCGCACCCGGTGATCGCGCTGATCACGGAATGGACCGGCGCCGACGGCACCGTGGAGACGCGTAGCGAGGACTCCGAGCTGGGAGGAACCATGCGCCTGGGTGCGCAGAAATGCCGGCTTGCCCCGGGTACGCGCACCCGCGAGATCTACGGCAAGGCGGTGATCTCCGAGCGTCACCGCCATCGCTACGAGTTCAACAACACTTACCTCAATACCTTGCAGGATGCAGGCTTGGTGATCGCCGGCCGGTCCACCGATGGCAACTTGGTGGAGGTGGTGGAGCTGGCCGATCATCCCTGGTTCATCGGCTGCCAGTTCCATCCGGAATTCACCTCCACGCCGCGCGATGGTCATCCGCTGTTCGCCGGGTTCGTCCGCGCCGCGCGGTCTCGTGCGGAAAAGCGTACGGCATGAACCTCTGCGGCTTCGACGTCGGCCCGGATCGGCCCCTGTTTCTCATCGCCGGTCCGTGTGTGATCGAGTCCGAGGCCTTGGCCCTGGAAACTGCCAGCGCGCTGAAAGCGATCACCGCGCGGCTGGGGGTCCCTTTCATCTACAAGTCCTCCTTCGACAAGGCCAACCGCTCCTCGGCCGGCAGCTTCCGCGGACCAGGCATGGAGTCGGGTCTGCGCATCCTGGAAGCGGTCCGGTCGCAAGTCGGCGTGCCAGTGCTCACCGACGTGCATGAGGATACCCCTCTGGCGGAGGTGGCCGGCGTCGTGGACGTGCTTCAGACCCCGGCGTTCCTGTGCCGGCAGACCAACTTCATCCAGAACGTGGCCCGTCAGGGCAAGCCGGTGAACATCAAGAAGGGCCAGTTCCTGGCGCCCTGGGACATGGCCAACGTGGTGGACAAAGCCAGGGCCGCGGGCAACGAGCAGATCATGGTGTGCGAGCGCGGCGTGTCTTTCGGCTACAACTACCTGGTTTCGGACATGCGCGCCCTGGCGGTGATGCGCGACACCGGCTGCCCGGTGGTGTTTGACG
>CAYWTP010000043.1:0-17525 GCA_964461215.1 uncultured Ectothiorhodospiraceae bacterium | reverse complement strand
AGTTGATGCATTCGTCGGTGATCATCAAAGCCATGACGGTTGAACCTTATCTGACGGTTTGCATCGGGTATTCTATCTCAGCCTCTCCCGCAACGCAGCCACGACGGCCTCGTCCGCAAACTCGCTTACGTCACCACCCAGCGCGGCAATCTCGCGCACCAGGCTGGAGGAGATGTAGCTGTAGGTCTCGGCCGGGGTAAGGAACAGGGTCTCCAGCTTGGGAGCCAGGCGGCGATTCATGCCGGCAAGCTGGAACTCGTACTCGAAGTCGGACACCGCCCTTAGCCCCCGCATAATCGCCTGAGCACCCCGGACGCGGGCGAAGTCGACCAGCAGTCCGTCCAGCCGGCAGATCTCCACGTTGTCCATGGGCGGCAGTGCCTTGTGGACCAGCTCCAGACGCACATCCAATGGCAGGAAGGGGGTCTTATGGGCATTGGCCGCCACCGCCACCACGACCGTCTCGAACATGCGCGCGGCACGTTCCACCAGGTCGCGATGACCGTTGGTAATCGGATCGAAGGTGCCGGGATAGATCACCGTGAGCGCCATTGTTGTTGTCTCCTGTCGCGGACCGCAGCTGGCACCCACTTTAACCCGGGGACGCGGCCAGGTAATAGCGGACCTGGCCGGCACGAGCCCTGCGCAGGACCTCCCATCCAGCCGGGACAGGGGCCTGGGCGATGGCCACCTCGGTCTCCAGATATACCCGGGCGCCGGCAGCGAGCCAACCGCCTGCACTCAGCAGCACGCAGGCTCGAGCCGCCAGGCCCAGGCCGAAGGGAGGGTCCAGGAACACGATGTCGAACGCCTCGCCAGGCGTGGCAAGCCAGGCCAGGGCGTCGGCCGAGACCAGGTCTACCGTCCGCGCACCCAGGCGGGTCACGTTCTCCCGCAGGAGCGCGACGGCGGCCGGGGAGTTCTCGACCATGACCACCCGGGCGGCGCCCCGGGAGGCGGCCTCCAGGCCCAGGGCGCCGGTGCCGGCAAAGAGGTCCAGACATTTGGCCCCGTCGATCACGGGGGCCAACCAGTTGAACAACGTCTCGCGGACGCGATCCGAGGTGGGGCGTAGGCCCGGCAGATCAGGTACCGGTAGCTTGCGACCGCGCCAGGACCCGCCGATGATGCGGACCCGACCCGACGCACTGCGTCCGGGGGCCGCGCGATGGCGCCGCATGGTGCGCGGCCGTCAGTGGGCCGCGCCGGCCTGTGCCGCCCGGGCTTGGCTAGCGGATGCCGGGCCTACCATGACAGTGAGCATTCGCTCCGGATCCACTCGTCGGCGGAAGGCGTCCCTCACGTCCTCGCGGGTCACGGCCTCCACCTTCGCGGTGAACTGGTCCAGATAGTCCAGCGGCAGCCCGTAGTAGCCCATGGCGGCCAGGTAGCCCACGATCTTCTTGTTGCTGGCGATGCGCAGCGGGAAGCCTCCGGTGATGTTCTGCTTGGCGGCAGTCAGCTCCTTCTCGGTAGGGCCTTCGGCAACGAAGCGCTTCAGGGTCCGGCGGGCGACCTTCAGCGCCTCTCCGGCTTGATCATTGCGGGTCTGCAGGCCCACGATGAACGGACCAGCCACCCGCATGGGCAAGAAATAGCTGTATACCGAGTAGGACAGACCGCGCTTCTCGCGCACCTCTTCGGCCAGCAAGGACACCAGCCCGCTGCCGCCCAGGATGTGATTGCCCACGTAGAGCGGAAAGTAGTCGGGGTCGAGACGGGTCATGCCCCGCTCGCCGATGAGGAGGTGGGTCTGGGTAGATGGATACGAGATATGCTCGGCCGCCGCCTGCTCCAGCCCCCGGGGCGCCGGGATGGGCGGGGGAGCGGCGCCTTCCGGCAGTCCTCCCACCAGCGTCAGGGCGAGGCGCTGCGCGCCGGCCGGGTCCAGATCACCGACGATCGCGACCACGGCGTTGCGGCCGACATAGTAGCGGGAGTGGAAGGCCGCCGCGTCGTCCCGTGTCAGCGCGCTCACACTCTTCGTGGTGCCGTCGGGCGGAGAGCCGTAGGGATGACTTCCGTAGAGGCCCTTAAAGAAAGCCCGCTCGGCCAGCTTGCCCGGAGACTGCTCCGCCTGGCGCAGGCTCACCAGCATCTGGTTGCGCACCCGCTCCACCGCGTCGGGCGGAAAGTCAGGTCGCTGAAGGATGCCAGCTACGAGCTTCGCGGCTGGCTGCAGCTTGTCGGCATCGCTCAGGCTGCGTAGCTCCACGGTGGCCATGTCACGCAGCGATTCGTTGCCGAACTGCGCTCCGAGCCGGGCGAACTCCTCGGCGATGCGGTCGGCCGACAGGCCTTCCGCACCCTCGGCCAGCAGGCCGTTGGTAAATTGGGCGAGCCCGGGCTTGTCGCCGTCGCGCGAACCCGCGGCGTCAAACACCACGGTCACGTCGACGATTGGCAGCTCATGGGCCTCCACGAACAGAACCCTGGCCCCGTTCGGGGTCTGCCAGGACTGGATGTTGGGAGCGGCCGCGACCGGGGCCGCCAGCACCAGCAGGCACAGGGCGGCTAGCTTAGCGAATGTCATGGGGCACTCCCGCCGACGGCTGCGGCGTACGGTTTCCTAGGGGCTGGGGATCCAGGACGGCGACGGTCAGGCCGTCGTCCACCAGGTACTTGCGGGCAACCGCCTGAACCTGGGCCGGGCTCACTGCGCGGATGCGGCTTACGTACTCCTCACCGGCGCGCCAGCCCACGCCGACGGTCTCCAGCACACCGATGCGCATGGCCTGGTAGAACACCGAGTCCCGCTGGTAGACGTCGCTGGCCACTACCTGGGTCTTTATCTTGTTCAGCTCTTCGGCGCTCAAGGGTTCCTCGCGCAGGCGCCGGACCTGTGCGCGCAGCGCTGCCTCCACCGCGTCCAGCGTGCGGCCCTTGGCCGGGGTACCATCCAGGGTGAACAAGCTGGTCAGGCGATCGTATGGGCCATAGTCTGCCCCGGCCTGAGCGGCGACCTCGTCCCCGCGCACCAGGTAACGGGACAGCCGGGCGCTGTCGTCGCCATCCAGGGCCGCCGCCAGCACTGCCAGGGCGTACGGCTCCCACTCGGTGCGGGCCGTCTTCACGGTGGGGACCTTGTATCCCAGAACCACATACGGCAGCTTCGCCGGCACCTTGACCACGATCCGGCGCAGCCCCTCCTGCGCCACCTCGGGCCGGGGCTTGGGACCCGCCACCGTCACGGGCTTCAAGGGTCCGAAATACTTGTCGGCCAGGAGCTTTACCCGCTCCGGCTGCACGTCGCCGACCACCACCAGCGTCGCGTTGGCAGGGTTGTACCAGTGGTGGTACCAGCTCTTGAGGTCCGAGAGCTGGTATTCCTGAATGTCCGCCATCCAGCCGATGACGGGGTGGTGGTAGGCGCTGGTCTGGAAGGCAGCCGCCATGAAATCCTCACTCACCTGAGCCTCCGGCTTGTCCTCGGTGCGCATGCGCCGCTCCTCGGCCACCACCTGGCGCTCCTTTTGAAAGTCCTGGTCACGCAGCAGCAGGTTCGCCATGCGGTCGGACTCGAGCTTGAAGCTCACCTCCAGGCGGTCCTTGGCTAGCTGTTGAAAGTAGGCGGTGTAATCGCGGCCGGTAAAGGCGTTCTCCTCTCCGCCCTGGGCGGCGATGATGCGGGAGAACTCCCCTGGACCATGCTCCTTGGTGCCCTTGAACATCATGTGCTCGAGCATGTGGGAGATCCCGGTGATGCCGCCGTACTCATAGCTGGAGCCCACCTTGTACCATACCTGGGAGACCACCACCGGCGCCCGGTGGTCCTCCTTGACGATGAGCTTCAGGCCGTTGCCCAGCGTGTACTGGTGCACTGCCGGCGTAGCGGCCGGCAGCGGCGTGGGTAACAGGCCCAGCAGCAGCAGCGCGAAAACGGGTGTTCGCGTGGACATCATCTCACTCCCGGAAAAATAAAGGTGGTAGGATACGCGCGTTCCCAGACAAAGACCGCACGCACCCGCCTATGTTCCTTTCCAGGCGCGACAAGTCGCCCGACGAGCCGGCCAAGAAAGGCCTGTTCGGCCGCCTCAAGGAGGGGTTGAGCCGCACTCGCGCCGGACTCACGGAGAAGCTGGCCAACCTGTTCTTAGGCCAGCGGGCAATCGACGATGAGCTGCTTGAGGAGCTGGAGACGCTGCTGCTGTCCGCCGACGTGGGCGTGGAGGCGACCACTGAGATCATCGCCAAGCTAACGCGCCAGGTCGCCCGCAACGAGCTGGGCGACGCAGAAGCCGTGTACCACGCCCTGCGCGAAGACATGCTGTCGATCCTGTCACCGGTGAGCGCGCCCCTGCACATTCCGGGGGAACGAAGCAGCCCTTTCGTGATTCTCATGGTCGGGGTCAACGGGACCGGCAAGACCACCTCCATCGGCAAGCTGGCCAAGCGCTTCCAGGGGGAAGGACGCAAGGTGATGCTGGCGGCCGGGGATACCTTCCGGGCCGCAGCGGTGGAGCAGCTTGAGGTCTGGGGCTCGCGCAACAGCGTTCCGGTGGTGGCCCAGCACGGCCGGGCCGACTCGGCCTCGGTAATCTACGACGCCATGGTGGCGGCCCAGGCCCGTGGCGCCGATGTGCTCATCGCCGATACTGCTGGACGCCTGCACACCCAAGGCAACCTCATGGAGGAGCTGAAGAAGGTGCGGCGGGTGATGGGCAAGGTGGACGCGGGCGCGCCGCACGAAGTGCTTCTGGTGCTGGACGCCGGCACGGGTCAGAATGCCCTGTCCCAGGCCCGCCAGTTCCGAGACGCGGTGGACGTGTCGGGGCTGGTGTTGACCAAGCTCGACGGTACCGCCAAGGGAGGCATCGTGTTCGCCATGGCCAAGCAGCTTGGCCTGCCCATCCGCTTTATCGGCGTGGGGGAAGGGATCGATGATCTGCGCCCCTTCGATGCCGAGGAGTATGTGGACGCCCTACTCGCCCGATAGGGCACTTCGCGCAGCTCTGTATCGCACCCACCCACCGCCCTGACCGATGATCCGGTTCAACGACGTCAGCAAACGCTACCCCAACGGCCATCAGGGCCTGAGCCACGTGAACCTGCATCTGGTCCCCGGGGAGATGTGCTTTCTAACGGGACATTCCGGGGCCGGGAAAAGCACCCTGCTGCGACTCATCGCCCTCATCGAGGGCGCGACGCAGGGACAGATCATCGTTGGCGGGCAGAACCTCTCCCGGCTCAGGCGGCGGCGCATACCCTATTACAGGCGCGGGATCGGCGTTATCTTTCAGAACCACAAGCTGCTGTTCGACCGCACCATCTTCGACAACGTCGCGCTGCCTCTGGTGATCGCGGGCCACGGACATCAGGAGATCGCGCGGCGGGTGCGCGCGGCGCTGGACAACGTGGGGCTGCTCGGCAAGGAGAAGCTCTTTCCCATCACCCTGTCCGGTGGCGAGCAGCAGCGGGTCGGCATTGCGCGTGCGGTGGTCAACCGGCCCGCGGTGCTCCTCGCCGACGAGCCCACGGGCAACCTGGACCCGGACCTGTCCCGGGAGATCATGCATTTGTTCGAGCGCTTCCATCAAGTGGGCGTCACGGTGCTCATCGCCTCCCATGACCTTGACCTGATCCGGGGCATGCAACACCGCATCCTGTCGCTGAAGGAAGGGCAGCTTGTCGGTGACACTGCGACAGGAGCGGCCCTTTGAAGGAGCGCAGGATCCGGCGCAATGCCGCCCAGACCGGCCCCGGGTGGCGCCGACGCCTGGTGAGCTGGCTGGTCCGCCACCTGCAGGTGTTCTTCTACACCCTTGGACAGCTCTCGCGCGGACCGGCCAACACGTTGCTGACGACCTCGGTCATCGGCATCGCGCTGGCTCTACCGGCCGGGCTGTACGTGCTGGTCGACAATGCCCAGGCGGTCAGCCGGGGTTGGGACGGCACGGCCCAGATCTCGGTGTTCCTGAAGCAGGACGTGGACGACGCCGCCGGGACCAAGGCCGCTGGTGAATTGGGGCACATGCCAGAGGTGGAGTCGGTACGCTACATCTCCAAGACCGAGGCGCTGCAGGAGTACGAGCGAATGTCGGGATTTCCGCAGGCACTGAAAGCCCTGGAGAGCAACCCGCTGCCCGGGGTGATCGTGGTGCAGCCGCGGCCCGCCTTTGCCCAGCCCGCGGCAGTCCAAGCCCTGGTGGATCGCCTGAGCAAACGGTCGGATGTTGACTTCGCCCAGTTCGACCTGCAATGGGTGAAACGCTTCTATGCCATAATGCAGATCGTGCAACGCGGCGTACTGGTGCTGGCAGGGCTGCTGTCGGTGGCGGTCCTGCTCATCGTAGGCAACACTATCCGGCTGGGGATCCAGAACCGGCGCGACGAGATCGAGATTGCCAAGCTCTTCGGCGCCACCAATGCCTTTATTCGCCGACCCTTCCTGTACACCGGGCTGTGGTACGGCATCATCGGAAGCGTGATCGCGTGGCTGCTGGTGAGCCTGGCTTTCGAGCTGCTTCGCGGACCGGCCCGGCACCTCGCGGATCTCTACTATAGCGACTTTCTGCTGCACGGCCTGGATCCCACGGCCAGCGCGATTCTGGTGGCATGCGGCACTGTGCTGGGGCTGCTGGGCTCCTGGCTTGCCGTGGGCCAGCATCTGGGGGACATCGAGCCCTCCTGAGTGGGGCTCTCCCCCTCTCTGGCACCCGTGCCGTCAGCCACCAATATTAGGAACTTTTCATGCGCCTGGCACTCAAACGGCGCGAGTGCTAGGATCAGAGCCAAGTCAATCAGGGGGTTAAGCTGAATGAGCAAAGCCTTAGCAGCCATGTCGGTAAGCCTGCCGATCGGCAGTCTGGAGAGCTACGAGCAAGCGGTCAACCGCTTCCCGATGATCACCGCCGACGAGGAGCGGGACCTGGCGCTACGTTATCGGGACCAGGGCGACATCGAAGCGGCGCGCCGCCTGGTCATGTCGCATCTGCGTTTCGTCGTCCACGTGGCCAGGGGCTACCGTGGCTACGGGCTGCCGCATGCGGACATCATCCAGGAAGGCAACGTGGGACTGATGAAGGCGGTCAAGCGCTTCGACCCGGGGGTGGGTGTGCGTTTGGTGTCTTTCGCCGTGCACTGGATCCGAGCCGAGATTCATGAGTACATCCTGCGCAACTGGCGCATCGTCAAGGTGGCCACTACTAAGGCCCAGCGCAAGCTGTTCTTCAATCTGCGCAGCGCCAAGAAGCGTCTGGGGTGGCTGAGTCGGGAAGAAGTCGACGCGGTAGCCAGGGACCTGGGTGTTCCGCCCGAAACGGTGCTGGAGATGGAGAAACGCCTCAGCGCCCATGACATGGGCTTCGACGGGCATGTGGACCAGGACGAGGAGCACGAGCGCGCCGCGCCGGCGGCCTTTCTGGAGGACAAGCGCTTCGATCCGGCCACCCGGGCCGAGGCGGATGACTGGGAAGAGCACACCACCGGCAAGCTGCACGGCGCCCTGTCCAGCCTGGACGAGCGCAGCCGGGACATCCTGGAGAAGCGGTGGTTGTCGGACGAGAAGATCACCTTGCAGGATCTGGCAAGCCAGTATCACATCTCGGCCGAGCGTATCCGCCAGCTTGAGGCAAATGCCATGAAGAAGATGCGCGCGGCAATGCAAGCCTGAGCGATACACTCCACGGCGCAAAACGAAACGGCCTCCTGATGGGGCCGTTTTCCTTTCGGGCCTCCGGTGGTCGCGGCGACTATCACGCCCCCGCTCCTACCGGACGCCGCGCTGGCGTGCAGCCTCGGCAATGATTTGATCGAAGTGCTTGATCAATGCCAGCAGACGGGCACTATCACGGTCCACCTGCCGAAACGCCTCCTCGGCCAGGGGGTGGATGTCGCTGGCCTCGGGCAGCTCCAGATCATCCTCCAGGATCACCCGCATCCGCGGCAGGAACACCCACTGCAGCCACTGATTGAAACGAAGCGTGTCATAGCAGAAAGGCTGAAGGCTCAGCAGAGCCGATCTGGGCGGCGACTCATCCTCCCACAGGTTCAGGCGCCGCAGCTCCGCCTCAATCGCGAGAATCACGTCGGCAATGTCGGCTACATGGCCCCTCACGGGTCCTGTCCGATGGCGAATGTCCGTTCTCCGTACCACACGCTCCCTGGGAAGACAGGCTAGCCCTGATCCTTGCCCGCCGGCGTCTGGCTTTCAGACACCTCCTCTTCAGGCTTACGCTCCCTGACATTCTCCACGGGCTGATCGTCATCGAAAAGTATGCGGTACGCCGGCCCCTCCAGATCGTCGTACTGTCCGGACTTCACGGCCCAGAAGAATACGGCCACCGCCAGAGCGATGATGACCAAGCTGACGGGGATGAGGAAGTAGAGGATCTCCATGGTGTGGGCTGTGGGCTGTGGGCTGTGGGCTGTGGGCTGTGGGCATGGAAGTATCCGCGCTCGGGCCGGCCGGTGCAATTCTGCATGCCCTAGGGTCGCGTTCAACGTCGGCATCCGCTCCCCCTCCCCGGCCCCCGCAACGAACCAAAGCAGCGCCACGGGCCACCCTACTCGTCTTGGGAGCCAATCCTCAGCACTTTCGCCCCGCGGATCTGTCCGGTCTTGAGCTCCAGCAGTGCCCGGTTGGCCTCGTCTAGCTCGTAAAGCTGGACTTCCGGATGCAAGGGGATAGCGACGGCAAGCTCCAGAAGCTCGATCACGTCCTGCCGCGTCACGTTGGCGACGCTCTTGATTTCCTTCTCCATCCAAAGATGGCGGGCATAATCCAGGCCCAACAGCACCTCCTGATCACGGCTCTCCTTGCGGATGGCGTTGACGACCAGCCGCCCGCCGGGGTACAGATGGGTCAGCGCTTCCCGTACCGGCAGCCACGCGGGGGTGGTGTCGATGATGCTGTGCATCGGCGTGGGTGGGGTGTCGGTCGTGTCGCCCGTCCAGGCGGCACCCAAGCTGCGCGCAAACTCCCGCTCCCTGGCGTTGCGGGCGAACACGTACACGGGAGAATTGGGAAGGCGGTAGCGGGCGAGCCGCAGCACCAGGTGCGCGGAGGCCCCGAAGCCAGTGAGTCCCAGCGTCTGTCCGTCCTGCAGTCCCGTGAGACGCAAGGAGCGCCAGCCGATGGCGCCGGCGCATAGCAGGGGGGCAGCCTGGGTGTCGGAGAGGGACGCCGGGATCGCGTACGCGAAGGCCTCGGGAACAACCATGTACTCCGCATAGCCGCCGTTGGCGTCGCGACCGGTAGCACGGAATTCGGTGCACAGATTCTCCGCCCCGGCACGGCACTGCTCGCAGTGGCCGCAGGCCGCGAAGATCCACGCCACGCCGACTCGGTCGCCGATCCGGAAGCGACCAGTTTCCGGTCCCAGGGCCGCCACCCGTCCCACGGCCTGGTGGCCCGGAACCACCGGCAGACGCGGTGGCGGGGTGCGCCCTTCTATTTCGTCCAGCTCGGTGTGACACACGGCACAGACCGCCACTTGGACCAGGATGTCGCCGGGTCCCGGTACCGGTACCGGCAGCTCTGCAAGTCTCAAGGGCGGGAAACTCGGTGCTACCTCGGTGAGTCGGTCGATAAGCAGGGCCTTCATAACAGTCACTCGGGCCTGAAGTGTGGTCCTGGGCGGGCGCGACCACCAGTGCCGGCGCGGGCCCGCGCACTACAACGGCAGAGGCTGGGAGGAGGAGCATCCAGGTTGCCGGTGCAAACGCGAGGGCCCGCAGTACCTGGCGGCGGCCGAAGAGGCAATTCTCCGAGCGCAAACCGATTGGCACAGGCCGTCAATTCTTAATAGTCGATAAGCAACCGAATGGCTAGCGTCACCGTACATCCGACTGATATAAGTCAAGTCTGGGGGCGGTGGAGCGCCCGCAGCCGCAGGGGGCATACCGTCCGGAAGGCGGATTGGGTGCCGTAACGCCCGAGTACAACGGACCTGACGGTTCAAGGGTGGAGGGTTGACGGTCAAGGCCCACCTAGCGCTTGAGACGCAGAGCATTGAGCACCACGAGCAGGGAGCTGGCGGACATGCCGATAGCGGCCATCCAGGGCTGAACGTGGCCCGTAGCGGCCAGCGGGAGAGCGACGGCGTTGTAGAGCAGCGCCCAGCCCAGGTTCTGGTGGATGATTCTGAGCATCCGCCGGGCCAGCTCTATCCCTTCGGCGAGAAGAGGCAGGTGTTCTGACATGAGCACCATGTCTGCGCTGGCATGGGCAAGCTCGGTCGCCCGGCCCATGGCCAGGGAGACATGGGCGCCCGCCAGTACGGGGGCATCGTTGACTCCGTCCCCGACCATGGCCACCAGGGATCCGCCGGCCTGCAGCTCTCGCACGGTCGTCAGCTTTGCCTCGGGGGTCATGCGCGCGCGCGCCTCGCGGATCCCCAGTGTTCTGGCGACTTCGGCGACCGGCTCCTCGGCGTCACCCGACAGCAGCCATACCTGCAGACCAAGCTCGCGCAGGCGGGCCACCGCGATGGCGGCGTCGGGACGAATCGCATCCTGAAGCAGGAAGGCGGCAAGCAGAGCCGACTCGTCACCGAGCAGCACGGCCGTGGCACCCGGCAGGCAGGGCAAGGACACGCCGTCCGCGGAGACACCGCTCAACGCTGCCACGAAGTCGGCTCGGCCCAGACGGTAACGGCGACTGCCCACCACGCCCTCCACTCCCCGCCCGGGAGAGGCGCGCACGTCGCTGGCGCCGGCCGGCACCGCGGCACGACACAGGGCCTGAGCAACGGGGTGTTCCGACCCCCCCTCCAGGGCGGCAGAGATCGTGAGGGCTTGCTCGCGCGACACCTCCCCCAGCAGGATGACCCTGGCCAAGGACAACCTCCCTTGCGTCAGGGTTCCAGTCTTATCAAAGATCAGGTGCGTCGCCGTGGCAAGGGCCTCAAGTGCATGGCCCCGCGTAGGGAGCAGTCCACGCCGGGTCAGGGTGCCGCTCGCGGCGGTGACCGCAGTAGGAGTGGCCAGCGACAAGGCGCAAGGACACGTTACCACCAGAACCGAGAGCGTCACCCAAAAGGCGTCCGCGGGGCTGTGATCCCACCACCACCAGGCAACGCCGGCGGCCAGAACCAGCAGGGCTCCGACAAACCACGCGGCAACCCGGTCGGCGACCTGAGCGACCCGGGGCTTCTGAGCTTGCGCGCGATCCAGCAGGCGCACAATGGCGGCGACGACGGTGTCCTCGCCCACCTTCTGCACCTCCATGATCAGCGGACTCTCGACATTCAAGGTACCGCCCACGAGGGCTTCGCCCGCCCGGCGGGTAAGCGGCAGGCTCTCGCCGGTAAGCACAGACTCGTCCACCGTACTCACGCCGTCCTGAACCCGCCCGTCTGCGGGCACGGTCTCGCCGGGCCGGATGCGCACCCGGTCTCCGGGCTTGAGGTCGGTCACCGGCACCGCCGTCTCGGTATCGCCATCCAGGCGGCGGGCCGTTGCGGGCAGGAGCCTGACCAGCGCCTCGCCGGCGGCGGCCGCCCGCTGCCGGGCACCCATCTCCAGGTAACGTCCGCTGAGGAGGAAGAAGGTGAACATGCTGACGGAGTCAAAGTACACATCGCCTTGCCGGGTCAGAGTTGCCCACACGCTCGCGAGGTAGGCGGCGCCTATCGCCAGAGCCACCGGTACGTCCATGCCGAGCCGGCGGCCCCGCAGGTCCCGCCAGGCGGAGAGAAAGAAGGGTCGGGCCGAGTAGAGCACCACCGGCGTGGCCACGACCAAGCTCACCCAGCGCAGGAACAGCTTCATGTGAGGATCAATGCCGGACCAGGCGCCCACGTACAGTCCCACCGCAAACATCATCACCTGCATGGCGCCGATGCCGGCCACTGCGATCCGGCGCAGGGCCAGCTTGCGCTCGCGATCGGCCACCTCCTGCTGGCGGTTGGGGTCATAGGGGTGGGCCACGTAGCCAATGGCGGTGATGGCCTTGAGGATGTCGGAGAGGTGGATGCGGGCCTCGTCCCACTTCACCCGTGCGCGCTGGGTGGCGTAGTTGATGCGAAAGTCTACGACACCCGGCAGGCGGTTCACGTGGCGCTCGTTGAGCCAGATGCAGGCGGCGCAGGTGATGCCCTCCAGGATTAGCGACGCCTCCCGGAGGTTCTGCGCGTCCACCACCACGAAGCGTTCCTGTAGGTCAGTACGGTCATAGAGAGCCAGCTCGTCGAGCTGCTCCGGCACCAGCTCCCGGGCAGTGCGACCGGGCTCGGTGCGGTGGCGGTAGTAGTCCTCAAGCCCGCCGTCCACGATCGCCTGAGCGACGGCCTGGCATCCGCGACAGCACATGGCCCTGCCTTCACCTAGGATCCTGACCTGATAGTGCGTTGCGGGAGGAATCGGCAGGCCGCAGTGAAAGCAGCCGCTGTCGCCGGTCTCAGGGCGGGGGCAGTCCGGCATCGGGTTCGACGGCCAGGCCTATAGATGCACGGGAATATAGTGATCCAGTAGCAGGAAGCTGAACAAGCCCATGAGGTAGACAATGGAATATCCGAAGGTTTGCATGGGCAGCCGGTGATTGTCCTGGTACCGGTACAGGGCGAGGGCATAGTAGAGGAACACCCCGCCCAGGCCGACCGCGCCTGACAGGTAGATCGGCCCGCTCATTTTAGTCAGATAGGGCAGTAGGGCGACGAGAAACAGTATTATGGTGTAGAGAAGGATGTGCAGCCGTGTGAACCGCAGTCCGTGGGTCACCGGCAGCATGGGCATGTCCACCTTTGCGTATTCCTCGTGGCGATGTATGGCCAGGGCCCAGAAATGGGGCGGCGTCCACGCGAAGATGATCAGGAACAGCAGCAGAGCACCGGCGTCTGCGTGACCAGTCACGGCAGCCCAGCCCAAAACGGGGGGCGTAGCGCCAGCGGCTCCGCCGATTACGATGTTCTGCGGCGTGGCCCGCTTGAGAAACAACGTGTAGATGATGGCATAGCCGATCATGGAGCCGAAGGTGAGAATGGCGGTTACCGTGTTCACCAGGCTCACCAGTATTCCCATGGAGATAAGGGCCAGCAGCAGGGCGAAGATCAGGGCCGAGGTCGTATCCACACGTCCGGCCGGCAGGGGTCGATTCATGGTGCGGGCCATTGCCGCGTCCACGCGCCGCTCCACCAGCTGATTGATGGCGGCACCCGCGGCGGCACCCAGCGCGATGCCGAGGGTGCCGAAGACTAGGGCGTTCATCGGAACCAGGCCCGGTGACGCCAGGAACATTCCGACCATCGCGGTGAAAACGATAAGCGCCACCACCCTGGGCTTACACAGCTCGTAGTATTCCCGCCACAGGGGCACGGGGGCGGCCATGTGCATGGGGTGCGCCATGTGTCTTTCGCCGTTCAACGCGATACTACCTCGCCTGCCTGCCAGCCGCCCCAGCACGGCCGGGGGGATGAGAAAACATACAATTATACTCCGATTCAGGCCCTAGCGTTAAGCTGCGGCCGTGTCCGGCGGTCCGCTGGCGGCCAAAGACAGAACTCAGCCCACCTGAGAGACCTTGAGCAACCGCTTCATATCCTTGAGTATGCCCTTCGGATCGGCCCCCGGTGGATAATACATGAGCACGTTGCCCTGAGGGTCCATGATGTAAATGCGCACCGCCCACGTGTTGATAGGTTCGCCGGGCAGGCGGAACGGCGCCAGGAAGCGCTCCATGGCGTCGCCCCCTCCGCTGGCCACCAACAGATCCTGATGGTCCTTCAGCTGGTCAGCCAGAGCATCCGCGCCTGCCGGTGCGGGCAGCACCCACAGGCGCTGCACACGCCGGATATCCTCATTCAAAGCCAGACGCACCTGGCGGGTTTGGTGTAGATCGGTACGGCAGAGCTGGTCGCAGGGTGCCGGGGCCAGGACCACCAGGGTCCACTTTCCCTTGAGGTCATCGAGGGTCAGGGGTGCGCCGTCCGGCTGGGTGAGCGCAACGGCCGGCAAGGGTCTTGCGGGCCGTATCAGAGTACCGTGGGCCGCAGAGCCGACGAAGCCGACGTGATCCCGGTAAGCGTAGAGGACCCACGCCGCCACGACCGGCAGCAGGAAGACCGCCAGCAGCAGCAGCATGGCCCGCCGTGGCGATCCCGGTCTTGCGGCTGATTGGTTATCGGGATTGGTCATGGTGGTTATCCGATGTTTCTTCGGCGCTAGCCGGACGGACCCGGCGAGTATTGGTAACCAGATAGATTATGGCAAGCAGCACGGCCATGCCGAACCACTGGAACGCATAGGCCTCGTGGCGTTCCGGCTGTATACCGTGGTACGCGACCCACTCTCTGGCGTAGCCGTCAGGCTGACCGGGGTCCAGGCGCACGGTATACGGCAGCAACGGCAGGCTCAGCTCCGACCGGAGGGCGCCGATGTCGACCTGCTGGATTACCCGGGGCCAGCGCCCATGGCTGGGCTGTTCGCGTCCTAGCACAATGCCTTCGGACAAAGACACATCGTACACGGTACCCAGCAAGGTTCGCGCGTCTTGCGCCACGCCGACTTTAGGCAACATCTCACGCGAGGTTCCCAGCGCCACCCAGCCGCGGTTGATCAGCACGACCCGCTCGCTGCCTGCGAGCCGAAAGGGTGTCAGCACGTAGTACCCGGGGCGGGAATGGAAGATCCTGTTGTCAACCAGAAGCTGGCGTGCCGGCAGGTAACGGCCCTGAAGCCGGACACGGCGGTAGCTCATGGCGGCGACGTCGAGCTGGGTCCCGTCCAGCGTCATCGGCGCATCATGTGCACGCTGATTGAAGGCGGCAATGAGCTCGCGCTTCTGCTCCGCTCGGTCAAGCTGCCAGACGCCCAGCCACAACAGCACCGGCAGCAGTACCAGCGCGGCGAGACTCGGCACCAGGGACGGGCGAAATTCGAATGCGCCGATACGCACGCCAGATTCCAGGGGAAAGGTATTACTGAACAGCCGCAGGGGCATCGACGAAGGGGCCGCATTCGCGGCCGGTGCCCCGATCCCCTATACTGCGGCGCTCAGCCCTGCACGAGGTGGATCCCATGTTAACCAAAGCCTTAGCCGTCGTCATGCTGCTGATGATCTTGTCCAGTCTCGGGATGGGGCTGTTCTATCTGCTCAAGGACCGGGGGCAGTCCCAGCGGTCGGTCAAGGCCCTGACGCTGCGCATCGCCCTGTCCGTTGGCTTGTTTGTGCTGTTCCTTATCGGGGTCCTGAGCGGGCTGATCTCTCCGCACGGCCTGGCTCCGCACCCGTGAGCGGCAGCGAACAAAAAGGGCGCTGCACCTGCGCGCAGCGCCCTCCTTGCCGCCAGCCGATCCCTCAGGCGAGCCAGTAGACAAAGATAAACAGACCCAGCCAGACCACGTCAACGAAGTGCCAGTACCACGCGGCCGCCTCGAAGGCGAAGTGGTGATTCGGAGTGAAGTGACCCTTGACGCTTCGGAGCAGGACCACGGTGAGCATGATGGCGCCAATGGTTACGTGCAATCCGTGGAAGCCCGTCAGCATGAAGAAAGTCGTCCCGTAGATGCCACTGCCCAAAGTGAGGTGCATCTCGGAATAAGCGTGGTGGTACTCGTAGGCCTGCAGCACAACGAACAGGAAGCCCAGTGCGACGGTCGCGAACAAACCGGCGATGAGCTGAGTGCGATTGTCCTTCTTCAGGCCCCAGTGGGCCCAGGTTACCGTGACGCCGGAGGAAAGCAGGATCAAGGTATTCAGGGCGGGAATACCCCACGCGTCCATCTTCTCGAAGACACCACCCACGTCACCGGGGCCGTTGGTGGGCCAGATGGCGCTGAAGGCGGGCCACAACAACTCATGGGTGGCAACGTTGTTGCTGGCACCGCCGAGCCACGGCACCGAAAACATCCGCGCGTAGAACAGGGCACCGAAAAACGCGCCGAAGAACATGACTTCGGAGAAGATGAACCAGCCCATGCCCCAGCGGAAAGACATGTCGACCTGATCGTCATACTTGCCGCCCTGGCTTTCACGAATGACCCGGCCGAACCACCCGAACAGCATCGTAATGATGATGGCCGCGCCCAGCAGCATGATCGCGCTGCTGTGGCCGTGGAGATACATGGCAAAGCCGGCCAGCAGGCTGAAGATGCCGATGGAGCCCACCAGCGGCCAGTGGCTTGGCTCCGGCAAGTAATAACCGCCATGTGATTCGGACATGTGCTTTCCTCTTTATAGGGTTGTTGTCACTAACAGATCTGCGGGAGCCCGCCCTAATCCAACCTGTGGGCCGGGGGCTTCAAAGAACGAGTATGAAAGCGTAATGGTGGAGATGGTCCGCGGCAGGTTCGGATCGACCACGAACCGCACCGGCATGTCCTTGCCCTCTTGCGCCTTGAGCTCCTGGCGGGTGAAACAGAAGCACTCGGTCTTGTTGAAATAGCGTGCCGCGCCGCCGGGAGCCACACTCGGTACCGCCTGGCCCACGATATTCCGTCGGGCGTGATTCCGGGCGTAGAAATGCGCCTCCGTGATCTCACCGGGGTGTACACGAACCTTGCGGGTCCTCGCGGTGAAGTCCCACGGCAGGGCGCTGTTCACACTGGTCACAAACTCTACCGTGACCCAGCGGTCCCGGTCGACCCGCGCCGTCAGCGCCTGCTCCCGCTCCAGGCTGCCCGTCTTTCCGTTCAGTCCGGTGAGGCTGCAAAAGGCGTCGTACAGTGGGACCAGGGCGAAGCCGAAGCCGAACATGGCCACGACGACGACGCCCAGACGCGCGGCGGTGCGCCGGTTGGCCAAGTGCTGCGGATTGGTGCTCATTGGCGTACGAGGAAGGCCGCAAGGTAAAAGCCCACTGCGATAAGCGCCAGCACGGCAACTACGATGAGGTTGCGCTTACGCTGGCGGGGAGTTTGTGGCTCGTCGATCATGTTATGGATCATGGGCTGGCGAGCGGCGCGCACACCCCGCTTCAAGGCGTGCGCGCCAATGCTTCCTCTAGCTGATTTCCGGGGCTGTGGCGAACGTGTGGTACGGGGCCGGAGAAGGCACCGTCCATTCCAGGCCCTGGGCACCTTCCCAGACCTCGTCGGTGGCCTTGGCACCGCCGCGGATGGTCTGCACGATGATGTACAGGAACAGGATCCAGCTTGCACCGAATACGAAGGCGCCGATGCTGGCGACCTCGTTGAAGCCGGCGAACTGCACCGAGTAATCGGGAATGCGCCGGGGCATGCCGGCAAGTCCGAGGAAGTGCATGGGGAAGAACAGCACGTTCACGGAGATCACCGCCCACCAGAAATGGAACTTGGCGAGCTTCTCGTTGTACATGTGCCCCGTCCACTTGGGCAGCCAAAAGTACACTGCGGCAACAATCGCGAACAGCGCGCCGGTGACCAGCACGTAGTGGAAGTGGGCAACGACGAAGTAGGTGTCCTGATACTGCATGTCAGCCGGCGCGACGCCCAGCATCAGGCCGGAGAAGCCGCCGACGGTAAACAGGAACAGGAAAGCCAACGCCCACAGCATGGGGGTTTCGAAGGTCATGGAGCCCTTCCACATGGTAGCGGTCCAGTTGAAGACCTTCACTGCGGTGGGCACCGCGATCATGATGGTGGCGTACATGAAATACAGCTCACCGGCC
>CAYWTP010000042.1:0-17592 GCA_964461215.1 uncultured Ectothiorhodospiraceae bacterium | reverse complement strand
GTCCTGCAAACCTCACATGGACACCGCGTACTTTGCTTAAGAACTAACCTATGAGGCCGACCTACACTCACTCCTCACCCCTTAATGCACACCAGCGGCTCCAGCTTGGCCACCTTGCGGGCGAGACCCGCTTGCTCCGAGGCATCGACCACGGCAGTCACGTCCTTGTAGGCGCCGGGGGCTTCTTCGGCTACGCCCCGCAGCGAAGGGCTGCGGATGAGCACGCCTCTCGCCTCCAGCTCACGGATCACGTCGCGTCCGTGCCACTGGCGGGTGGCCTGGTGCCGGCTCATGCTGCGTCCGGCGCCGTGGCAGGCAGAGCTGAAGGAGCGCTGCTCGCTCTCCCCGGTACCGGCCAGGATGTAGGAGGCGGTCCCCATGGTACCGCCGACGAGCACGGGCTGACCCGCCTGCCGCAGGGCGGTTGGAATGTCCTTATGTCCCGGCCCGAAGGCCCTGGTGGCTCCTTTGCGGTGAACGAACACCCGCCGGGTGGAGCCGTCTGCGGCGTGCTCTTCCACCTTGCAGGTATTGTGCGAGACGTCATAGAGCAGGCGCAGATCGGCATAAGGGAGAA
The DNA here is from genome assembly GCA_964461215.1 of uncultured Ectothiorhodospiraceae bacterium. Lineage (GTDB taxonomy): Bacteria > Pseudomonadota > Gammaproteobacteria > JAABTG01 > JAABTG01 > CAYWTP01. The sequence goes on along the minus strand of CAYWTP010000042.1, from coordinate 17,015 downwards.
TCTCGGCAAAGGCCTGACGAGCCAGATGGGTGAGGATCTGGCGGTTGGCCAGGGCGCAATTGATGCCGGCCCGCATGGCTCCCAAGTAGGAGCGGCCCAGCTCCGAGTCGATGGGAGCACAGGCCAGCTCGCGGTCGGGCAGGGTGAGCCCATGCCGCCCCGCCGCCAGCACCATCTTCTTGAGGAACTCGGTGCCGATCTGATGTCCCAGGCCGCGCGAGCCGCAATGGATGCTGACCACGATATCGCCTGGGCGGACCCCATAGGTCCGCGCTATATCCGGCGCGAAGATCTCGGCTACGTGCTGTACTTCGAGATAATGATTGCCCGATCCCAGGGTTCCCATCTCGTCGCGCTGGCGATTCTTAGCGTGCTCCGAGACCTCGCCGGGCAAGGCGCCGGCCATCCGCCCGTGCTCCTCGATCCGGTCCAGGTCCTCGCTGCGGCCGTAGCCCCGGTCCACGGCCCACTGGGCGCCGTCGGCGAGCATCGCCTCCATCCGGCGCTCACTCAGATGCAGCAGCCCGGTGCTTCCCAGGCCCGCGGGAATCCGGTGTGCGAGCACATCGGCCAGCTCGGCCTTGCGGCCCTCGATGTCCTCCCGGGTCAGTCCCGTATGCAGGCTCCGCACGCCGCAGGAGATGTCGAAGCCCACGCCGCCGGCGGAGACCACGCCCCCCCGCTCGGCGTCGAAGGCCGCGACGCCACCGATGGGAAAGCCGTAGCCCCAGTGGGCGTCGGGCATGGCGTAGGAGGCCTGAAGGATCCCCGGCAGGCAGGCGACGTTGCAGACCTGCTCGAAGACCTTCTCATCCATCCCCCGGATCAGCGCCTCGCTGGCGTAGATGACCCCCGGGACGTGCATGCCGCCCCGCGGCTCGATACGCCAGGCGTGCTCGTCAACCCGCGTAAGCTGTTTGACGTCCATGACTCGCCTCCAAGACTAAGAACTTTCACCACAAAGGCACGAAGAGGGTGAAGTGTGAGGAGTGAGGAGTGACCCGTAAATGCCATGGGTATGTCTCACCTTTGTGTCTTCGTGGTCAATCTTTTTCCAGTCTACTCTCCTGACCCCTCACCCCTCACTCCTCACTCTTCAAACATCCACCACCGCCTGGGCGCACCACAGCCCGTGGGTGTCCCGGGCGACGCGCAAGGTGGTGTAGGTGGCGCCCTTGACCTCTACCGCCGGCTGGTGGCGAACCACGTCCACCGGCTCGCCCCATGCGGTGGCTTCGAGCACCGGGCCGTGCAAGCGGACCTGGAAGCGGCCGAAGAGCATGCGGCGGGTGGCCATCTCGTAGACCAAGGCGTTGAGCCAGTCCACCAGCAGCAGCTCCAGGTCCTCAGACTCGCAGCGTATAGCCACCGTGGCCCGGGCTACGACGGATTGGGGAGGGGTGATGACCGCGGTCAGGGCCAGTCCGGTCTGGGCGAAGGCCTCCTCCAGAGTCCTGCCCAGCCCGCGGACACCGATGTCGGCACCGTGGTGGTAATGCTCCCAACGGGCGTGCGGTTCCGGGTCCGTCATCGTTGGCTCCGCGCTGGCGTGGTCATCCTGGACTAACAGCCAGTACAATAGCAAATAAAGGGGGCGGCCCGGCACCGACATACCTGCCGTCGCGCCGGTGCGCAGCGGTGCGGCCATCCATGCCGCTGCCACGCATGACGTAAAGTGACGCACAGGGGGAGGATATGTCCGTAGCCGAGATCTGCAACCGTGAGGTTGTTATTGCCGACAAGCATATGACCATCGTGATGGCCGCCCAACTCATGCGCGAGCATCATGTGGGCAGCCTGGTGGTAGTGGATGAGAAGGCTGGAGATCAAAAGCCATTGGGGATTGTCACGGATCGGGATCTGGTCATTGAGGTTCTGGCGAAGAATGCACCCATGGAGGAGCTGGTGGTGGGTGACGTGATGGGACCTGAGCTGCTCACCGCCAGGGAATCCGATGGGATTTGGGAGACCATCATGCGCATGCGTGCCATGGGGGTGCGGCGCCTGCCGGTGGTGGATCCGCAGGGCGTCTTGACGGGCATCATCAGCATGGATGATCTGCTCCAGTTCCTCGCCGGCGAGCTGGCCGACCTGGTGAAGCTGGTGCGCCGGGAGCAGAAGCGCGAAGAGGTTACCCGTCCGGTGCCATGAACGCGCTCGTACGCGTAGGAGCTGGATCGCTCGCGAAGGGTCCCCGTCCGGCTGCCCTTTTCTGAGGTACCCCATGCGTGGTGTGAGCAAGATGCTCAGGGACATCGAGGAGGAGATCCGGGCGACGCGCCACCTGATCGCCCGCGATGCCTTCGACCCGCGGGTCATGGAGGCCATGAGGCAGGTGCCGCGCCACGAATTCGTGGGCCAGGGCATGGAGGCATTTGCCTACGACAACGGTCCTCTGCCCATAGGCCACGACCAGACCATCTCCCAGCCTTACATCGTGGCACTGATGACCGACTTGCTGGAGCCGCAGCCGGATGACGTGATGCTGGAGGTGGGCACGGGTTCGGGCTATCAGGCTGCCGTCCTGGCCGAGCTGGTGCGCAAGGTCTACAGCATTGAGATCGTCCCGGAGCTGGCAACGTCCGCGTCCGAGTGCCTGCGGCGCATGGGGTACACGAACGTGGAGAGCAGGTCCGGGGACGGCTACGGGGGTTGGCCGGAGCACGCGCCATACGATGGCATCGTGGTCACGGCCGCCGCGGGCCACATCCCGATGCCACTCATCGAGCAGCTAAAGCCAGGCGCGCGGCTGGTGATTCCGGTAGGTGCTCCTTACTCGACTCAGGACCTCATGCTGGTGGAGAAGGACCCGGCGGGCGAGGTGGATATCCGGGAGGTCCTGACGGTGGTGTTCGTGCCTTTGACGGGAGGGCACTGAGAAGGGGTGAGGCAAGAATGCGAGGGCGGCGGATCTCTCGGCTACTTCGCGTCGTCGCCGTCTTCCGCCTCTCGCTCGGGCAGGAGGCCCCGAGCCTGGGCGTCTTGCCGGGCCGCCTGGGCCTTGGCCCCGATGCGGGCGGCACGGCGCCGGGCTTTCTCCGCCAGCAGCTCCAGCTCGCGCACCTGCGCCGTCAGTGTGGCGACAGCGTCGGGATCTCCGGTTTGGGCCGTCTTCGCTTCCAGCTCCTCGCGTTTGTCCTGGGCCGCGGCCTCGGCCTTCCGGGCATCGTTGGCCGTCAGCTCGGCAAGGCGCTCGGCGTCGGCCAGCGCGTCCAGGACCCGGGCCGCCTCGCCCGCCGTTCCTTCTTCCGGCTCGGCGTCCAGGTCTATGTCCTCGGCCGCCAGCACCAGGGCGGTCACCGGCAGGGGTGCCAGCAAACTCTCCAGGGGTCCGTCGAAGGGCCCCAGAGGCTGGTTGCCCCGCAGGCGAAACGGAAGGAAGACCAGCGACGCATCGGCCGAGCGTGCCGCTACTACCTCCGCCCCGGCTTGCTCCACCAGCTCGGCCTCGGCCTCGATGCGTACCTCGTCCAGGGTGCTGCGCAGGGCCTCGGCGGTTTCCGAAGACTCTCCAGCGCAGCAGATGCCGAGCAGGCGGATGTGGGCGCCTTCCCAGTCCTCCGTACGGGTCATCAGGTGGGCGAGAAGCAGCATCAGGCGGCTGCTGGCATCGCCGCGCCACCATACGTCGATGCGGCGCGTGGCGGGCGGCGCCTGGCGCAGGGCGTCCCATTCCGGGTCTTCCCCGTCGAGTACCACCAGATTGCAGCCCAGACGAAAGGCCGTGCGCAGGTGGTGGCCGTAGATCAGCTCACGCTGGTCGCCGCCGGTTTCCGCGGCGCGCTCCATCCAGTTGAGGAGAATGATATTGGCGCGCAGATGCCCGATGCCGAAGCCCTGCACCAGCGTTTGGATGCCCACGTCGAGGTCGGGTGCCAGCATGGCCAGCGGAAACACCTGAACCCCGGCCTGCTTGACGTCCTGCTCCAGTGCCTCCTCGGCCTCCCACTTGCGTTTGAGCATCGCGGGGCCTTGGCCTTCCAGGATCTTGACCACCGTGGCGAATCCACTGTCCCCCTCCAGCCAGGAGGCGAATTGCAGCAGCTGGGCCCGTCGATGGCTGTCGTTGGAGAACAGCAACATGTTAGGCCGCCAATCTCTCGGGTGCTCGGTTTCCCTGGCCGCCGCCAGCAGATGGCTGCGCACCCGCTGGGTGTGGTAGGAGCGGCGCCCGTCGGCCCAGCGGGCCTGGGGCGCGATGCGGCGCAGGTATTCGTAGATGGCGAACAGCACTGCCACCGCCACCAGGCCCGCTGCCACGTCGATGGCGAGCATGGCGCCAAGACTGGCGAGCGCACCCAGCAGGCTGAGATTGCGGTGATAGAAGCGAAAACGCGGGCGGAATGACGGGCTGGCGGCGCTGGCTTCGAAGAAGGTTGCGTAGTTGATCAGCCCATAGGAGATCAAGAAGAACATGGACACGACCGGGGCGATCAGGTTGAGCTGGCCCAGACTGATGGTGGCCAGCGCGAGGGCGCCCGACAGCAGTATGCCCCGGCGCGGATTGTGCAGGGGGCCGGTCCCTTGCGCAAACGGCAGCAGCCAGCGGAACAGCCGGTCTGCGGCTAGGGACTGCAGGATACGCGGGGCTCCCATGAACGAGGCCATGGCCGAGGACAGGGTGGCGGCAAAGACCCCGGCCAGAACAAGGGGGTGAATCAGTGCCACCCGTCCCATGGCCCCGTAATCGCTCACCAGCTCTTCGTGGGGAAGGGTGCCGGCAAACACCACTGCAACGAGCAGGTAGACCAGAATCGATACACCTACCGCCAGCAACGTACCCAGCGGCAGGCTGTGGCCGGGGTCCTTGAGCTCCCCGGACATGCTCACGCCCTGGGTGAAGCCGGTCACCGCCGGGAAGAACAGGGCAAACAGCACCCAGAACCCCACGGCCGGCGCCGGCGCGGACCAGTTCTGCACCAGCAGTGCGCCATCCCAGTGCTCCACCCCGCCGGCGAAGAAGGAGGCCAGGGCGGCAGTAAGGACGGCCATGACCACGTACTGGAAGCGCGTCGCCCAGTCGGCACCCAGCCAGGCGAAGACGAACAGCAGGGCCGCGGCGCCGGCCGCGATGAAGTGTGGATGGGCGCCGAGCGGCGCGGGAAGAATGCCGGCCAGGGCCTCGGCGAACCCGATGCAGTAGAAGCCGATGGAAATCGACTGGGCTACGAACATCACCAGGCCGATGGCACCGCCGAACTCGTGGCCCAGGGTGCGCGAGATGAGGTAGTAGTCGCCGCCGCGCTTTACCCGCAGATTGGTGGCCACCGCCGACAGCGACAAGCTGGTCAGCACGGAGATGCCGTTCGCCAGTGCCAGAATCGCCAGTGCGCGTCCCAGACCCGCCGCGCCCACCACGTAGCCCAGGCGCAGGAACAGGATGATGCCGAGGATGGTCAGGATGCTCGGTGTGAAGACCCCGGCGAAGGTGCCCAGAGTGCCGGGCGGCGGGCCGCTGCGCGCGGCCGATATGGTCTCACCCATTAGGGGCTCCGTGTCCGCAGGGGCAGCCGTAGCCGGTGGCCGCGCGGGACTGCGAGCACGCGACGGCCACACGGCCGGCAGCAGGAGAGGTGACTAATGACACGCGGCGCAGTTTAGCGGACTTTCCCGCCGGGTGTCCCGGCATGCGCGCTGTTCGCCGGGCTCAGGCACGCGGCTCCAAGCATCGGGCCTTAGGCGCCAGCAAGAGGGTCCGTGGCCAGAACTTGACAGGCGTCCGCCTTGCCGCGAGCTCGCGTGCCCACAGCCCACAGCCTAAGGCTTACTCATACGTAGAATCTTTGGCCGTGCCGTCCATGTGAGGCCCGCAGGACGCGCCGTGAACACGTCCGTGTGGGCTCGGTCGCAGCATCCCTGCTGCTCACGGTCCTGCAAACCTCACATGGACACCGCGTGCTTGGCTTAAGAACTAGCCCATGAAGGCTTACTCTTCCCGGTACCAGCTCCCGTCCTTGTTCCGGCGGATCCAGGGCTGGCTGTACCAGTAGTAGCGGCCGCTGCTGACGGCAGGGGCCGTACAGTTGTAGCGGCTGCGGCCTACCGGCAGAGGCTTGGTGGCGCGGACTTCGACGATGCCGGCGGCGGCATCCTTCCAGGCGACCGCCGCCTGCCCCTGCCCCGTGACGTAGCAGCGCAGGCCCTGCGGGCGGTAGCCGCCGGAAGCCAGTCTCAGGGTGAGGAGGGGCCGCCACTCATTGAGGGGCAGGATGGGATCATCGGGCTGCGCGGAGAGCACGGGCAGAGGCAGGGACAGCACCTTGTCCTTGAGCACCGGCATGGCTGCGTAGCTCGCGGCCATGGGGAAGCGGGGCAGGGCACCCAGGTCGCCGTGCGCCCAGGCGGGACCCGACTGCTGGCCGAAGCCCACGAAGCCGTGCTCGCGGACCAGGGCCTCCAGATCCTTGTCGTACTCCCCATAAGGATAAGCGAAGAAATGCGATGTCTGGCCCAACTCATCGCGGATCCGCTTCTGCGCGCTGTCGATGTCCGCTATCACCCGCGCATGCCAGGCTGCCTCGGTCTCCCCGGGCAGGCGGCGCACGAGATGGGCGTGGGTATGGCTGTGATTCTCGAATGCCACCCCGGCGGCGGCCATCTCCCGCATCTGCGCCCAGGTCATGAAATTGCGGTACCCGCGATCCACGGCCTCGGTGGACACGAACACGGTCATCGGCCAGCCGCGGCGGCGCAGGAGGGGAAAGGCTTCGCTGTAGACCGAAGCGTAGGCATCGTCCACCGTAATGGCCACACAGCGGTCGGGCAACGGCTTGCCCTGTTCGAAGTGATCGATGATCCTGGCCAGCGGCCAGACCACGAAGCCATTCTCGGCCAGGAAGTCCAGATGCTTGGCGAACAGCGCCGGCGCCACGCTGGTGGAAGGTGGGGTGTCTGTACTGAAATGATGGTACTGAAGGATAATGGCCGAGTCCGCTGCCGGGACGGCTGTGGAAATGGCCTGGCCCCCCAGCATGAGCAACGAAGCAGCCAATCTGCGAAAAGCCCGTCTGCAGCCCATGCCTTCCCCCCGTTCGTTCATCGGCCCCGCGGATGGAGTCCCACGCATCTTATCCCGCATGGCAGTTGGCAGGCCAGAGGCCGGGCCGTCATGCGCCAGCGCGTTTGTCGACGCGATCGCCAGTGGGGGCGGGCCGTGAGGGATGCCAGATTCTGGGCGGTGATTCCGGCCGCCGGGGCGGGTACCCGCATGGGGGCGGAGATCCCCAAGCAGTACCGGCTGCTGGCGGGCCGGCCGGTCATCACACATTGCCTGGAGCGTATCGGATCGCATCCACGCATCGCCGGCGTGGTGGTGGCCTTGTCGCCCCGCGATCGCTGGTGGGAGGCCCGGGTCCAGGCCGACGCCGACGGCGTCATCCGGGTCGACGGCGGCGCCGAACGCTGCCACTCGGTGCTGAACGCATTGCTGGCCTTAAGCGGGACCGCGACCGGCGACGACTGGGTTCTGGTGCATGACGCGGCCCGTCCCTGCGTGCGCCGGGCCGACATCGACCGATTGCTGGAGGAGCTGGCCGACCATCCGGTGGGCGGGCTGCTGGGCCTGCCGGTGCGCGACACCATGAAGCGCACCGACAGCCACGGCGAGATACGGGAAACGGTGAGCCGTGAAGGGCTGTGGCATGCCCTGACCCCCCAGATGTTCCGGGTCGGGCCGCTGACCAACGCCCTGCGCCAAGTCGTGGAACGTGGCGGCCTGGTTACCGACGAGGCCCAGGCCATGGAGCTTGTCGGGATGGCGCCGCGCATGCTGGAGGGCAGCGCCGACAATATCAAGATCACTCATCCCCAGGACCTTATCCTGGCCGAGCTTTATCTCAAGCAGCAGGCGGCGGAAGCGTGCGAGTAGGCCACGGCTACGACGCCCACCGTTTCGGCCCTGGTCGGCCTCTCGTCCTGGGGGGTGTGACCATCCCCCATCCGCAGGGCCTGGCCGCCCATTCGGATGGCGACGTGTTGGTCCACGCGCTGTGCGACGCTTTGCTGGGAGCAGCCGGTCTGGGAGATATAGGCCGGCATTTCCCGGATTCCAGCGCCCAGTACGCCGGCATCGACAGCCGCATTCTGCTGCGCCGGGTGGTGGAGGTTCTGGACGAGCGTGGCCTGCGGGTCGGCAACGCGGACCTTACGATCGTGGCCCAAGCCCCCAGGCTGGCCTCTCATATCGAAGCCATGCGAGCCAACCTGGCCGCCGATCTGCGGCTACACGGCTCCAGCGTCAATGTGAAGGCCACGACCACCGAGGGCATGGGCTTCACGGGCCGGGCGGAGGGCATCGCAGCTCATGCCGTTGTCCTGCTCGAGCCGTAAGTCCCGCCGGCGCTCATGACCGACATCCCCTGCGCGCGGCCTCTGTCGGCACACATGTATGCTTTCGGTGGGCCTGTCGCACGAGCCCGCGTGCGCACCTTCCCCGAGGACTTTCAGGTGGACGAGATCCTGGGCTTCGAGCCCGACGGGGAGGGCGGCCATGCGTTGCTCCAGGTGCGCAAGCGGGGCGAGAACACCGAGTGGGTCGCCCGGACCCTGGCACGTCTGGCCGGAGTGCACCCTGGAGAGGTGGGATATTCCGGCCTGAAGGACCGGGATGCCGTGACCACCCAGTGGTTCTCGATCAATCTGCAGGGGGTGGCCGAGCCCGATTGGGCGGTGCCGGCTGGCGCCGGGATTGAGATCCTCGCGGTGCATCGCCACCGGCGCAAGCTGCGCCGGGGTACCCATCGCTACAACCGCTTCGCGCTTAGGCTGCGCGACGTTCAGGGTGACACGGCAGACGTCGCCCGGCGACTGGAGCGGATCAGCCGGGACGGGGTCCCGAATTACTTTGCCGAGCAGCGCTTCGGCCGGGACGAGGGTAACGTGCCGGTGGCCTATGCCATGCTCACCGGTGCCCGGCCGGTACGCGACCGCCATCGCCGCGGCCTGTATCTGTCGGCGGCCAGGGCCCTGCTGTTCAACCGGCTGCTCTCGGCCCGGGTGCAGGACGGCACCTGGAGACGGGCCGTTCCCGGCGACGTGATGATGCTGGACGGCAGCCACAGCATCTTCAGGCTGGAGGCGGTGGACGCTGCCATTACCGAGCGGGTGGCGCAGGGCGACGTGCATCCCACCGGCCCGCTATGGGGGCGTGGCGAGCCGGGCACGGGCGGGGTTGCTGGGGCCGTTGAGGAAGCGGTGCTGGCCCCATGCCTTGTGTGGCGGCAGGGCCTGGAGGCAGCCGGCCTCAGGCACGAGCGCCGGTCGTTGCGGCTCCCGGTGCCGGATCTGAGCTGGGAATTCGTTCCCGATGGCGATCTGCGGCTAGGCTTCACGCTGCCGGCGGGAAGCTACGCCACTGCCGTACTGCGCGAGCTGGTCAGATAGAACGGGGCGTTACCGCTTCAGCAGCACGTAGACCGCGCCGGTGCCGCCGTCGACGGGCCGCGCCGAGGCGAAGGCCAGCACCTCCTCGCGCTGGCGCAGCCAGTGATCCACCTTCCGCTTGAGCACGGGCTGACCCTGGCGGGAGCCACGCCCCTTGCCGTGGATGATGCGCACGCAACGCACACCGTCCCGGCGCGAATCGCGCAGGAATGCCGCCAGGGCGTCGCGGGCCACGGATACGGTCATGCCGTGGAGATCGAGCTGGCGGGCCACGCTGAGCTGCCCGCGGCGCAGCCGGCGCAACACGCCATGCTGCAAGCCCGGCTGCGCATAGTAGAGCTCATCGCCGCTCTCCAGATCCCAAGGCGCCTGGGAGTCGCTCAGCAGCTCCAGAATGACCTGCTCTTCGTCCTTGAGCGTCTGTCGGGGGTACGGCGGCGGACCCGGACGGCGGTGCACCACGCGGTCATGCCGCACAGGCTTGACCGGGCCGACGGCGGCTCGAAAGAGCCCGCTCTCTTCTTCGGATAGTCCGTGCCGCCTGCTCATGGGTTCTCCGTGCGCCGATATCCTATCCACCACTGCACAGACGGGCTCGTGCCGAGTCAGGTGAGCAGCTCGGCGATCGGCATCGGCTTCTCGATGCCATAGCCCTGAGCGTAGTCGACGCCGATGGCGTGCAGTCGATGCAGCGTCGCCTCGTTCTCGACGAACTCGGCCACGGTACGTTTTCCCATCAGCGCGGCGATATCGTGAATCGATCGCACCATGGCTTCGTCGGCAGGGTTGGTGGTGAGCTCCTTTACGAACATGCCGTCGATCTTAACCGTGTCCACCGGCAGGAGCTTGAGATATGAGAAGGACGCATGCCCGGCTCCGAAGTCGTCGAGGGCAAATTGGCAGCCCAGAGCGCGGATGCAGTCCATGAACTCACGGGCGACGGACAAGCGCTCGATGGCCGCCGATTCCGTGACCTCGAACATAATGCGTTCAGGCCGAACACCGGCACTCTGGATCTCCTCGGTCACGAATCGCGCCAGCCTGGGGTCGCTGAGGGTTCCTCCGGAAAGATTGATGGCGAAGCCCTTCAGCGGGGGAAGCCTGGCATCGTTGGCCGCCATCCACCGCAGCGCTTCGGCCACCACCCAGCGGTCCAGCGCCGCGATCTCTCCGGCCTGCTCCGCCGCCAGGATTACCCCGCCGGGTGGCTGGATACGCCCATCCGGTTCGCGGACGCCGAGCAGAATTTCATAGTACGGCAGCAGCCCGCTCTGGCGGATTACGGGCGCGACGCGCTGGCACCGCAGAACGAGCCGCTGCGTAGCCATAAGCTCATGCACGCTGGGAGCCTCTGAGGCACCCGCCGCCCCGCGTGCCCAGCCCGCGGGCGTCTCCTGGACGTGCAGGCCCATGGACGACCCCGATCGGGACTTGTCATAGGCCTCGCTGGCCGCCTCCAGGACAAGCCCCACATTGCTCGCCTCCGAGGCGATGGCCACTACGCCGATGCTCGCCGCCAGATCCACGGTCTCGCCCTTGTAAGCGCAGGTGGACAGCTCCAGCGACCGGCGGTGGCGCTCCACAAGCTGCAAGACCTCGGCCCGGGTCGTATCCGGCAGCAGGACCCCGAACTGTCCCTGCCCCAGGTGGGCTACCATCCCTTTCTGACCGATCTGGCGCTCCAGCATCGGCGCGTAGCGGCGCACCAGCGTTTCCGCGGCGCGCTCGCCGAAGCGCTCGGCGATGTCGGGCAGATGAGCCAGGCCTAGAACGCAGACGTGGTGGCTGCGTTGGGCAGATGGTGGAGACTTCATGGTCCGGGCCAGATCCGCCTCGAACCGCTTGCGGTTCGCCAGGCCGGTCAGCGGATCCCGGCTTGCCTTGTGCTCCAGCCTGCCGTGCAGGCCCTGGAGGACACCGCACATGGCCCGGTCAACCACCGGCATGAGCGCCGCCTCATCCAGACGTGCCGCCCCCCGCCGCAGCGCCATGGCAAGCTCGCGACGGGCAAATGAGGCGGCCTGCCGGCCCAGGGCGTCGGCGAACACGAGCACGCCACCGTCCCGGCCCCGCCACACCAGGCTTGCCGGCTGTGGTGACAGGGAGTCGGCGCGCAGAATCAACACGTCATTGGTTTGCAGGCGGGCTACCGTGTGCAGGGCGCGCGGCCAGCTCTCGTGCGCAGATTCTACCGCCGACAATGGCGGCTCCCCGGCGGACGCGCCGTGGCGCTTGCCGGCGAGCGCCTGTTGCTGGCGTTCCAGATCTTCGAGAAGGCGTGAGACCCGCTGCTGGTATTGCGCGCTCTGGCGCTGGAGTAGGGCATCGAGTTCTGCCGCCGCACGCGAGAAGGCCTGCCGGTCCGGTCTAGGCGCGGCCAGGACTTCGTTCACTACGGCCTCAGCGTCGGCCGCGGAGAAAGGCGTTCCTGCGTCGCTTCCCTGGGCTGGCACGGCCAAGCGCCCCAGATGGTTGATTGTGCTTCGTCCGGGGTGCGAGTCGCTGGCGAAGAAGTCGACATCGGAGAGCGCCGCCCGGGTCAGTGGCAGGCCCATGCGCCGGATCAGGGGCTTGGCGCCGGACTGCACCAGCGGGTCGGCGAGCAGGTTGTCCAGGAGCGTGGATACCAGGTCCAGCACATCGGTGATAGCCGCGCCGTCGAGCTCGATTCCCTGCTCCGCCAGGGCCGCGCGGACACGGGCGCCCAACGCATACGGACCCTTCTCACCCCACGCCGCGGTCTCGCCGGACTGCTGGAGCCGGGCCAGTGCGGCGTCGATGGCCAGCCGTTCGTCTGCTTGTGCCGCAGATTCCGGTGCTGCACCGCCCGGCCGGAGGGTACGTTCCAGATCCACCAGCTGGCGTACCGTCGCACTGGCATCGGCGAAGGGGATCTCCAGGGCGGAATCTCCCGCCGAAATCCACGCCGAAGCCGGTGATGCGGCAGCCGTGGACGCGGGAGGCGGCGCTCCCGCGGAGGTCGGCGAAGGGGCCGGCTCCCGGAGGGAGGGGAGCGCTTGCGGCCGTCCCTGGATGTCAGCCGTTGCCGTCGATACCCGCTGAGTATGCTGCTCCGGTTGCGTGGGTCGGCCGTAGCGGATCCGCGGCGATATGCCCTGGGAAACCAGCAAGTCGTTCAGCTCCTGGTGCAGGCCGCCCAGCACCTTGACGACCGTGCTTTCCAGTGCTCGGAACAGGGCCTGGCGGCTTGCGCGCTCGGCACCCAGGTTCTGCACCGAATCGTGAAAGGCGGCACAGACGTTGCGCGCACTGAGGGGATTGGAGTCTGCATCTACGGGGCAGGGCAGCACCTGGGAGAGTCGGACCTCCAATGCATGCTCGCCGGCGCGCAGGTCGGCGGATGCGCGAGCCGCGATCTTGGAGACCAGGACGCCGTCGTCCATGCTCTGTGTGTCGACCAGCGACATGCTCTCGTAGTCCAGGTCGGTGGCCGGAACGGCCGGATCCGAGGCCACCTCCGCGGACCACAGCCGGTCCAGGCCGTCCAGCACTGCTTGGGTGAAGCCGCTGCGGATCGGCAGCTTGACGCGGTGCAGCTCTTGCATTGCGTCGAAGCAGCCCCGCTGATGGTCGTCGCTTAGCGCATCACGGGCCTGGGCGAACAGGTCGTCGTTGGCGTGGGAGAACAGCTTTTCGATCTGGTCGTCGAGAAAACCGGATACCCGGCGCCGGCAGGCGGCATACAAGGCGGCCGGCGTAGACAGATCGCTCTCGTGCGCACTGGTATCTTCCTGGATCTCCAGGTCGAGGACAGGCGGCTCGACCGATTGGGTGTGATCGGGCATACAGGCGATTCGACGGCTGGCGGCGATACGTTATATCGGTCCCACAGAGGCGAAGTATAGCGCCAGCCACGCGATGTCTTTCTCAAGCCGCGCTTGGCATGAAATCCACATGCACTGCGTCGAACGCAAACGGGGTGGCTCCACTCTCTGATTCTCGCACAAGCCCTGCCCCGCGCTGCGCCTCGACGTCCCCGTGAACGGCCTTCAGATCGCAGCGCGATGGTGTCGATTGCTCCGGCGGTGCAGCCGAGCCTCCACGGCCGGCAGGCGCAGGCTCAGGAGAAACGTCAGCACGATCAGATAGCTCATGGGGTCGCGGGTGTCGGCCTTGACCAGCCAAAGGTAGTGCACGACGCCGCCCATGGTGGATAGATAGACGACCTGGTGCAGCCGGCGCCAGCGCCTGCCGCCCAGCCGCCGCTGCATGGCGTTGGTGGAGGTGACGGCCAGCGGAATCAGCAGCACGAAGGCAGCGAAGCCTATGGTGATGTAAGGGCGCTTGGCGATGTCGGCCAGGATGTCCGCCAGCGCGAAGTGCTGGTCCAGCCACACATAGGTCAGGAAGTGCAAGCAGGCGTAGAAGAAGGCGTACAGGCCCAGCAAGCGCCGCAGGCGAATGATCTCATTCCATCCCGTGACCCGGCGCAGGGGCGTGACCACCAGTGTCACCAGGAGCAGGCGCAGGGTCCACAGGCCGGTCGTATGGGTGATCGTCTCGATGGGATTTGCCCCGAGGCGCCCCGCGAACCCATCCCACACCAGAGCGCCCAGAGGCACCAGGCACAGCAGGAAGAGCGCCGGCTTGACGACGCGGGTGATGAGAACTAGGCGCGACACTGGGGCGTAAGGAGTGAGAAGCGAGGAGTGAGGGGAAATGAGCATTGGAATCCGTCGGTGGGCCTCCTCACCCCTCACGACTAGAAGTACCTTCTCAGATCCATCCCGGCATACAAGCTAGCCACCACGTCCCCATAGCCGTTGAACATCAGGGTGGGGCGTTTGGGGGCGAAGAAGCCGTCACCGATGCGGCGCTCCTTCTTCTGGCTCCAGCGGGGGTGATCCACGTTGGGATTCACGTTGGAGTAGAAGCCGTACTCACTAGGGGCCTGCTTGTTCCAGGTCGTAGGCGGCTGGGTTTCCCGGAAACTGATGCGCACGATGGATTTGATGCTCTTGAAGCCGTATTTCCACGGCACTACCACGCGAACCGGCGCGCCGTCCTGGTTGGGCAGCACCTGGCCATAGAGACCTACGGTCAGCAGGGTCAGAGGATGCATCGCCTCGTCGATGCGCAGGCCTTCCACGTAGGGCCAGTCCAGGACGGGCCGCTTTTGGCCCGGCATCTGCGAAGGATCGTACAAGGTCGTGAAACCTACGTACTTGGCTTTGGAGGTGGGCTTGTAGCGCTTGAGCACGTCACCCAGCGCAATGCCGACCCAGGGAACCACCATCGACCATGCCTCCACGCAGCGCAGGCGGTACACCCGATCCTCCAGGGTATAGGGCTTGATGATGTCCTCCAGATCATAAGTCCCCGGCTTTTCGCACTCGCCGTCGATGGTGACGGACCAGGGCCTGGTCTTGAGGCTGCCGGCATACTCGGCCGGATCCTCCTTTCCGGTGCCGAACTCATAGAAGTTGTTATAGGTGGTGATGTCTTCGTAGGAGGTGGGCTTCTCGGACACGCTGTAGGGACTCTTGACCACGCCTTGCAGCTTGGCGCCGGCGCGGGCGCTGCGTGAGGAAAGCAGCAGGCCGGAGGCCGCCGCCAAGCTCGCAGCAGCGGCCGAGGCCTGAATGAACCGGCGCCGGTCCAGATAGGCAGACTGATCCGTGATCTCCGCCTCCTTGACGTCGTTGGGCCTTCTCGACTTGATTAGCATGCGCTATACCTCGACTGCGCCGCATGGGCGCGCGTAGGAGCGAGCTTGCTCGCGAATGCTTCAGCGGTCCCTGGGGCCGGGGCTCCGTGAACGCTGTGCCGTAGGAGCGAGCGACAGCTCGCGAAGCTGACGAACTCACCAATGATCGACCCGCTCGCCGCCACCGGGTTCCGAAAGCCAGCGGATTGCTCATAAAGACCCGACGGTGCGCGAAACGCTTTCACTTACAAGGGCGATGCCAAAGGCGGCGCCCTACGCGAGCCATTTCCTGGCATTCCTGAAGATCCGCAGCCACGGGCCGTCTTCGCCCCAGCCGTCCGGGCGCCAGGAGTACTGCACGCTGCGAAACAGACGTTCGGGGTGCGGCATCATGATGGTGAAACGCCCGTCGGGCGTGGTCAGTCCCGTCACCCCGCCGGGTGAGCCGTTGGGGTTGTAAGGATAGGTCTCCGTGGGGTTGCCGTAGTTGTCCACGTAGCGCAGGGCGACGGCGTCCGTGCCGATGGCGTGCTGGTAGTCTCCGGTCTTGCGGAACTCGGCGCGGCCTTCGCCATGGGCCACCACGATGGGCAGCTTCGATCCGTGCATTCCCCGAAAGAACAAGGAGGGACTCTCCATTACCTCGACCATCACCAGGCGGGCTTCGAACTGCTCGGAGGTATTGCGTTCGAAGCGGGGCCAGCCCTGAGTGCCGGGAATCAGCTCATGCAGGAGGGAGAGCATCTGGCAGCCGTTGCAAACGCCCAGCGCGAAGGTGTCGCGGCGGGCGAAGAAGGCGCTGAATTCGTCCCGCGCCCGGCTGTTGAAGAGGATGGACCGGGCCCAGCCGCCGCCGGCGCCGAGCACGTCGCCGTAGGAGAAGCCGCCGCATGCGGCCAGCCCTTCGAACTGCGTCAGGCTGGTACGCCCCTCGAGGACGTCGCTCATGTGCACGTCCACGGTGGCGAAGCCGGCCCGATCGAAGGCGGCGGCCATCTCCAGGTGGCCGTTCACCCCCTGCTCGCGCAGCACTGCCAGCCGTGGCCGGCGCTTGGCGACGTAGGGGGCCGATACGTCCTGACGTGGGTCGAAGGTGAGCTGGCAGGACAGCCCCGGGTCGCGGGCATCCAGGAGCCGGTCGAACTCCTCCCGGGCGCACTCGGGGTTGTCGCGCAGGGCTTGCATGCGGTAGGTGGTCTCGGACCAGCGCCGCTGCAGCCTGGGGCGCGATTCAGTGAAGATCTCCTTGCCCTCGTAGCGGATGGCCAGACGGTCCTGGGTGTTGGTGGTGCCGAGGACGTGCACGTGGCCGGCCAGGCCTGCAACGCTCAGGGCCTGGATGACCATCTGCGTGTGCTCACGCCGCACCTGCACCACCGCCCCCAGCTCCTCGTTGAACAGGAACGGGAGCGGGTCGCCGGCAAGAGATACCGTGAGGCCGGTATGGCCCGCGAACGCCATCTCGCACAGGGTCACGAGCAGGCCTCCGTCGGAACGGTCGTGGTAGGCCAGCAGCAGTCCCCGCCGGCTGAGATCCTGGATTTGCGCGAAGAAGACCTTGAGGTCGTCGGGGCGGTCCAAGTCGGGCGACTCGTCGCCGGTCTGCTTATAGACCTGCGCCAGGGCCGAGCCGCCCAGGCGGCAGCGCCCGCGGCCGAGATCGATGAGAATCAGATCCGTGCCGCCCAGATCGGTGCGAAGCTGGGGCGTGAGGGTACGCGCCGCGTCCAGCACCGGCGCGAAGGCGGAGACGATGAGCGACAGAGGCGCAGTCACCGAGCGCTCCCGGCCGTCGGCGTGCCAGCGCGTCTTCATGGACATGGAGTCCTTGCCCACCGGGATGGCGATCCCCAGGGCAGGGCATAGCTCAAGACCCACCGCGCGCACGGTGTCAAACAGCGCGGCGTCCTCCCCCGGGTGCCCGGCTGCCGCCATCCAGTTGGCCGAGAGCACGATGCGCTCGATG
>CAYWTP010000041.1:0-17978 GCA_964461215.1 uncultured Ectothiorhodospiraceae bacterium | reverse complement strand
CGTCGATGCGCGCCACCTGTGGCGTCATGTCGGCGCGGATGCCCATCATCCGGCCGGTGAGCTGATCGGTGAGCTTGAAGGTCTGCAGATCCAAATCATGGCCGGTGCCGGTGAGCAGCGACTCCAGGTACTCGATGAACGGGGGCATAACCTGCTCGTAGCCCCAGCTCCGGTACAGGTCAACCAAGTCCCGGCGCAGGCGCTCCAGGCGCGCCGCCTCAATGGGCAGTACGTCCCGGATCCCTTCGGGCAACAGCCAGCGGTTGGAGTACGGCATAGGCGTCAGGTCAGCAGATTCAGCAGCAGGATTCCGATCAGCATGCTGGTCAGGCCGGCAAAGCGCAGGGTATTGTCGTTCATCTGTGTAACCAGGAGCAGCGCCTGGCGCAGACCGCCCGGATTGAGGAAGGGCAAAACGCCCTCGATCACGAGCATGAGGGCGATGGCCACCAGTAGTTCATGCCACATGGTCGTTACTCTGCAACCCCTTCTGAATCGGGTGGCACCGGCCAACCGCGCCCACTGCGCGCGAAAAAAAGCGGGGGCACCTGACCCCCGCTCGTACGGCGCAGCCGCCTCTTACTTGTCGCCCGATGGTCCTTTGAAGAAGCGGAAGAAGGCACTGTCGGGACGCAGCAGCAGTATGTCGCTGGTATCACTCAAGGCCGACTTGTAAGCGTTCAGGCTGCGGTAGAAGGTGTAGAAGTCGGCGTCCTGCCCATAGGCCTTGGCATAGATGTCGGAGGCCTGCGCGTCGCCTTCGCCGCGCAGCCGCTGGGCGTCGCGCTCGGCCTCGGCCAGGATGACTTCCCGCTCCTTCTCCGCGCGGGCGCGGATGCGCTTGGCCTCCTCCTCGCCACGGGACCGGAAGTCCCGGGCCACGCGCTGGCGCTCGGCCTGCATGCGCTGGTAAACGGAGGTGCTGACCTCGGCGGGCAGATCGATGCGCTTGATGCGCACATCCACCAGCTCGATGCCGAAGTCCTTCGCCGCCTCGCTGGTGCTGGCGGTCAGGATCTTCATGATGTCGGCCCGCTCGCCGGAGACCACGTCCTGAATGGTGCGCTTGCCGAACTCGTCCTTGAGGCCCTTCTTGATCACCTCCCCCAGCCGCAGCCCGGCGCGCAGGATGCTGCCGTTGGTGGCGGTGTAGAAGCGTTCCACATTCTTAATCCGCCACTTGACGAAGGAGTCCACCAGCACGTTCTTCTTCTCGCTGGTGAGGTAGAGTTCGGGCTCGGAATCCAGGGTCTGGAGGCGGCCGTCGAATTTCTCCACGTTCTGGATCAGCGGGATCTTGAAGTACAGGCCCGGCGTATAGTCCGAGCGCACGATCTTGCCGAGCTGGAACAGAATTGCCTTCTGACGCTCGTGCACCGTGAAAACGGACAGGCTCACAATTACGGCAATAGCCGCGAGTACGATGACCCAAATTCTGCTCTGTCCCATCAGCGTGACCTCCCCCGCGGGTTATCCCGCTGGCGGCGGAAATCGTCGTCCCCGGAGGTGGGGGAACGGACACGACCCGGAATTTCGCTGGCAGCGGTACCCTGTGAGCTGGAACGTGCGGCGTGCTCCATAAGCTTGTCCAGAGGCAAGTACATCAAGCTGTTGCCACCGGGCAAATCCACCAGCACCTTGCTGGTATTGGACAGTACCTGCTCCATCGCATCCAGGTACAAGCGCTCCCGGGTAACCGCCGGTGCCTTCTTGTACTCGGTCAGAATATCGAGGAAACGACTGGTCTCACCCTGGGCCAGGGCCACCACCCGCTGCTTGTAGGCGCTGGCCCGCTCGCGCATGGCGTCGGCATCACCACGGGACTTGGGGGTGATGTCGTTGGCGTAAGCTTCGGCTTCGTTGCGCAGCCGGGCCTCGTCCTCGCGCGCCTTGACCGCGTCGTTGAAGGCCTCCTGCACCTGGGCCGGCGGCTGGGCATCCTGCATGTTCACGCTGGTGAGCACCAACCCCGTCCCGTAGTGGTCCAGGATCGCCTGGATGACATCCTTGGCGCTGGCCGCCACGGCGCTGCGGCCCTCGGTGATCACGAAATCCATGGTGCTCTTGCCCACTACCTCGCGTACCGCCGATTCCGTGGCCTCACGCAGGGTCATATCGGGGTCCACCACGTTGAACAGATAATCCTTGGCGTCCTTGACCCGATACTGGACGGCGAACTTCACGTCGATGATGTTCTCATCCTGGGTCAACATGAGGGACTCGTTACCCACGGAGCCCTGACTGCGCCCGGCCGAGCGAAAGCCGATCTCGGCATTGCGCACAAGCTGGACGTTGACCTTCTCCACGTCTTCGATGAAGTACGGCAGCCAGTGGGGACCGGCGCCCTCCGTGCGCACGTATTTGCCGAAGCGGGTGACCACCCCCTGCTCCGCCGGATCCACGATATAGACGCCGGCGATCAGCCATGTGGCGACCAGGACCAGGATAATGATCCCCACGCCCATGGAGCCGAAGCCCCCGAATCCCCCGCCGCCGCCACCGCCGGTCCCGCCGCCGGACTTACCCCCGCGGAAGACACTGCCAAGCTTGGCCTGCAGGTTCTTTATCACCTGGTCGAGATCGGGAGGCCCCTGGTCGCTACCACCGCCGCTCCAAGGGTCCCGCCCGCCGCCCGGTTCGTTCCAGGCCATCTGATCACTCCATCGTTAGGCTTATCGCCAAGAAAACGCATGCCCGGGCGCGCCGCGCCCGAAGAGAGGGGGATTCTATGTGGCTTGCAGCATGCCCGCAACCGATTCCGGCCCCAGGCCCTCGCTGCGGCACAGGGATTCCAGCTCGGCACGGCGCATCTGCACCTCAATGATCCACTGGTCGTCTTGCAGCCGCTCGCCCAGCACGGCGCCGTTGGCGAACAGCCGCGCCCGCAGGCGCCCCGCCGACGCCGGCACTCGCAGCCAGCGGTGGACCGTGTCCGCCATGAGCCGTTCGGCCAGCATCTGCACCAGCAGGTCCAGACCTTCTCCCGTATGCGCCGAGAGCCAGGCCCTCCCGGCCTGCCCGTCGGCGTCGCGCTCCACGTGTGGACTGACCGCCGCCAGCGTGTCCACTTTGTTGAACACCTCGATCTGCGGCACATCCTGGGCGCCGATCTCCGCCAGCACCCGGTTCACCTGCTCGACCTTGGCCGCCCGCTCCGGATCGCCGGCGTCGATGACGTGCAGCAGCAGGTCCGCTTCGCGCGTCTCCTCCAGAGTGGAGCGGAAGGCCGCCACCAAGTCATGGGGCAGGTGGCGGATAAACCCCACCGTGTCGGCCAGAATCACCGCCCCGCCCGCTCCCAGATCGAGACGGCGCAGGGTGGGATCCAGGGTCGCAAAGAGCTGGTCCGCCACCAGCACCCCCGCGCCCGTGAGGCGATTGAACAGGGTAGACTTGCCGGCGTTGGTGTAGCCCACCAGGGAAACCACCGCAAGCTCGGCCTTGCGGCGAGCCCGGCGCCGCAGCCCGCGCTGCTTGCGCACCTTCTCGAGCTGCCGGGAGAGCTGCTGGATCCGGCCCCAGATCAGCCGGCGGTCTGTTTCGAGCTGCTTCTCGCCCGGACCCCGCAGGCCTATGCCTCCCTTCTGCCGCTCCAGGTGGGTCCAGCCACGCACCAGGCGGGTGGAGAGGTGGCGAAGCTGCGCCAGCTCCACCTGCAGCTTGCCGTCGAAAGAGCGCGCGCGCTGGGCAAAGATGTCCAGAATGAGGCCGGTGCGATCCAGCACGCGGCATTCCAGAAAGCGCTCCAGGTTGCGCTCCTGGGCCGGCGACAGCGCATGGTTAAAGAGCACCAGGTCAGCCGCTTGCTCGGCCAGCTGGGCACGGATCTCCTCCGCCTTGCCCTTACCGACGAAGAGCCGGCTGTCCGGCACGTTCCGGGAGCCCGTAACCAGGCCCACGGGCTCCGCCCCGGCCGACACCGCGAGCAGGCGGAACTCTTCCAGCTCCTCCTGCTCGTCGCGGTCACGGAACTCGATATGAACGAGAACGGCCCGGGCACCACCCCCGGGCCGTTCAAACAAGGGGCTGTCCCCGGCCGGCGTCGCGATTACGTGGCGTTATCAGGGGCGGCCCCCGTATCGTCACCCGCCATCTTGGGCAGCTTGACGTTGCGCGCCGGCACGACGGTGGAGATGGCGTGCTTGTAAACCATCTGGCTCACTGAGTTGCGCAGAAGGACCACGAACTGGTCGAACGACTCGATCTGGCCCTGCAGCTTGATGCCGTTGACCAGGTAAATGGACACTGGAATGCGATCCTTGCGAAGCTGGTTCAGAAAAGGGTCTTGCAGAGACTGGCCTTTACTCATAGTTATGTTCCCCCCTTGTTATTTGGTGCTTCCGCTCCAAGCGGGAGCAAATTATATACCAAAAACGGGCGGCGCAATGTAGCACTCCTTCACAATTCAATCCGTGAACCTGTCTTCCCGCGGGCCGTACCCGGATAATTTTTCAAGATAGGGCCAGATCCAGAAATTTCAAGATCTTAACCAGCGTGGTCGCATCCCCCGCGGCGAAGCGCTCGGCGCCTTCCTCGGCGCGCAGCCAGGTGAGCTGCCGCTTGGCCAGCTGCCTCGTTGCCGTCACTGCCCTGTCCGCCATCGTAGCGTAATCACAGGCCCCGTCCAGATAGGCCCACACCTGACGGTAACCCACCGCGCGCATGGACGGCAGGCCCGGATGCAGGTCCTCTCGCGCGCGAAGCCGGGCAACCTCGTCCACCAAGCCGTAACGCAGCATCAGGGCGAAACGCCGCGCAATTCTCGCTTGCAGCGTGGATCGCTCGGCCGGTGCCAGCACCAGCTTGACGGCCCGATACGGAAACTGTTGGTCGCCGGACGCCTTGAAAAGTTCCGTCATGGTGCTGCCGGAGAGCTCGTACACCTCCAAGGCGCGCTGGATGCGCTGGGGGTCATTGGGGTGAATACGCGCCGCCGAATCGGGGTCCACGGTGGTCAGCCGGGCGTGCAACGCCGGCCAACCCAGCGCTGCCGCCTCCGCGCCCAGCCGCGCGCGCAAGGCCGAGTCGGCCCTCGGCAGGTGCGAGAGTCCCCGCTCCAATGCCCGAAAGTACAGTCCCGTGCCACCGACCAGCAGCGGTATACGTCCAGCGGCGAGTATATCGGCAATCTCGCGCAGGGCGTCGCTGCGAAAGCGCGCGGCCGAATAGGACTGCGCAGGATCGAGAATGTCGATGAGCCGATGGGGTGCCCGGGCCGCCAGCTCCGGGGACGGCTTGGCCGTGCCGATGTCCATGCCACGATACACCAGGGCCGAGTCCACGCTCACGATCTCGCAGCCCAGCTGCCGCACAAGCTCTACGGCAATGTCCGTCTTGCCGGCGGCGGTGGGGCCCATAAGGAAGATGACGGGGGGAAAGGACAAGGGATAAGGTGTAGAGCCGCAAGCTTTTCCGTGACACCTCAGGGTTTGGATCGCAGGCGGGCCGTCAGCTCCTCCAGGGGGATCTCCACCCAGATGCTGCCGGCGCCGGAGGTGTCGCCCAGATCTTCCAGCTCCCTGAGCAGGGCGTCCAGGGCTGGCGGGGTAGCGCCGGCCTCGGCAAGCGACGGGGCGTGGCGCGACAAGCTCTGGAGCATCGCGTCCTGCTCGCTCTGCGAAGGCCCGCCGTGGGTGTCCCAGCCGGCGAGCCTGTCCAGCACTTCGGCCGCCAGCGGACCGACCTCGGCCCCCCGGAGCAGCGCAGGGATCCGGTACACTGTAACGGACGCTGGACCGCTGCGCCGCAGCTCCAGGCCCAGCGCAGGCAGTGATTCCCGCCATTCCTCGGCCGCCTGGGCCCGGTGCTCATCGGTCTGCACGGCCTGCGGCAGCAGCAGGGGCTGCCCGCGCACGCCGCCGTCCTCCAGGGCCGCCCTCAACCGCAGATAGGCCACGCGGGCACTGGCCGAAGCCAGGTCCAGCAGTATGAGGCCGGCGGACGTCTCGGCCAGCACATAGCGGTGGCGCACCGCGCCCAGAGCCCGACCCAGAGGGCGGTGAGTCTGCGCTTGTGAGGGTGGCGAGACATCCTCCCTCCTGCCGACCAGGGCCGAATAGCGTGCGAGCTGATCGGCAACCCCCGTCGCAGGCGCGGGCACGTGTCGGTGGCCACGGGCCAATCCAGGGACGGGGACCGGCGCTGGAGTCGCCTCGGGCGCAGCGCCGCTCACGCCGGCCAGGCCACGCGCCACGCTGCGGAACACGAAGTCATGCACCAGGCGAGCCTCGCGGAAGCGCACCTCATGCTTGGTGGGATGCACGTTCACGTCGGCCTGCGTGGGATCCATTTCCAGATAGAGCACGTAGGCCGGATACCGCCCGTGCGGGAGTAGATCCTGATAGGCCTGGCGCAGAGCATGGCTCAGCAGCCTGTCCCGCACCATGCGGCCGTTGAGGTAGAAGTACTGGATATCGGCCTGGCTGCGCGAGAGCTGGGGCATACCGACCCATCCCCACACCCGCAATCCGGCGGCCGCCGACTCGATGCTCAGGGCCTGCTCGATGAATGCCGCGCCGCAGACGGCGGACACCCTGCGCGCCCGGGCAGCCTCGTCCGCGGCCGCGCGCAAGGACAGCAGCTCCTTGTGCCCGTGGCGCAGACGCAGGGCGAGGTCGGCCCGGCTCAGCCCGATACGCCGGACTACCTCCTCCACGTGCCCCAGCTCGGTGCGCTCGCTGCGCAGGAACTTGCGCCGAGCCGGGGTGTTGAAGAACAGATCACGCACCTCCACCGTGGTCCCCGGCGGGTGAGCCGCCGGCTGCGGCTCACCCCTTCCGCGCCCGTCCCGACCCGCCTCCAGGCGCCAGGCCAGGTCTTCGCCCGCGCTGCGGGAGACCAGGGTCAGGCGCGAGACCGAGGCGATGCTGGGCAGAGCCTCGCCGCGAAAGCCCAGGCTCATCACCTGCTCCAGGTCGTCCAGGGTTCTGATCTTGCTGGTGGCGTGCCGGCTCAACGCCAGCACCAGGTCGTCCCGGTGGATCCCACGGCCGTCGTCACGGACCCGGATTAGCGCTACCCCGCCCTGCTCCACCTCCACCTCCAGGCTGCATGCCCCGGCATCCAAGCTGTTCTCCAACAGCTCCTTGACCACCGAGGCCGGCCGCTCCACCACCTCCCCGGCCGCAATCTGGTTGGCCAGCGCCGAAGAAAGGACTTGGATGCGGGGTGAGGACATGGAGCGCAGGTGGGCTGTGGGCTGTGGGCTGTGGGCTGTGGGCTGTGGGCTGTGGGCTGTGGGCTTGCAAGGTGAGTGCTGAGGGTCCGGCGTGTCAAGCCCCCTCCCCGCTTAACACTTGGATACTTAGCACTTACCCCTAGGTGTTACGGCGCTGCCCCGCGGTACAATGACCGCGGGTCGCCCAGCGGCCCCAAAACGCCGTGCCCGGCCTATTGCGATGAATCTGCTCTCCACCACCGCCATGCTCCTGCTACTGGCCGCCCCCTCGGCCGGTGCGGACGTCACCAAGGATCTGCCGTATCCGGCCGGCACCCCGGCACCGGCCGATATCGCGGCCCAGGTCTACTTCGTCAACCACTTCCTGGCGGTGAGGAACATCGGCTTCGCCAAAGAGAACGGGCACAGGGTGCTGCTCATTCGCCGCACTCCGGGTGAAACGCCCGATACGGTGATCGCAGAGCGGTACCTGAACAACGACTACCCTCGCGGTGAGACCAGGTCCAAGGACCTGGCGATCTTCCGTTCCGGTCAGGTGAAGGGCACTGGCATATTGATCACCAACTACCGCGACGAGACACGCCGCCCGGGCGTGCTGCTGTGGCTGCCGACCCTGCGCAAGATCCGGCGGGTCATGACTCCGGCCCAGGACGAGATCTGGCCCGGAACGGATCTGACCTACGGCGACATCTACCTGCGCCGGCCCGAGGACGAGAGTCACGTGCTGCTGGGCCGGGCTCAATTCGACGACTGCCTGGGGACCATGGAAGTGCCGCCCGAGCAGCGCGGCCGGCATCTGCGCGGCCTGCCGGCGGCGCAGTGCGATCATCGCGGCCGCCAGGTGTACAAGCTCAAGAGCACCACAAGATTCCCGCATTGGTGGTACGACTACCGCATCAGCGACGTGGACGCGGAGACCTTCGCCGATTACCGCAGCACGTTCTTCAAGGATGGGCAGGCCATCAAGGTCATCGATCGAGATTGGACCAGCCTGGGCCTGGCCGATCCGCGGGCTCAGGTGCCGCGCTACCTCTATGCCAGGACCTTCGCCAACGGCCACGAGACGCTAATGGTGGTGCCACAGGAGGTCATCACGGTAAATGCCGACGTCGATCCTTCCTTCTGGTCGGAGCAGACCCTGCGCCGCATCCGGCGCTGAGCCGTGTGCCCCACGGCACTTTGCCGGATAATGGACCAACGACGCCGGCGCCCCCGCCACCTCGACTACGGGAACCATGCCATGACCGCACTCAAACCGCTTCTCTTCCTGCTGGGATTGCTTCTGCTCGCCAGCACGAGTCTCGCGGCCCAGAGCGACCCGCAGGCGCTTAGCCTGCTGCACAAGAGCGAGCAGCTGCTGCGCTCCCAGGCAACCGAGAGCACCTATAGGGTAAATATCGTGCGCCCGGACTGGCGCCGCACGATGCGCTTCCGCAGCCAGGACGACCGCGCCCACGACCGTGCCAGAATGGAGATCCTGGAGCCGGCCAAGAGCAAAGGCACCGTGTTCCTGAAGGTCGGCAACAAGCTGTCCATGTACTTGCCCAAGCTGCGCCGTGAGATCGGCATCTCCCCGGCCATGATGCTCGACCCGTGGATGGGCTCCGACTTCAACAACCAGGATCTGCTCGAGGCCACCTCGTTCATCGACGACTACACCCACCGGGTCATCGGCCGCGAGGGCCAGGGCGACAGCGCCGTGGTCACCATCGAATCGGTGCCCAAACCCCAATCCACGGTAACCTGGGCCCGCCTGGTGCAGAAGATCCGGACCGATGGACTGCCGCTGCAAGTGGACTATTACGACTCCCAGGGCAGGATCGTGCGGCGTCTGGAATTCAAGGACCCCGGCCCCATGGGTGGCCGCGTTATCCCCACCCGCTGGGTGATGACGCCTTTGGACCGGCCCGCACAGCACACCGAGATCATCATGGAGGACGTGCACTTTAATGCCGACATCCCGGATGCCCTGTTCCAGCCCCAGACGGGAGGAGCCGCGCCCAAGTGAACCGGGCCATGCTCGCCATGGCGGTGAGGAACCTGGTGCGGCACCCCCGCCGCACCACCCTCACTCTGCTGGCCATCGCCATCGGCCTTTCGGCCCTGATCTTCCTGTGGGGTTTCTCCGACGGCCTGCACAGGAACATGATTCACAACTTCCAGTCCACCATCATCGGCAGTCTGGAAGTGCACCGCGCGGGCTTCTTCAAGCACCCGGACCTGGCGCGGCATATCGACCACCCCGAGGAGGTCGCTGCGGTCATGGAGACGGCAGGGGCCACGCGCTGGAGCGAGCGCCTGGTGACCTCGGCCTTGGCGGCCGGCCGCGACACCTCGGCCGGCGTGCTGCTCATCGCCGTGGATCCGGTGCGCGAGCCGCGGGTCACCAGTCTGCCCCGCAAAGTCACCGAGGGCCGCTTCTTCGAGCCCGGCGATGGTAACGTCTGCATCCTGGGGGCCACGACCGCCCGCAACCTGGGGGTGGTGCTGGGAGATCGGGTCGCCCTCATGGCCTACGATCGCTTCGGCGCCCTGGCCGCCGATGATTTCACCCTGATCGGCATCATCACCAGCGGCGAGATAGGCATTGACCAGGGAATGATAGTGGTACCCCTGGCCGCGGCCCAGGAATTGCTGGACATGGCGGGAAAGGTGACGAGCATCACCGCCAGCATCAGCGAGGAGCGCCTGGAGCCGGTGGCTTCCGCCGTGCGCAAGGCCCTTCAGGGTCAGGGCTACGAGGTCATGCGCTGGTACGATATGTTCCCGGTGGTGATGGAATGGGTGGTGTTGCACGACGGCTTCTTGTATGTATTCCTGGGCATCGTGCTGCTGATCGTCCTGACGGGCGTGCTGAACACCGTGCTGCTGTCCATGATCGAGCGTACCCGGGAGTTCGGCGTGCTCATGGCCCTGGGCGCCAGGCAGCATCAAATCGCGGGCATGGTGATTACGGAGTCGCTGCTCATGGGCGTCATCGGCACCGCCCTGGGCGCCGGCGTCGGCATCGGTCTGGTGATGCTCACCAATCGTACCGGCATCGACCTGTCCCTGCTCCTTGGCTCCACGACCCGCTTCTACGTAGACCCTGTGATCCGCACCCAGGTCGCCACCGAGCACCTGTGGCTGTCGGTGATCGCGGTGCTGCTTACCGCCGTCGTCGCGGGGCTGTATCCGGCCTGGCGAGCGGCACAGCTGGAGCCCGTGGAGGCAATCCGGCATGTCTAGTCCGGGACGCCTGGGCTTCACGACTTATCTGCTGCTGGGCCTGCGCAACCTCCGTCGCAATCCCCGGCGCACCGGCATCGCCCTGGCCTCGCTGATCGTAGGCATTGCGGCGCTGACCTTCCTGGGAGCCCTCAACGACGGCTGGCTACAGCAGATGAAGACCAACTTCATCCTCACTCTCACCGGCCACGTGCAGGTCCACGCCAAGGGCTTTCAAGCCTCGCAGAACATCCGCGACTACATGCACGACCCCCGTCAGGTCATCGCACTGGTGCGCAAGGACCCGGACGTGGTGAGCTGGACCGGGCGGCTACGCAGCTCGGGGCTGGCGGCGGTGGCGGCAGCCAGCACCGGAGTCCAGATCATGGGCGTGGACCCTGAGCAGGAAGCCCGGGTAACCCGCATGCACGAGTGCATCGACCGGGGCCGCTGGCTGGCGCCCAATGACCCCAAGGGAGTGCTGCTGGGCGGCACGCTTGCCGAGAACCTCGGGGTGAAGGTGGGCGGGCGTGTCGTACTCATGGCTCAGCGCCCCGGGGGGGACATGGCATCGGACGTCTTCTATCTGCGTGGGGTTCTCTGCCCAAATGGGCCGCGGGTAGACCGGATGCTGGCAGTGATCGCGCTGGCCACGGCACAGAAGTGGCTCGGCGTCGGCGGTGGGCTGACCGACGTGGTGGTGAGGGCGGATGCCCACAACGCCGCCGCGGCCATCAAGCGGCGCCTGCTGCAGGCGCTGCCGCCCGAGCGCTACGAGGTCATGGCCTGGCAGGACCTGGACCCTATGGTGCGGCAGTGGCTGGAGTTCAGCGATGCCTACAGCCTGGTGGTGATCTTCGTAGTGGTGGCCTTGGTGCTTGCCGAGATCCTCAATACCATGCTCATGGCCCTGCACGAGCGCACCCGCGAGCTGGGGATGCTGGAGGCGCTGGGCACGCGCAAGGTCCAGCTCTTCCTCATGATGCTGATCGAGGGCGTGATCCTGGTCATGCTCGGAGCGATCGCCGGCTATCTCCTGGGCGCCGGCGCGGTGCTCTACTATGGGGACGCCGGCATCGACCTGACGCACTTCGCAGACGCCTTCAAGTTCTTCTACATGAGCCCGATCATCCGGCCGGTCCTGACCAGCGGCAGCGCCATGGAGATCATGGGCACGACTCTGGCCGCAGCCGTTTTGGCGGGACTGTATCCCGCATGGAAGGCAACGCACCTGGAGCCCAGCGAGGCCTTACGGAGGGTGTAACTTGAGCGAGAACTCGAACACGGCCCCCACTCCGATCATTCAGGTGGAGAACCTGTATAAGTGCTACTGGGTGGGACGGGTGCCCTTCCCGGCCCTGAACGGGGTGCACCTGAACATGCAGCGCGGCGAGTTCTCGGTGATCGCCGGCCGCTCGGGCTCGGGCAAAAGCACACTGCTCAACATCGTCGGCGGTCTGGAGCTGGCCGACCGCGGCTCGGTACGCGTCTGCGACAAGGACTTCCTCCAGCGCACCAAGGACCAACGCGCGCTGTTCCGGCTGGAGCACATCGGATTTGTGTTCCAGGCCTACAACCTGGTGCGGGTGCTGACCGCCCGCGAAAACGTGGCCTTCGTCTGCCAGCTTCGGGGCAAGCACAAGGGTGAGTGCTACGGCATTGCAGACCACTGGCTGGCCGAGGTCGGGCTGGGCGAGCTGGGTCACCGGCGGCCGGACCAGCTCTCCGGCGGTCAGCAACAGCGGGTGGCCGTGGCCCGGGCCCTGGCCATGAACCCCGAGATCGTGCTGGCCGACGAGCCCACCGCGAACCTCGACACCGCCACCGGCAGGGCCCTGATCGCCCTCATGCGCGAGCTCAACCAGCAGTACGGGACCACCTTCATGATCTCGTCCCACGACCCGGACGTCATCGAGAGTGCCAGTCGGGTAATCCACCTGGCGGACGGGCGCGTGGTGGATGGCGAAGAGCCCGCCGAGCCGCAGCTCCCTCCCGACACTGCCTGCCGGGTGCGGCCGCCATCACTGGCAAGGAGGCTAGTTCGGGCCCTGGGCGGGCACCGGCAGGACTAGCCCGCCCACATAGGTCGGCTCTTACGCGGGCTCATAGGTTAGTTCTTAAGCAAAGTACGCGGTGTCCATGTGAGGTTTGCAGGACCGTGAGCAGCAGGGATGCTGCGACCGAGCCCACACGGACGTGTTCACGGCGTGTCCTGCGGGCCTCACATGGACGGCACGGCCTAAAGATCCTACGTATGTACGCGGGCTAGCCCACGATCCGTGCCTGACTTCGTGGTAAATTGACCAGCCGAATCAACGCAATGGCCTGACCGGCCAGGCTTACCCATGCTCGACATATTGCGCCGCATCGTACAAGAGGTCGGCACAGCCACCCACCTCGACGAGGCCCTAAGCATCATCGTGCATAGGGTCAAGCAGGCCATGACCGTGGACGTCTGCTCGGTCTATGTCCACGACAAGGACCACGGCAAGCTGGTGCTGATGGCCACCGACGGCCTGCGCCCCGGCTCGGTCGGCAAGGTCCAGCTCTCCCTCAGTGAGGGCCTCGTCGGCCTGGTGGCCGAGCGGCGCGAGCTTGTCAACCTGGAGGACGCCCCGCTGCATCCCCGCTACCGCTACTTCCCTGAAACCGGCGAGGAGCTCTACCACGCCTTTCTCGGCGTACCGGTCGTGCACGCCCGCCAGGTACTGGGCGTGCTCGTGGCGCAGCAGCGCGACTGCCGCCTGTTCGACGAAGATGAGGTGGCCTTCTTCGTCACCATTGCGGCCCAGCTTGCGGCCAGTATCCGGGCGGTGACCACCAGCGGCGGAATCAGCCGCCTGCTCAGCGGCCTGGGCCGCGGCTCCACCTACGTAGAGGGCGTCAAAGGCGCGCCCGGCGTGGCCATCGGTACGATCGCCCTGACCTACCTTCCGGCCCACCTGGTCTCGGTGCCCGACCGGCAGGCCGAGGATCCACGGGCCGAGGAAGCCGCCTTCCGCGCGGCCGTCGACGCAGTGCAGGAGGATCTTCACGCCATCAGCAAGCGCATGGAGCTGACCTTGCCGAGCGAGGAGCGGGCGCTGTTCGACGCTTACGTCATGTTGCTCGGGAGCGACAGCCTGGTGTCCGACGCCCTGCGCCGCATCCGTGCCGGAAACTGGGCCCCGGGGGCATGGCGCGACGCCATCACCGAGCACGCCAAAGTCTTCGAGCAGATGGAGGACCCCTATCTGCGGGCCCGTGCCGAAGACATCCGGGACATCGGACGGCGGGTACTGCAGCGGCTGCAGCACCAGGCCACGGCGCCGCGGGAATATCCCGAGCGCTGCATTCTTCTGGGCGAGGAGGTCAGCGTATCCCAGATCGCCGAGGTCCCGATCTCCCAGCTGGCCGGCGTGGTCTCCATGCGCGGCTCGGCCGTTTCGCATACTGCCATACTGGCCCGCGCCCTGGGGATCCCCGCCGTCATGGGCTTGGGGGAGCTGCCCATGGGCCGGCTGGAAGGCTGCTCCATGGTGGTGGACGGCTACCAGGGCCGCGTGTTCGTGCGGCCGTCCGAGACCGTGCTGGCGGAGTTCCAGCGCCTGGTCCGGGAGGAGCAGGCCCTGACCGCCGGGCTGCGGGAGCTGCGGGACCTTCCGGCGGAAACCCTGGACGGCGTCAAGCTGCCGCTGTATGTGAATACCGGGCTGCTCTCGGACATCGGCCCTTCCCTGGAGAGCGGAGCCGATGGCGTAGGCCTGTACCGCACCGAGTTCCCCTTTATGGTCCGGGAGTCGTTCCCCGCCGAAGATGAGCAGTGCCGGATCTACGGCCGCGTCCTGGAGAGCTTCGCGCCGCGGCCAGTCACCATGCGCACCCTGGATATCGGCGGGGACAAGAATCTGCCCTATTTCTCCATCCAGGAAGACAATCCGTTCCTGGGCTGGCGCGGGATCCGGGTCACCTTGGACCACCCGGAGATCTTTCTGGCCCAGCTTCGGGCCATGCTGCGGGCCAACGCCGGCACGGGCAACCTGCGTGTGCTGCTGCCCATGGTCAGCAACGTGGCCGAGGTCGATGAGGCGCTGGGACTGCTGGAGCGGGCTTATGCCGAGCTACAGGAAGAAGGCAAGCCCGCCGTCAGGCCCCGGGTCGGCGTCATGGTGGAGGTGCCTTCGGCGGTCTATCAGGCCGACGCCATCGCCAAGCGGGTGGATTTTCTGTCCATCGGTACCAACGATCTCACCCAGTACCTGCTGGCCGTAGACCGCAACAATTCCCGGGTGGCCGAGCTCTATGACAGCTTTCACCCCGCCGTCATCGGCGCCGTGCGCGAGGTGGTAAAGAAGGCTCACCGCCGCCGCCGGCCGGTCAGCGTATGCGGGGAGATGGCCGGCGATCCCGGTGGCGCCGTGCTGCTCCTGGGCATGGGCATCAACAGTCTGAGCATGGCCGCCTCCAGCCTGCCGAGGATCAAGTGGGTAGTGCGCAGCGTCACCAAGGAGTCCGCCAACGAGCTGCTGAAGCGGGCCATGGAGCTGGAGGAAGCCTGGGCGGTGCGACGGCTAGTGGATGAGGCGCTGGAGCAGGCCGGGCTGGGCACCTTGGTCAGGCCGCGAGGGTAGGCCACGGGATGCCGCGGCGCAGCACCGGTGGGTTCCCAACCCGGCACTCTGAGAGCATCGGCCGCGTCGGCCTGGCCCTGGGGGGAGGCGCCGCACGGGGCTGGGCGCACATCGGCGTAATCCGAACCCTGCAGCAAGCGGGTATCCACTTTGACCTCGCGTGCGGCAGTTCCATCGGCGCGCTCGTGGGCGCGGCCCTGGCCACCGGCAACCTGGATCGGCTGGAGGCATGGGTCCTGGGACTGGACCGGCTGGATGTCGCCCGCCTGCTGGACGTGACCCTGTCCGGGGGAGGCTTCATCCAGGGCGACCGGGTTATGGAAACCTTCGCGCGCTATGTTTCCGACCGGAATATCGCCGAGCTGGACATCCCCTTCGGCTGTGTGGCGACGGACCTTGAGACGGGGCGGGAGATCTGGCTGCAATCCGGGAGTCTGCTTGAGGCGGTGCGAGCCTCCATCGCTTTGCCGGGTCTGTTCACCCCTGCGCACATCGGCGACCGCTGGCTGGTGGATGGCGGTCTTGTGGACCCCGTGCCGGTGTCCTTGTGCCGAGCCATGGGGGCCGACCTCATCCTGGCGGTGAATCTGAACAGCAACCTGGTAGGCCGGCGCCTGCGCCGCCCCCCGGCGACGGCAGCGGAGCCGGCGTCGGAAGAACCTGTGCCGACGGGACTGCTCATGAAGCTGCACCCCAATCTGCGGCAGAGCCTGCCGTCACTGCTCAATTTCGGCGCGCCGGAACGGGAGCAAACGCCCGGCCTCCTGGACGTGCTGGCCACGTCCATCAACATCATGCAGGAGCGCATCACCCGCAGCCGTATGGCGGGCGATCCGCCGGACGTGCTGATCTCCCCACGCCTGGCCGGCATTGCCCTCATGGAGTTCCACCGCGGCCGGGAAGCCATGGATGAGGGCGCGGCTGCGGCCCGGCGCAGTCTTCCCGCCATCAGAGAGCTGCTCAGGCTCTGAGTCTCGTGCTCGCTGCTCGCGGGAAGGCCGCCAGTCGCGCCATCACAGCTTCCAGCGCACCGCCTGCTGTACCCGCGCCGCCATTGGCGGCAGGTCGTCGCGGCGGTGGCTGACCAGGGAGATGCTGCCGCGTGCGGCCAGGACCACCAGACCGTGGTAGGAGCCGGCCTCGAAGGCTCCGCCGGCTTCCGAATCGCCCGGCAGAATGATGACGGTGACCGGCCCGTGCGCGCCGGCCACCACCAGGTGGGCCCCCCATCGGCCCTGGACCAGGCAGAAACCGGCGAAAGTCACCGTTCCCAGGTTCCCCGCCAGGCTCAGGCCCGCCGAGGCCAGAACTACCGCCAGACGCCGCGGTGAAACCGACGCGCTACCGCGAAGCGCATCGGCGTCCTCGCGTATGTGCGCCATCAAGCCCCGTTCAAATGAGCCGCCGGCGGAGCCGGTCCAAACCGCGACTCCCACCATCAGGGCCAGCGCCAAAGCCGCCGCGGCCGATAGTGAAAGGCAGTGCCACCACGGCATCCGCATCGAAGCCGTCCAGCGCGACTGGACACGCTGCGCAAGACCCGCCGGTGCCGCCGGTCCGAACATCGGCGGCCGGGCGTCGCCCGCGACCGCGCCGGGGACACGAGGAATAGCGGCCTCCGGCAAGTCCACCGCAACGGCCCGACCCAGCAGCGCCTCGAACCGGTCCACCCGGACGGCGTATTCCTCGCAAGCGGGGCAGGCGCGGCAGTGCGCATTCAGCGCCGGGTCCGGATCACGAGGGTCGGTAGTGTATAAGCGCCGGAAATCGGAGCAGTTCATGCCGCACGTCGCCTGAAGGTCCGCCTGAAGCGGCACCGGACCCCACCTTCGCGTCTGAAGCGCCAGGGGCCGGGCGCCCGTTTGAACATATTGACCGGCGGCACCGGGCCTCTATTTCAAACACCCCAGGTGTTCACCGCAAACCGCTACGGTTGACAGGCAGAACGCCGATGGTTAGCATTTCCCGTCTTTTCCGGCGAGGGCGTTGTCTCTAGAGGACCGACGCCCGGGAAACCCTCCTGGAGTGCATTTGATGAAGACCTTCAGTGCCAAGTCCCAGTCCGTGGAGCGGAGCTGGTACGTGGTAGACGCGACCGACAAGGTCCTGGGGCGCCTGGCGTCCGAGGTGGCGCGGCGTCTGCGCGGCAAGCATAAGCCCGAGTACACCCCGCACGTAGATACTGGCGACTACATCGTCATCGTCAACGCCGAGAAGGTCCACGTCACGGGTAACAAGGTCAAGGACAAGGTCTACTACCACCACACGGGGTATCCCGGAGGCATCAAGTCCTTCACCTTCGAGAAGCTGCTGCAGAGGGCGCCGGAGCGAATCATCGAGACGGCTGTGAAAGGCATGCTGCCCAAGGGACCGCTTGGCCGCGCCATGTACCGCAAGCTGAAGGTATATGCCGGCCCCGAGCACCGGCATGCGGCCCAGCAGCCCAAGACCCTCGAAATCTAGGCACCAACGGGACCCAAACTCCATGGCAGTAGAGACCTCCTACAGTACCGGCCGGCGCAAGACCTCCACCGCCCGCGTCTACCTGAAGCCCGGCAACGGCCAGATCGTGGTCAATCGGCGTCCCTTGGACGAGTACTTCGGTCGCGAGACGGCACGCATGGTGGTGCGCCAGCCATTGGAAACCGCGGAGCTGCTAAACCAGGTGGACATCGTCGTCACCGTCAGCGGCGGCGGCAACAGCGGCCAGGCCGGTGCCATTCGCCACGCCATCACGCGTGCCCTAATCGTGCACGACGAGTCCCTGCGCAGCCCCCTGCGCCGCGCCGGCTTCGTCACTCGCGACGCCCGCCGGGTGGAGCGCAAGAAGGTCGGCCTGCACAAGGCCCGCAAGCGCCCGCAGTACTCCAAGCGCTAGGCGCTGCGCGCGAGGGGCAAGATACACGCCCACCGCCAGTACCTGTCTCCAATTTGGGGGATCGTCTAGCGGCAGGACTACGGACTCTGACTCCGTCAACCTAGGT
>CAYWTP010000040.1:0-18233 GCA_964461215.1 uncultured Ectothiorhodospiraceae bacterium | reverse complement strand
CTCCCCGGGCTGCCGCTTTTTCGATCCGCGCCTGGCCAGCAGCATCACCCGCCGCGGCCACGAGATCATCACCCGCAGCCGGACCTGGATAGAAGGCCACGGCTACCGGGTAATCTACGGCGACACCGACTCGCTGTTCGTGCTCCTGGGCGAGGGCTTCGACCGCGAGCGGTCCCGGCGCGTTGGGACCGAGCTGGCTACAGGGCTCAACGCCTGGTGGCAGCAAACCATCGAGCTGGAGCACCGGCTGCGGTCTTGTCTGGAGATCGAGTTCGAGACCCATTATGTGCGGTTCCTGATGCCAACCATCCGCGGCGCGGCCAAGGGCAGCAAGAAGCGCTACGCCGGCGTGGTGGCCGATGCTGGCGAGGGCAAGGTCTGGCGCTTGGTGTTCAAGGGCCTGGAGAGCGTGCGCACCGACTGGACGGCCCTGGCCCGGGACTTCCAGCGGGAGCTGTACCGGCGGGTGTTCTTCGGCGAGCCTTACGAGGGGTATGTGCGCGCGACCGTAGCCGATCTGCGCGCCGGGCGCCTGGACCACAAGCTCATCTACCGCAAGCGCTTGCGCCGGCGCCTGGAGGACTATACCCGCAGCGTACCACCCCACGTACAAGCGGCCCGCAAGCTCGACAAGCCCGGCCGCTGGGTGGAGTACATCGTCACCCGCAGCGGCCCCGAGCCGGTCCAGCACCGCCCCCCGCACCCCGACTACGACCACTACCTGGAGCGCCAGCTCGCCCCGGTCGCCGACGGCATCCTGCATTTCATCAACAGCAGCTTCAAGGCGGTGATCGAAGGCCAGCTGGAAATCTTCTGAGGGCTGGCGCTTGCGGTGCTTTGTGAAACCCATCACAACCGGCACCCCGACGGCTGACAGCCTGTCCACGGCTTTATAAACTGGATCGTCCACGATACGGCAGGCCGACTGTCGACCACTTGCTGACGACCTAAGCATCGGGGGTAACCATGCCCATACTGAACGTCTGGCGACCGGCTCTTCTCGCTTCACTGCTGCTGCCTGTCGCGCCAATCCAGCCGGCCGAAGCCGGCTATCGCGGGGGAGATCCAGGCCGAAGACGGCTCGGCCATCAACGTGAAGGGTGGCTCAGACATTTCAGCCGTCTCCTCGCATAACCAGGCGCTAATCAGGATTTACGGACACGACTTCAGCATCAGCTCGCTCGGCCCGATCAGCCTGGCAACGCCCTTCGTCATCTCCGACGACGCCTGCAATGGCCAGTTTCTGAGCGGCACGCTGGCCGACGGATCTCCAATTAGCGCCGAGCTGTTCAACGACTTTCACGGCTCCGCCATCGTGCTACAGGCCGTTCCCCTGCCCGCCGCCCTGCCACTGCTCGGCTCCGCGCTCCTGCCCCTGGGGCTCGGGTTCCTGCGCCCGGGCGAACGGCGGCGCAAGACCGGGTAGGTTCTCGTCACGCCGGGCGCGCGGATCCGGCTCGGTCCGGTGGTTGAAACCCGCCCGCCTGCCCGGCAAACTGCCGCCACCGGTATCTTATGCCTAGCGTGGAAACGCGCGTGGCGGCAGTAACCGACTTTGGCCCGCCGGGCGGCGAGGCTTCGTCCATCCAGGACCAGGAGAGGACTCGATGAAACATCTCGCACTTGCGGCCGCGGTCTGCATGGCCCTCGGCGCACCGGTGTACGCGGACTACCGCAGCGCCATGGCCGACTATCAGGCCGGAAACTACGTCGCCGCGTCGCGCGACTTCCGGCGGCTGGCCGACCAGGGGGATGCCGAATCCCAGTACATGATTGGCTACCTCTATGCCGTGGGCGAAGGGGTGCCCCAGGACTACGTGCAGGCTCACAAGTGGTTCAACCTGGCCGCCTCCGGGGGCAAACAGGCGGCGGCCAAGGCGCGTGACGAGATCGCCCGGCGCATGACCTCGGCCCAGATCGCCGAGGCACAGCATCTGGCACAGTCCTGGCATCCCCAGGCGACCGCCCTGCCGGCCCCGGCACCCAGACCCCCGGCGCCGGCACCAGCCACCGCGGCCCCGGCGGCCAACACCGTGGCTGACATCCAGCGCATGCTCTCCCAGCTAGGCTATGACGCGGGCCCCGCCGACGGGGTCATGGGCGGCCGCACCCGTTCGGCCATCCGGGCCTATCAGTTTGACAAGAGGCTGGCGGTGAACGGTGAGCCCTCGGATGACCTGCGCCGGCATCTGGCCGATTCCCTGCAAAGCCGCGGGGGACACGGTACAGCAGCAGGGGGAGCAAGCGCCCCCGCCTGGGTTCCCCCGGAGGATCGGACGAGCGCGGCGGCCCCTGCGCCGGCCTGGATCCCGCCGGAGGACCGGCGCGGAACGTCCGCAAGCACCTCTAGCCCAGCGCCCGCGTGGGCCCCCCCCGAGGATCGCACGAGCGGGTCCGCGCTCACCGCAGGGGACGATCGCGTGCGCGAGCTGGTCGGTCAGCTCAGAGAGCTTATCCGTGACGCCGAGACCCGGCACAGCGCGGATCCACGGTTCCTGGACTCCCTGCGCAGCCTTGCCCGCCAGTATGCGCGGCATGGGCACTATGAGGCGGCCTCGCGGCATGCCGTGATCGAGGACGATTTCAGGGACGGAAACTACACCCGCAATCCGGCCTGGCAGGTAGCGGCAGGCCGGTTCTGGGTAGACGCTTCCCGCGCTCTGCGCACCCAGGTGGATCTCAGCGCCGCCCAGCCCACGAGCGGCAAGACCAGCTCCAAGGACGCCGCCGTGGCAATACTGGGAGCCCTGCTAACCCAGGGTGCGGGCGTCGACACCCAGGGAGTGGTCGGCAGCGATCAGGCCGAGATCTACCTGCCGGCGACGCTGAGCAACGCGCTGACCATGAGGGCGAGCTTCGCCGTGGAGCAGTCCGGCGGCCGGCTGGAGCTGGGCGTGTATCAGGACGGCGCTCGCACAACGGGCTATCGGGTGGCCCTCGTGCCCGGTGCCCAGGCGCCCGTAGAGCTGGTTCGGACCACGCCGGCGGGAAGCTCCGTGTTAGGGGTTTACCGAAGTCCGCTGCGCCTCGATGACGGGCATAGCCACGACCTGGAGTGGACCCGCGACGAGCGCGGCGAGATGACGGTGACCATCGACGGCCAGAGGCTGTTTCGGGCTAGGGATCGGAGCCTGCAGGGCGATTTCCGGGGCTTCAACCTGGTGAATCTGGGCGGCGACTACAGCGTGTCCAGCGTCAGCGTTGCCGATAGGCGCTGAGGCCGGGCTGTCGGTCTTCTTTACAGCGGGCCCGCTTCTGCTCGGGCCCGCTTCACGTAAGCCTCTGAATAAGCAACGAGCCCACGGCACGGGCATGGATCCTGCTGCGCCTTCGGCGTCGACCAATGAAGGGCAGCATGGGCATGTTCGGAGACTGGCGCTTGCGATGGCCTACCCTGCTATGGCTGCTGGCGGTGCTCCTGGGCTCGGCCGCGCATGCGGGCAAGGACGACCAGTGGCACCGGCTGCTGGTCAAAGCCACGCCCGCCGCGCAGACCCGATGGGGCCTGCGCTACGAGCACGGGGAGGGAGTGACCCGGAATCTCGACCGTGCCGTGCGGCTGTACTGCGCGGCGGCCCGGAGCGGCTATGCCGATGCCCAATACCGGCTCGGCTGGCTCTACGCCAACGGCCGGGGCATGCCCCGGGACGACGCCCTGGCGGCCGCTTGGTTCAGCCTGGCCGCAGCGCAGGGGGACGATGACTCGCGCCGCATGCTGGCCCGCCTGGACGTGGGCGGCACTGCCAAGCCGCCTCTGTGCATATCGCCATCCCGGTCCGAGCCGTATGCCTGGATCGGCGATGATCCGACCCGGCAGTCCATCGCCGCAGCGGTGAACACGCTGGCGCCATCGTTCGGGCTGGATCCGGACCTGGTGTTGGCCGTCGTCCAGGCCGAGTCGGACTTCGACCCTCGGGCCCGCTCGCCCAAGGGCGCCCTCGGTCTCATGCAGCTTCTGCCCACGACGGCCCGGCGCTTCGGGGTACGCCGGATCTTCGACCCCGTGGAGAACCTCAAGGGCGGCATGGCTTACCTGCGCTGGCTGCTGTCCCGCTTTCGCGGCGACGTGCGCCTGGCGGTGGCAGCCTACAACGCCGGCGAGCAGGCCGTCGACCACTACCAAGGGGTGCCCCCCTATCCGGAGACCCGCACCTATGTGAAGCGTGTCAGCCTCCACTATCCTCACGCTACCCACCCCACGTCCTCCGCAAGGTCCGGGCCGCTGCTGGTCCAGGCCGACAAGCACCGCTGACGAGCGGCGCGGATTTGCGCGGCCCGCGCCGAACCGTTTATCGTTTTGATTGTCGGAACGCGGACGGGCGCAACGACATCGGCGCCAGTCTCCGGGCAAGCGGCATTTCTCCATGTGGCATCGAAGGCTCTACATCGCCGGCATCCTCTGTGGCTTCCTGAGCGCGGGCACCTGGGCACACGGCGAGCCCGCGCCCGCGCCGGGCTTCTGGACAACCACAGGCCTGCTCGCTTCCAATGCGTGGGAGAGCACCCTGCGGGCTCTTCAGGGTGACCGGCGGGAAGACGGTTTCTCCCGTCTCTGGGACTCGCTGCTGCCCCGCCTGGATCAGGCCGTCACCCTCACCGACCGCCAGGAATCCCTGCCGGAGAGTACCTGGTTCGGAGAAGACCAGAGCTCAAACGAGCAGGCCGTCAACAAGCTGCTGGACGAGGCCGCGACGATCCTCTCCACCTCGCCCGGTCAAAACTACCGCCAGCGCATCAGGGAACTGGAGCAGGCCGTGCACGAAGCGCGGGAGGAGATCGCCAAGTACCGCACCCAGCGCGTCAGCGCTCCCCAATCCTCGCTATGGCGGACCACATCCGAAGGCTACGACACCCGCATACAGAAACGCCAGGCGGATATCGCCCGCTACGAGAAGGAGCTGGAGCAGCTGCGCGGCGCATTTGCTGCCGACCTCCGGAGCCTGGGCCTGGATCTGTCCGAGCAGGAGCTGGAGTTCCTGCTCTCGACCGTCGTCGGCGACGATCTGATCCGAATGACCCTCGCCTTCGACAACGTCAAGGCAGTGACCTCGCAGCTGGAGAAGCTGGTGGAGGAAAGCGGAGAGGATCTGGAGCACGCTCGGCGGTACTACGGCATGTACAGCGTTCTGCTGAGAGTTCTGCACCACATGCAGGGCGCGGTCGTGGACGCCGTGGATCGGCGTTACCTCAAGCAGATCGATGCCATCACCCGGCGCACCCGAAAGCTGCTGCGGGATACCCAGAACCTGTACCGCAAGGCGGAACGGGGACGGCGCGAGACCCTCCTGGCGAACATGGAGGCTCAGCAGCTCACCTTGCGGGCCGCCGCCGATTACCGTGACTATCTGGTGGACCAGCGCAATCATCTAGCGGTGGCCCGGCAGCGGCTGGCACGCGATATCGCGGTGGCCACCAATACCTACGAGACGGTCAAGGTATCGGGTGAGCTGGTAGGGCTGATGCGGGCCAGCCACACGCTAATCGACAATCTGCGCAATCTACAGGTGCCGGCGCCACGCACATTCCAGAATCTCGAGATGAAGCGCGAGTTCGAGCGCCTGACGCTGCGCCTGCGCCGGACCGGTCCAGGCTGAATGCTAGCGACAAGTCGTCGGCGGCCACGCCAGCCGCGCGGGTTTGGATACCCGTATCCGGCGGCCATCGACCACCCGTCAGCCAGCGTTTGGAGTAGTATTCGCGCTACAACGAAGGGGCCGTCCGGCCATCGCGATTTGCCCGTATTCCACAGCCCAGGAGAAAGCTTGATGAACAAGACCCTGCTCGCCGCCGCGTGCTGGCTGGTCACTCTGCTGCCCCTCGCCGCCGCCGCCGCCCCGGAGCACTACCAGCTCAACCGGCCCCACACCCAGATCCTGTTCAGCGTCAATCATCTGGGATTCTCCAACTCGCAGGGCAAGTTCCTGGACTACGACGGCAGCTTCACCTTCGACCCGCAAGACTGGAGCAAGTCCGCGGTGAAGGT
Organism: uncultured Ectothiorhodospiraceae bacterium; assembly: GCA_964461215.1. GTDB lineage: Bacteria > Pseudomonadota > Gammaproteobacteria > JAABTG01 > JAABTG01 > CAYWTP01. The sequence continues at coordinate 12,250 of CAYWTP010000040.1, read as the reverse complement.
CGCCATCCGCACCGCCAGCCTTGACATGGGCGACTATGACTGGGAGAAGCACCTGAAGAGCAAGGACTTCTTCAACGTGAGCCAGTTTCCCGAGATGACCTTCACCAGCACCCGGGTGGAGAAGACGGGCACCAACACCGGCAGGATCTACGGGGACCTGACACTTCTCGGGGTCACCAGGCCGGTCACCCTGGAAGTGAAATTCAACAAGGCGGGAGAGTTCCCTATGAAGAAAGGGATCTATGAGGCCGGCTTCTCGGCCACGGCGGTCATCAAGCGCTCGGAGTTCGGCATGAAGTTTGCCGTACCCTTGGTGGGGGACGACGTGCACGTGCACTTGGAGGTGGAGGGGGTACGCGAGTAGGGGTCGCCGGTGCATCTGCGCAGCTCGGCCCGGGCCTGGGGCAGCGTCGCCAAGACCTTTCACTGGGGCATGGCCCTGCTCATCCTCGCCATGCTGGTGCTGGGGTGGGTGGCAGCCACCTGGCCCCGGTCACCCACCAAGCTGAGCCTCTTCTACTGGCACAAGTCCACGGGAATACTGCTGCTCGCGCTCGTTGTCCTGCGTATCGCGTGGCGAGTGCTCGAACACCCGCCGGAGACTCCGGCAGGCTCCACCAGGAGGGAGAAGCGGCTGGCCAAGGGCGTGCATCTCGGCCTCTACGGCCTGATGCTCGCCATGCCGCTCAGCGGCTGGGTGATCAACTCCGCGGCCAACTATCCCCTGAAGGTGTTCGGACTCTTCGCCTTGCCCAAGATAGTCGCAACCAACAGGGCGGCTCAGCACCTCGCTCAGGACGCGCACCTGATTCTGTTCTGGGCATTGGCAGCGCTGCTGGTGCTGCACGTGGCTGCTGCGTTACAACATCATTTCGTCAGGCGCAACGACGTCCTGATCCGGATGCTGCCGGGGCACCGGCTTCACCCCGGACCCAAGAGCTCGCCGTGAAGCGCTCTCTCACCGTCCTGGGACTGCTCCTGGTGACCCTGTGGAGCGGGCCGTCGCTTGCCGCCACCTGGACCGTCGACCACGCGGCCAGCCGACTCGGCTTCGTGGCGACTTGGGAAGGCAGCGCGTTCGAAGGCGTCTTCAAGCACTTCGAGGCGGACGTGGTATTCGACCCTGCGGCGCCTTCTAAGGGTCACTTCGACGTGACCATCGACGTCACCAGCGCCGATACCGACAGCCCGGACCGCGACGAGGCCCTGGGTGGAGAGGAGTGGTTCGATTTCCGCCACTACCCCAAGGCCACCTTCGTGACCTCCGCCATCAGCCCGGCCGCGGCCGGCTACGAGGCAATCGGCACCCTGACCATCAAGGGCGTGAGCCGCTCCATCGTACTGCCGTTTTCCTGGAAGCAAACCGGCGGCCGGGCACATATGCTGGGTTCCGTCGTGATTCGCCGCACCGATTTCCGGATCGGCGAGGGAGAATGGGCGAGCGCAGACGGGATCGGTCTGGACGTGAAGGTGACGGTGGATCTCAGTCTGCAGGCAGAGGACGGCTGAGGCGCCGAAGCGACGAGAGTGTCGGGTGGAAACGGGATCTGTCGACTCAATTCGGTGACATCGAGTGTACCGGTCGCTCTGGGTAGTAGTGCTGCTGCTCGCAGGCTGCACGCCCACCGTGCAGAAGACGGCGCCTGCGTCCAGCGCGCCGCGAGGATTCGCCGTGCAGTGGTATCGGGCGGCCGAAGGCAAACGCGGCGAGGTATATCGGGTGGACCCGCGAGAATCTTCACTTCGGATCCTGGTCTACCGGGGCGGACAGCTGGCCCGTCTGGGCCACAACCACGTGATCAGCAGCCGCGACCTGAACGGCTATGTTCTGGTGGCTACCGATGTGCGCGCCTCGCGCGCCGACCTGTACCTCCCGGTGCGTACCCTGGTAGTGGACGATCCCGCGCAGCGGGCCGCCGGCGGACAGGATTTCACTGGCAGGCTCGCCGCTGCGGACGTGGAGGCCACCCGCCGGCACATGCTGTCCCAGGACGTGCTCGATGGCGCCCGCTTTCCGTTCGTTGAGCTTAAGGTCCGGGCGGTCGAAGGCACGCCCCCCGAGGTTCACCTCAGCGTTGAGCTGACGGTGCACGGCGTCACCCGGCACATGAGTATTCCTGCCCATCTGAAGGTGGGCGGACGGGATCTGACGGCATCGGGGCAGTTCCGAATCCGACAGAGCGATTTCGCGATCACCCCCTACAGCGCTTTGCTGGGCGCCCTGCAAGTGCAGGACACCCTGCGCGTCGCCTACGCTCTCGCCGCCCACCGATTGGCTAACCCGGGCGCTCGTGACCCCGGGCCACCGTGACGGATCCCGGACGGAAGAGCGCTGGATCGCGCGCAACATTTGTCCGGATCCACGGTCGAATGCGGCTAAGGCGCTGAAAGAGTTGTGTTCGGCAGAATGTAGAAGCATTCTCTACTATAGTTAACCGATAGTTTTCGGGTCGCGGCTAGGGCGTTCCCGAGACGCGGTCGGCCCCGGCGAGTGAAATGCCGAAGCCCACCATCAGAGCCGACGGCACGGATGTTAAGAAATGCACGCAGGCAAGTCCCCGACACAACCGAGGAGCGGTCCGGCATATGACAACAAGCGAGTCGACGAGATCCCGCACCCGCGCAGAGCGACGCATCGAAATGCCAATTAAGGCCGTGGGAGAGCCCCCGATGAAGAAGGCCCGCCGCGGAATTTCGGCGCGCGGCCCGGTGCCCGGCCGATCAGCCCCGCCGGATAGCGGAGCCGAACACGGTGCCCCGCCACAGCAGCCTGCATGGCCGCCGACGACTCCACCGGCGCCCAAGACCACCGCTCTTGCCAACGGCCAGGAGAAATTGCTGGCCTGGATATCCAGCCAGCGCCGCCTGCTGATTGCGGTGGCCCTGGGCTTCCTCGCCGGACTGATTGCGTACAAGGCCTTCGGCCCGAGCCCACCGGCGCCCGAAAAACCCGAGGCGGCGGCCACCCCTGAGCGACGGCCTGCCGCGGGCGCAACCCCCGCTGCCCCGTACGCGGCGCAGGCACCCTCGGCGGGCTACCGAGGGTATCCGGCAGCCCCCCAAGGATACGACCAGCGTCGAGGCTACGGGCAACGCCAGGGGCCATCCGAAGGCTATGGACAGGGATATGGGTCGGCCGGCGGCGCGAGCCGCGGGTACGGCCCGGGGGATCCATACGCCGGCGGCTACGACGGCGGCTTCGGCGCAGGCTGGCCCCTGCAGTCGGGAGGCCAGGCTTATCCATCCGGTCCGTCCCAGGGCTACGGCCCACAGCCCTCATCCCCGGGCTCGTACGGCTACGGCCAGGGACCACAGGACTACAGGCCTCTGGACAAGCAATCGCCGGGCGGCACTTCCAGCCAGCCCAGCCAGCCCTGGACCGGCGGCAGCCGCCAGCCGCCGGACCGCCCGTGGGGAAGACTCTCAACCAATCCAGAGGATAACTCGCAGCAGACGCAACCGCCGGCGCCCGCGTACCCGGCAGCGCCGCCTTACCCCCCGGCCGCCAGCGGCTATTATCCGCCGGCGGCCGGCATGGACGGCTATTACGGCTGGGATCCATGGAGCGGGATCAACCAGCTTCTGTACAACCCCTATGGCCTGGCTCCGTAGCCATCTGCAACATCGCAGCGACTCCCTACCCCACTATTGCTCCTGAGTCTCCCCCCACGACGGCCAGCGCCGCGGGGCCGGCTGCGCTTCGCCCGCGGGCAGTGTCGGGGCCTCGCCCTTGATCTCGGGGAAATCGGCCGTGCAGTGGATCCCGGCCGGCAGCAGGTGTTGCGCATTGGGTAGCTCCATGCGGACCCTGAAGGTCTGGCTGGCCGCATTCACTACCGGCTCGATGTCCTTTACGGTGGCTGTGACGGGCTTCCTCTCCCCCGCTTGCGGAACGACCTGAGCCTGGAGACCCGGCTTGACCTGGCCGTATACCGCTGCCGGCAGCAGGACCTGTACGTAAAGCTTGTCGATTGCCGCCAGCCTGAGAATTGGCCTGCGTGCCATACCGGCTTGAGCCAGCTCCCCCACGCTCATCACACGCTCGGTGACCACCCCGTCGATGGGGCTGACAATGGTCTTCAGCCGGATGATGGTGAGTTGCTTCTGATACTCCAGCTCGGCAAGCTTGCGGTTGTCGCGTGCCTCCTGCAGCGCCGCTTCCGCCACCCGCTTTTCGGTCACGGCCTCCTCCTGGTTGTTGGCCGGAATCAGGCCCTTCCGGAGCAGTTCCCGGGCCCGGGCCGCCGCGCGCGCCCGTAGATCCACTACGGACTGGGCTGAGAGAATTGCGCCGTCCATCTGCGCGCGTTCCTTGGCAATGGCCGCTTGCGCGCGCTCCAATGAGGTATCGAGCACTGCCAGCTCCTGGCCCGCGTGAACGAAGTCCCCCTGGTGCACGGCGATCTGCGCGATCAGGCCTGGCAGCGGGCTGCGGATCTCCACCACCTGAGAAGGCTCGATGATGCAGTTGAATTGGCCTGCCGCCACCGCTGGGACAAACCCCATGCACAACAGCAGTCCAAATACGGTTCTGCCAATCGGCTTCATCTTAGTTACCGGCATCTCCGGGGGCGAGTTTCCACAGGCTACTTCTTGTTCGCGGCCGGCGCGTCGGGATCTTGACTGCCAACCCAAGTCGCTCATGGCTCCGGGCGCTGTAAGAGGATACCTCATCGGGTCTCGCCCGAGAGCAGCCACAGGGTAGCGGTCATGCTCACCGCCGATCCCAGACACCACATGCAGGTGTGGCCGATGACGAAAGGTTCCAGGTAGGTCAGGCGCAAGGAGAACAGGACACCGAGCACGGCGATTCCCCATGGCAGCCAGCGCCAGCCGCCACCCGCGGCCGACAGCCGGCGCCCGGCGAGCCACGTGACCAGCACGGCCCCGTACCCCAAGAGGCCGAGCACGCCCATCGGAATGCCGAAGAGCTTGGCGTATTCACTGTTCTGTACGGTGTCGCAGCTTCCTATCGGGCCACATACCGGAGCCACACCTGCCAGGCTGGTGTAAGCGGTATAAGCGGAGATCCCCAGCCCGACGGCGATAGTCAGTGCAATCCACCAGGCGCCACCCCGGGGAGCGCCGCCGCTGCGGCGCAGGCGCACCAGCGAATGGACCAGCGCCAGCACCATGCCCGCGAGCACCGCGATGGCCAGCCGATTGGCGATGCGATCGCGATCGGCCGACTGGGCGGGTGCCTCGGCGCCGGGCAGCGCCGGCGCAGCTTCCTTGCTCACCCGCGCCAAAATGAGCCGCTGCGCCGCGGGCAGCATCTCGGCGAGACCCGGCAGACTCGGCCACTGCGCCGCGGCCGGGTTGCGGGCAAGCGCTTCGAACTCATCGCCCAGTGTCGCCGCGATGGCGTCCGGTCCGGCAGCGACCCTGCCGGCAACGACCACCGCCGGCGTACCGTTCCACTTCCCGGGGAGGGAATAGCGTTTCGCCGCCGCCTGGTAGACGGCCGCGCCGGCGGGCTGCTCCACATCGATGCCGGCAATCGCCAGGCGCGTGCCGTAATGCTCCAGCAGCGGCGGCAGATAATAGGCGAACAGGTCGCCGCACTGCGGGCAGTGCGGCGTATAGAACAGAACGGCGCGCACTTCCGGGGCGTGCGGCTCGGCGGCCGCGACGCCGGCAGGGGTGACGGACAACGCCAGGCAGCACAGGCTCAGCCAGCGTAGCGGGGTCAGGATCGGGCGCATAAAAGACCGCCTTCGGTTCAAACTGGGGCAAGTGGGTATGGTCCACCCGCAGCGCCGGCATGGCGGCCGGGATCAAGGGCGCTCCACCAGCGGGTCGGCTATGGGCTGTCAGAGCGCAATGGTAATACGCCAACGCCCGTGCGCAAATTCGAGCCCGACCCGGGCAATTGGTTCCATGGCACTTCAGCGGCCGCGCTGCTGGTTTATACTGCGGGCTGCGCGAGTGGTGGCATCCTTGAACGGTCAACGGCCACGGTGCCGGCGACCTGAGGGGGATTGCCCGAACACCCCTGCGCGGGCGGGCGCGCCGTTGCCGCGGAGATCCGGGGCCTGCCGCTACGCAACACTTTCCAACAAGAAGCCGGCGCCGGCTCATCGCACATCACGGGTTATTCGACATGCCAAAGCTCACAGCATCCCAATGGGCACTCTTCGTGGTCTTTCAGATCTTCTTCGGGCTGGTGGTGTTCGCCGTGACTCGGGACTATTACCTGCGCGAGGGACCGCCCCGGGCACCCGAGGCGTCCGCCCCGGTAATGAGCGGCGCGGTTCCGCCCGGCACCTCAGTGGCCCCGGCCGCCCGGGAATTCGGCCTGGCTCCGCCCGCAGCGGACAGCAACGACCCGCAGGTGCTGGTCCGGCAGGGGGACGACCTGTTCGGACAGGGGCGCTACAAGGACGCGATTCCCCTCTATGAGAAGGCCCTGGCCCTGAGTCCCGACGATGCGCTCATCTACAACGACCTGGGGCTGGCACTGCACTACACGGGCGAATCGCAACGTGCCGTGAAGCTGCTCAACCAGGGTACTACGAAGCAGCCCGACTACCAGCGCATCTGGCTCACCCTGGGCTTCGTGCAGATGGAGAACGGCAACAACGAGGCCGCCAGGACCGCGCTGACCAAGGCCCAGTCCCTGGACCCGAAGAACTCCATAGGCCAGGAGGCGGCGCGCCTGCTCGGCAGTCTGAAGCAAGCGCCGGGGAACGGCTGAGTACCGGAGAACGCGTGAACCACAAAGACCCAAAGGCTCTGAAGTATTCGGTTCCCGGCTTGGTCTTGGCTTCCCTTTGTGACCTTCGTGCCTTTGTGGTGCATATTCCAACTCAAGGGCACGGCCTGGGCGATTGAGCGGTCCGGGCCGCCACTCACTGGGGCGGCAAGGCCGGAGGCGGGATGTGGACCAGCGCCAGGAAGCCTCCCAGCTCAGTGGAACGGCCGAAACCGACCTCGCCTCCATAGTGCCCCACGACGTCGCGCACGATGGCCAGGCCCAGCCCGTGGCCTTCCGTGGACTCGTCCAGGCGCAGTCCCCGCTGGCCGAGCTGCTCGCACGTCTGCACCGGGCAGCCCGGGCCGTCGTCCTCAACCCGCAGGCGCAGGCCACCGTCGCTGTGCAGCAAGATCCGCACCCGGCGCCGGGCCCACTTGCAGGCGTTCTCGGCCAAATTGCCGAGCAGCTCCAGCATGTCCTGACGTTCCACCGGCACCACACCGGTGCCGGGCGCGCTCCATTCAATATCCAGGTCTTTGTCCTGATACATGCGCCGCAGCACCGCAACGAGTGCTGGAAGCTCCTTGCCGGCGTTGAAGTTGGAACCCGACGCCCCCTCGCCCGCCAGCCGGGCACGCTTGAGCTCGCGATTGATGAGCTCACGCACCCTCCTGGTCTGGGCCACCAGGCGCTCGTGGACCTCGGGGTGAGCCCGCACCTGCGGCTCGGCCGCGAGCTGCAGCAGTAGGGTGAGGGGTGTCTTCAAGGCATGCGCCAGATTGCCCAGGGCCGTGCGGGAGTGTGTCAGGCGGCGGGCGAGCACCTCCAACAAGTGGTTGATCTCGCGCGTCAGGCCGCGTACCTCCAGCGGCACGTTCTCGTCGATGCGTTCCACCTCGCCCCGCGCCAGGCGGCTCAGGCCCGTACGCATCTGCTCCAGGGGGGCGAGGGAGATGCTGACGCTGTAGCGCTGCAGCACCACCAGAAGAGCGAACACCGCCAGCGAGAGCAGCAGGTACTGGTATTGAAAGCGTGCGATCTCGCGGTGCACCGGGTCCATCTTCTCGGCCACGGCCATGGTCACGGTGTTCCCCTGCTTGCGATAGCCGCGTACCACCGCGAGGACCTGCCCGCCCTCCGGTCCCTTGAGGTGAAGGACCCGGACTGCCCCCACCTCCGGTGCGGGCACATCCAGGTCCTGATCCCACAGCGAGCGCGAGCGGATGACGTGGCCCGCGCTCTGGACCCGGTAGTAGTGACCCGAGAAGGGTTGCTGGTAGACCGTGCCCAGACGTTCCGGGGCCAGGCGGGGCGTACCGTCGGCGGCAAAGGCCAGGCCTCCCAGCAGGCTCTCCAGGTCGTGCTCCAAGCGCGACGCGATGTAGTGCTCGGTGACCCGTCGAATCACCACGCTAACGAGGGCCCACTGCAGGACAAACACCACCACCAGGGTGATCACCAGCCCGGTGGTGAGGCGACCCTTCAGGGACCTCAAGCGTCGTCCCCGAAGACGTAGCCCTGGCCGCGCCGGGTGCCGATGAGGCCGGCACCCACCTTGCGCCGCAGCCGGTTTACGTAGACTTCAATGACATTGCTGTCCTTGTCGTCGTCATACTCGTAGACATGCTCGGCCAGACGGCTCTTGGACAGCACGTGGCCCGGGTGCAGCATGAAGTAGCGCAGCAGCCGGAACTCGGTGCCGGTGAGCGTGATCGAGCCGCCGTCCGGCGTCAGCACGCACTGGTGCTCCTCGTCCAGCGTCAGCTCCCCATAACGGATGGCGGGGTCGGCCCGCCCGTGCTGGCGGCGCACCACCGCCTGGAGCCGGGCCATCAGCTCCTCCACGTGGAAGGGCTTGGCCAGGTAATCGTCGGCACCGGCCTTGAAGCCTTCAACCTTCTCGTACCAGGCGTCGCGGCCGGTCAGGATGATGACCGGCACCCGGTTATCCCGCTCGCGCCAATGCTGCAGGACCTCCAGGCCCGAGCGCCGGGGCAACCCCAGATCCAGGATCACGGCGTCGTACGGCTCCTCGTCTCCCAGGTACTCGCCATCCACTCCGTTGTCCGCCACGTCCACCGCAAATCCGGCCTGGCTCAGGCTGGCCTTCAGGCTCTCCGACAGCTGTGCATCGTCCTCCACCAACAGCAGGCGCACCCCTCAGTCCTCCTTCCTCTGCTCAAGCAGACGTCCGGTGCCGGCGTCGAGTTCCAGCTCCCATACCTGGCCCCAGGCATCCAGGATCTCAATCTCGTAGACGCGGCGGCCTCCCTCCGTCTTCAGGGACACCTCCAGGACCCGTCCGGGGCGCTGCGCGTGAGCCGAGGCCAGTATGCGCGCCAGCGGCAGGATGGAACCCTCCTCGTACAGGCGCCGCGCCTCATCATGGTCCTCTACGCTGCGTGCCGGCACCGCGACGGCGAGCAAGCACGCAGCGGCCAGCACCAACATAATCCAGCGGCCCGGGGCAGGCCTGCCACCTGCCCCGGCGGCTCCGCGCTGCGCGACCGTGTTGCATCCGCGGCGCACGACCTCAGGCCCGCTTGCGTCCCGTAACCATGGCGCGCACCAGATTCTCCTCATGCTGAACTCCGGCCAGCACCACCCCGGCCACGTGCATCACCACCAGAAACAGGGTGAGGTTGGCCAGCACCTCGTGTACCTCGCCGATGGCCTCGCCCGCATCATGGGACAGGCCGGCAAGCGCTCCGGCCAGTGGCCCGGCGCCCGGCTCGATGCCATAGACGGCGATTCCGGACACGCAGGTCAATATCAGCATGATCAACAGGGCCAGAACCATCACCCCACCCGCCGGATTGTGGCCGATGTAGCGCCTGGCGCGGAAGGCCGCGATATCTTTGAGGTAGGCCATCACCGTGGCGGGCCCGCGCACGAAGTCCGAAAAGCGCGCGTGGCGGGTACCCACCAGGCCCCAGATGAGCCGGAACGCCACCAGACCCGCCACCACGTACCCTGCCCAGGTGTGCACGCCAAGCAGATCGTCTTCGGTCAGGTAGGCGATTGCAAAGGATGCCACCAAACTCCAGTGAAACACCCGCACCAGCGGGTCCCAAACCTTGATCTCATTTTGCATTACGGAAGGCCTCCAAGAAGTGTTCCAGGGGTGGCCGAATAAGCCCCAACTACGTAGTACCCTAGCAAGTCCGGATGAACTCAACCTGAAAGCCGCGCGACACGCGGCCCTGTTTTGTGGTAAGAAAGCAGGGCAGCAAGAATACCGGCACAGCCGGCACAGCCCCACTTGCCAGCTCTCAACGCGAGCAGCCCACGTGACCCATCAGCCCACCACCCTTGAATCCGTACTGGAACGCCACGGCCTGCAATCGACCGCACTCCTGCAGATCCTGCGCGAGGCCCAGGAGCTGGAAGGCTGGCTGCCTCCGCCCACCATCACCGCCATCGCCGCCGCTCTCGGCCTGCCGCGAGCCCGGGTCGAAGGCGTGGCGGGCTTCTACAGCTTCCTGCACCTGGAGCCCGCCGGGCGCTACCGGGTCCTGTTCTCGGACAACATCACCGACCGTATGGCGGGCAACTTCGGGCTGTTCGAGCAACTGTGCCACAAGCTGTGGCTGGAGCCCGGCAAGGTCTCCCAGGACGGGCTGGTCTCGGTGGATCTGACCTCCTGCACCGGCCTGTGCGACCAGGGGCCGGCCGTCCTGGTCAACGGGCGTGCCATCGCGCGCATGACGCCGGAACGCGTCGATCAGATCGCCGATCTCATCTGCTCGCAGACGCCGCCGGCGCAATGGCCCGATGAGCTGTTCCGGGTCGCCGACAATGTCCACCGTAAGGACATCCTGCTCGACTCCGCCTTGCAGCCGGGCCAGGCCATTCGCGCGGCCATGGCCCGGGGCGCCTATGAGCCCGAGCAGGCCTCCAGCGACCGCTCCTGGCGCGAAGGCATCGACGCCCCCGCCCAGGGGCCGGTTGCCACGCTGGAGGAGATCAAGCGCTCCAATTTGCGGGGCCGCGGCGGGGCCGGCTTCACCACCGGCCTGAAGTGGGAGGCCTGCCGTAACGCGCGGGGTGAGTCGCGCTACGTGGTCTGCAACGCCGATGAAGGCGAGCCCGGCACCTTCAAGGACCGCGTGCTGCTCGCCAGCTACGCCGACCTGGTCTTCGAAGGCATGACGGTGTGTGCTTACGCGATCGGTGCCCGACAGGGCTTTCTTTATTTGCGCGGCGAGTATCTGCATCTGCTCGAACCCCTCGAAGCGGTGCTGGCCCGGCGCCGTAGCGCCGGCCTGCTCGGCGCCGGCGTCTGCGGCCTGGACGGCTTCGACTTCGACATCACCATCCACCTGGGCGCCGGCGCTTATGTGTGCGGCGAGGAGTCGGCCCTGATCGAGTCCCTGGAGGGCAAGCGCGGCATTCCCCGCAACCGTCCTCCCTATCCCGTGACCCACGGCTACCTGCAGCAGCCGACGACGGTGAACAACGTCGAGACCTTCTGCGCGGCGGCACTGATCGCACTGCACGGCGGCGAGTGGTACCGTGCCATCGGCACCTCCAAGTCGGCCGGCACCAAGCTGCTGTCGGTCTCGGGGGACTGCGCGCGGCCCGGGATCTATGAGTATCCGTTCGGGGTGAGCGTGCGCCAGGTGCTGGCCGACTGCGGTGCCGGTGATACCCAGGCGGTGCAGATCAGCGGGCCGTCCGGCACCTGCATCGACGCCGGGGAGCTTGACCGGCGCATCGCCTTCGAGGATCTGCCCACCGCCGGCGCCTTCATGATCTTCGACGAGAGCCGCGACATGTTCGAAGTGGCGCGCAACTTCACGCATTTCTTCGCCCACGAGAGCTGCGGCTTCTGCACGCCCTGCCGCGTGGGCACCACCCTGCTGCGCAACGTGATGGACAAGCTCCATGCGGGTAAAGGCTCGCAGCACGACCTGAACCGCATCTTCCGCCTCAACCGCCTGCTGCAGGCCTCCAGCCACTGCGGCCTGGGTCACACCGCGTGCAACCCGCTGGCCGACACCATCAAGCGCTTCCGCCCGGCCTATGAGCGCCGGCTGGAGTCCCTGGAGTTCGAGCCGGCCTTCGACCTGGACGGGGCGCTGGCGCGGGCACGGGCCATGACCGGCCGCGACGACGCGGGCTCCCATCTGGAGCCGCAGGAATGAACGGTGAGCACGAGCGCATCACCTTCCTCCTCGACGGCGAGGAGATCCCTTTCGTTCCGGGCCAGACCGTCATCCAGGCGGCACTGGCAGCCGGGCACTACATCCCGCACCTGTGCTACCACCCGGAGTTCAAGCCCCACGGAAGCTGCAAGGTGTGCACGGTGCAGGTCAACGGCCGGACCGCCGCCTCCTGCACCATGCCCGCCCAGGCCGGCATGCAGGTGCAAAGCAACACCGAGGATCTGAACGACAAGCGCCGCACCCTGGTGCAGATGCTGTTCGTAGAGGGCAATCACTTCTGTCCGTCCTGCGAGAAGAGCGGCAACTGCCTGCTCCAAGCCGTGGCCTACGACCTGGAGATGATGTCCACCGATCTGGACTACTTCTTCCCCAACCGTCCGGTGGA
>CAYWTP010000039.1:0-18399 GCA_964461215.1 uncultured Ectothiorhodospiraceae bacterium | reverse complement strand
GCCGGCGGTCCCCGTCGCTAGTCCGTTGTGAGGCAGTTCCTGGGCTCTGGCCCGCGCCGCGCCGGCGATGGTGGCGCCGCCGCCGCCGCCGTCGATGCTGCCTCCCCACGTGATGCCCGTGTTGAAAGCGAAGGCATCCGTCCCGATGCCGCCGACGAGATTCTCGATATTGCTGAAGGCGGTCGGCGCCCCCCCGTCTGACGTGTCCGCCCACACGGTGCCGCCCGTCGCGCTGCTGAGCACCCACTGGGCGGCGTGCGCAGCATTGGTGTCGCCCCGTACGGCATCGACGCCGGCTCCCCCGCCGCCATCGACGCCCGCGGCTATCCGCCCGCCGCTGCGGAACTCGAAGGTGTCGTTGGCGGTACCGCCGAGAATCTGGAAGTTGTTGAATGTCGCCTCGGTGCCGGTCGTCGGCCCGTAGGTGCCCGCGTTGAGGCCCGTGACGATCCAGATGGTGTCGGCGTTCGGGCCGATGAGCTGACCGTAACCGTTGCCGGTCAGGGTGTTGATGCCCGTGAACTGTACGGAGATCAGATCGGGATCACCGCTGCCGCCGTTGAGCACCGTACCGGTGTCCCCGTCCCCCGTGGTAGCCGTCACCGTGACCAGCTCTTGCAGCTCGGAGCCGCTGAAGTCGATGGTGTCGCCGACCGCCGTGTTGGTTCCGCCGTCGACGTTGCCGATCACGCGCGCCGTCTGCGTATTGCTTCCAGGCGCCACCGCTACGCCTGGTACGCCGAAGTTGAACTGATCGTCCCCGGCATCGCCGGCTACGTCGCCGGTGAGCACCACATTGTCGCCGAGGAAGTTAAATACGTCGTCTCCACCGCCGCCAGAGAGATTGGCGGTGAGGGATGCGGTCACATTGAAGGTGTCGACGCCGCCGCCGCCCGTCAGGTTCTGCACGCTGGAGGCGAGGTCGAGCGTCCTGCCTCCTGCCGTATACTGGTTCGTGCCGTCCAGGTCCCAGATCGCGGTCGTGGCGAACCCGGTCAGGGCATGCACCTGGGCCGGATTGAAGGTGAGCACGTCGATATTGGCAAACGCCGCGACGCTGGTCTCGCTGCCGTCGAAGCCGTCGGCCACCCCGAGGCCCGACAGCACGACGGTGCGGCCCGTCGAGTACGCGCTCCAGTCCAGGGTGTCCGTTGCGGCGCCGGAGCCGCCGTCGATGGTGCCGGAAACCGTCGCCCCGTCGGCGAACCCGAAGTCATCGGTATTGCTGCCGCCGGTCAGGTTCTGAAAGTCGGAGAAGGTGGTGCTGACGTTGTTGAGCTGGCCGGCATCGGCCCCGGTAATGGTCCAGGCGTTGGCCTGGCTCTGAGCGACCAGGGTGTCGTTTCCGCCCCCGGTGCCGCCGGTCATGCCCAGCGTGCCGTAGGTCAGCGTGCCGCTGCCAAGATTCAGGCTCGCGGCCCCATCGTTGCCGCTGTCCACTCGCAGCGTGACGCCGCCCACCCCGACGTTGATGTCGCCGTCGTTCAGGCTGATGCCGTCGGCAGCGGTGATGCTCACCTGATCGCCGTCCGCGGTGAGCGCGGCGCCGGACGCGTTCTTGAGCACGATGTTGCCGCGGGTATTCGTCGTCAGGGCAATATTGTTGCCAGCGCCGCCCGCCGTCACCGTGGTCACGGTCAGCGTCTGGCCGGCCGCACTGCCGGTATTCTGGATGGTGATGCCGCCGTCGGTGGTCGTCGCCGAGGTCACCTCCAGGGCCTGGTTGCCGGTCTGGCTGAAGTCGATGGCCCCCGTGCCGGTGGACAAGGAGTTGACCGTCGTGGACGCGCTCGCCTGGTTGGCCAGTGTCACGCTGCCGTTAGTCGTATCGGCGTCAATGGTAGCGGCCGCGATATCCAGCGAGCCGATACCGGTCACCGCGCTCAGGCTGATGGCGGGCGCGGTAATATCCACCGTGCCCGGGTCGGCGGTATTCTCCGCGATGTCGCCGGCCGAGTTCAGCGTGATCGTGCCCGTAGCGGACATCTGGTCGATGCGGATATTGCCGCCACCGGCCGTGGTGATCCCCACGTCGCGGTTGCTACCGGTCGCCGTCACACTGGTGAGGACGATGCCGTCGGCCTCGCTTACAAACACACCACCATCGGTGGCGCCGGCGCTGAGGCTGGCCACGTCGGTGTTGATCTCCGTGCCCAACGCACCGATGTTGGTAGCGGCCGTCATGCTCAGCGCATCGGCGGTCACGTTCGAGGCATTGCTGGTAATGCTGCCGCCCGAGACCAGGGTGATGTTGTGTCCGGCGCCTGCGCTGACGATCCCCAGGGGCATGCCCCCGGTGGAGGTGATGAAGATATCGCCGTTGCCGCCCGTGTTCGCGTTGAGCTGCGTGGCGACAGCCACCTCGATATCGCCCGCACCGGTGGCACCGATCGCAGTGCCGTTGAGGCTGACGGTGGCACCGGACACCAGGGCCGCCTCGCCGGCGGTGCCATCGAGGACCGCACCGCCGGTCGCGGTCAGGCTGACGTCGCCCGCGCCGGCGTTGACACCAGTGCCGGCGATGTTGAGGTCACCCTGGTTGGTCACCGACACATTGCTGCCGCCCGTCGAGGTCACCTCGAGCGAACCCACATTGACGGTCAGCGTGTTGTCGGTGTTGCTGCCCGCGTCGGTGGCGGCGCTGGTGGTGCCGATGGGCCCGCCGGAGGTCATGGTCAAGGCCCCGGTGGTCTGGAAGGCCAGCCCCGCGCTGCTGTCCGTGATCAGGCCGCCGGCATCGAGGGTCACGGCGACGCTGCCCAGGTCCGTCGTGGTGAAGTCGATGACGATGTCCCCGGTCGCCGTCACCCGCAGCTCTGTCGTGACGCCCGTAATCTGGCTCAGGATGTCGTTGTCGGTGTAGTTGAAGTCTCCGGCCAGCGCCGTGTCGTCGCCCACGTGCACGTTGCCGGTCTGGTCGATGGCGATAACCGTGGCCAGAACCTGCGGGAAGCCGGTCGCAAAGCTGTTGTCCGTCAAATGCTGGCCGGCGGGACCCGCATCCAGGACCAGGTTGCCCGTATCGACGGTGCCCGCGACCACCAGCCTGGTATTGAGGCCGTCCACCGGCACGCTCGGCGTGCCGCCGGTGCGCGAATCCTGCAGCCTGAACTTGCCGGTACCCCCGACGTTGTACAGCAGGTCGCCGTTGACCGTGGTAACGTCGCGGTTCACCACCGTCGCGCCCTGGGGCACCAGGTTGTCCACGTGCAGGGTGATGTCTGTGTCGCTGGACGTAACGTTTAGGTTGGCGTCGCGGTCGGTGACGGTGACGTTGGCATAGATGTCGATGGTGCCGGCCGTGTTGATGTCGAGGGCCTTCTGCCCTGCGGCGAGGCCGGTTCCGGACAGCGTGATGTCACCGGACAGGGCGGCGCTGTTGCCAAGCGTCGTCGCTCCGCTGCCGGCCGTCTGGGTCAGCCGCAGAGCATTGAAGGTGTCGTTGATAGTGAAGGTGTTGGCGTTGGTGATGGTCACCACGTTCAGCGGCGTGGTGTTGCCCACGGTGGAGTCGAACAGCACGTTGCCGCCGGTTCCGGCGTCGATGGTCAGGCTCTCGGTCTCGCTGCTGGTTCCCTCCACGCTGCCGAGGAAGCTGACGTGATTGTCGTTGGTGCCGTTGGTGTCCACCGCCACCGTCGTGCCGAGCACCACCGCGCCGTCGAAGGTGACGGTGTTGCCCCCCGCGCCAGCATCGACCGTGATGGACGCGCCATTAAGGTTGATGGTCGCCGCCGTCGCGTCGAAGTCCGCCAGCGCCTGGCCGGAACCGACCGTGCCGCCGATGCCGATCACGCCGGCGGTGCCCGCATTCAGCGTCAGGGTCCGGTTGTTGCCCGCGCTGTCCGCCGCGGCCGAACCGAGATTGATGGCCCCGCCCGTCGCCGTGCCACCGTTGTTGGTACTGTCCACCGTGGCATCGCCCGTCAGGGTCACCGCCCCGAGGTCGATCTGGTCGCCGGTCGTGCGCACCGTGCCCCCGAGTGAGGTTCCCCCGACGGCGGCCGTTGTATCCAGCCCACCGTCGAACAGCAGCACGTCGGCCGCCGCATCGCCCAGGGTGACGGTGCCCGTGTTCAGGAACGTGGTATCGCTGCCGATGGTCGTCGCGCCCAGGAATGCCACGTTGTAGCCCTGCGCAACGGTGCTCAGGACGTCGGCGGCCACCGTGCCCTGGAACTGAATGCTCTGGCCGTCGGCGGTGTCGGTCAGGGTGATGGTACCGGCCGCAGAGTCGCTCACGTCCAGCGACCCTGCAAAGGTCGCCCCATTGCTCTGGGTGATGGTCAGCCCGGCCAGCGGCTGCGTGTTCCCCACGTTGCCGGTGACGCTGATGGCGCCGCCGGTACCGGCGTTCAGGGTCAGGGTGCGATCGTTGGCTGCGGCGTCGTCGGCATTCACGGATGCCAGGGTTATGGTGCTGCCCGCGGCGGACCCGCCGTTGTTCGTCGCATCGATGGTGACATTCTGGGTCAACGTCACCGGTCCCAGATTGATGAAATCACCCGAGCTGCGGATGGTGCCCCCTACAAAATTGGTACTCGGCCCCCCCAATGTGATCACGCCGCCGTCGAACAGAATAATGTCTGCCGGCGCGTCACCCAGCGTCACCGTTCCAGTATTGGCGAAGGTTGCCGGGTTGGTGATGGTGGTGTTGCCGAGAAGCGAGACATTGTAGCCCTGGGCTGCGGTATTCAGATTGTCGGCGACCACGGTACCCTGAAACGCCACGGTCTGACCGTCCTCGGTATCGGTCAGCGTAATGGTGCCCCCGGCGCCGTCGCCGACGTCCACGGAGCCCTGGAAGGTGGCACCGTTGCTCTGGGTGATGGTCAGCCCCGCCAGGGGCTGACCATCACCGACGTTGCCGCTGACGGTGATCGTTCCGGCGGTACCGGCGTTCAGTGCCAGGCTGCGATCGTTGGCCGCGGCGTCGTCGGCGTTCACCGACGCGAGGTTAATCCCGGCGCCGGTCGCGGTGCCGCCGTTGTTGGTGGTATCCACCGTAGCGTCGCCGGTCAAGGTCACCGCGCCCAGATCGATCTGGTCACCCGTGGTGCGCACCGTGCCGCCCAGGCTGGTTCCGGCCGCCGCCGTGGTATCCAGGCCGCCATCGAACAGGAGCACGTCGGCCGCTGCGTCGCCGAGCGTGATCGTGCCGGTGTTCAGGAACGTGGTGTCGCTGCCGACGTTCGTGGCGCCCAGGAACGAGACGCTGTAGCCCTTGTTTGCCGTGGTCAGCGTCGTTATCGCGGTGGCGCCCTGAAACGCGACCGTGCCGATCGTATCGGTCAGCGTCACGGCGCCGGGGGTGCCCTGACCGAAGTTGCCCGACACCGTGACCCCGCCGCTGTTGGCCACCGTCAGGTTGCTGATGTCGTCACCGGAGGCCAGCACCACCGCGCCTCCCGTACCGGCGTTCAGATCCAGCGTGAAACCGCCGCCGGTCACCGCCCCGACGTTGAGCCCGGCACCCGCGGCAGCCGAATTATTCGTGGCCAGCACGGTCGCTCCGTCGAGCGTCAGCGGCCCGATATCCATCTGCTGGCCGTCGGTGCGCACGGTGCCGGAAGTATGAACGGCGCTTGGATTGCTGGCGTTGCCGGTCGTACCGAGGCCGCTGGCGAAGGTCAGCGTATCGCCGCCGTCGCCCAGCGTGACGGTGCCGGTGTTGAGGAAGTTGGTATCGGAAGTCAGCGCAGTGGTGGACCCGGTGAAGCTGACGTTGTAAGCGCTGTTTGCGGTAGTCAGCGTCGAGAGCGTCGTGTCGCCCTGGAAGGCGACCGTGCCCGTGGTGTCGGTCAAGGTCACCGTTCCCGCGTTCACCGTGCCGACAAACGTGACGCCGCCGGAATTGGTCACCGTGATGGCGCCGCTGCCCGAGAATGATGCAATGGACAGCGCGCCGGTGCTGCCGCCCGAATTCAAGGTCAGCGTATTGCCCGCCGAGGCGACCGCCCCGCCCAGGGTGAGCGTCCGGGTCGCCGAGACATTGATGGTGCCACCCCCGGCTCCCAGCGTCACTCCCTGATTGGCGATCAACGCCGCGTCACCGGTCACGGCCAAGATGCCACCGTCCAGCGTGATCTGGTCCGCCGTCGCTGATCCCGGGTCACCACCCAAACCGCTCGCAGCCGAGATGCTGACGGTGCCGCCGTTGATTGCGGTCTTGCCTTGATAGGTGTTGACTCCGCCCATCACCAGCGTGCCGGCCCCGCTCTTGGCGAGATCGGCACCTCCGGCTCCGGCGATGACGCCATTGACGGTCAGCGTCTTGGTCGGCGCCACGCTGATGGTCGCGTCACTGGACCCCAGCGTGATGCCCTGGTTGGCCACCAGCGTGGCATCGTCGGTCACATCGAGCGTGCCGCCGTCGATGGTGATCTGATCCGCCGTCAGCACGCCCGGGTCGCCGCCCAGGCCGCTGCTGCCGGAAATGCTCAGGGTGCCGGCGGTGATGCTGGTCTTGCCGGTGTAGGTGTTGGTGCCGGACAAGGTGACCGTGCCGGGCGTCGTCTTGGCCAGGCCGGCCGAGCCTGCCAGCCCCGCACTCACGGTGCCGGAGCGTACGTCGTAGTCCGTGGTGGAGGTCAGCGTACCGTTCTGTATGGTGCCCGAGATCAGGGTGACGGCGTTGACCGTGTCGCTGTGCGTTCCAAGGTCGAACGTACCGCCATTCACAGTCAAGCTGCTGCCGTTGTCCAGCACATCGTTCGCCCCCAGCTGCAACGTGCCCACGCTGACGGTCGTGGTCCCGGTGTAAGTGTTGGCACCCCCCAGCGCGAGCGTGCCGGCCCCAACCTTGGTTACACCGAAGCCGTTACTCCCGTCACCAATCGCCCCGTTTAGGGTCAGCGTGCCTGCACCCCCGAAGGCGGCGTTCCCAGTCAGGGTTATCGGGCCGTCGTATTGGGCATTGGCCCCCGTGCCTGTCACTGCCCCTACAGCGCTTGCACCCGTGCCCTCCACCGAGAAGCTGGTGAGCGTGTTGAGCGTCACGTCGTTAATGTCCAGCGTCCCGCCATTGACCACCAGCGAGGATCCCACATCCAGCGCATCAGCCACCGTCACGCTTAAGGTGCCCGCACTGACCGTCGTGGTCCCGGTGTAGATGTTCGTGCCCATGAGCGTGAACGTCCCGGTACCTTCCTTCGTCACACCGCCTGTGCCGCTGATGGTTCCCTCAAAAGTCGAATTGGTACCGCCCGTCGTCAGCGTATGGCTGCCCAGCTGGACCGTCGTCCCCGACACACCGCTCAGCGAGCCAATCGTCTCGTCAGCGTTCAAGGTCAAGTCCGCTCCGCTCGTGTCCAGGAACACCGCGCCCGTATCGGCAATGGCCGCCGCGCCCGACAGCGCCAGAGTACCCGCGCTGATGGTCGTCGTGCCGGTGTAATCGTTTGACTGGTCGAGCGTCAGAGTTCCGTTCCCCTGTTTCACCAGGCTTGTAGTGCCCGTGATCGTGTCCCCAGCGTTCTGGGTCATTGCCCCTGGCGCGTTTACCGTGAACGAACCGCTCCCAGCATCAATGGTTCCAATGTTGGTAATCCCTTCCCCGGCAGCATTGACGTTGAAGACAATGCTTCCCCCTCCTGTTGAAAGGTCGAAGCCTTGCATCGAGATGCCGCCAGTGCCGTCTGCATTGTTATCTGCGTTGAGAGTAATGCTTTGGCTTGTCAGCGAGGCGGAAAGGTCTACATCCGCATCAAAGATAATGTCGTCGTCAGCAGTCAGGATGATTGCCACGTCGCCTAGACCCTGGAGGGTTGCCACCGTTACAAATGAATTGGCGCCGCCAGTGGCGTCAGCGAAGGGATTGGTCGTGTCTTCCGTCGCGCCGGCGCACGATCCGACACCGCCAGAGGTAACGCACAAGTCGTCCGGGTCCAATAGAACCGTCCCCGCAGCGCCCGATCCAGCAGATACATCGATCGTTCCCGCAAAGCGCAAATAGCCTTTACCGGATACCTCGACGAATCCGCCGTTGCCCCGATCAGACCCTCCGGTTGCACTTACATCTCCAAAATATCGGGTTACCTCATCGGCCCACACGATCACCTTGCCGCCATCACCCTCGGTGAGGCCGTCGGCCTTGATGGATGCACCGGCGGCCACGTAGGTCCTCGCCGCATTCTGTATCTCGGAATTCTTGCCCTGATAGTCCCCACCCACGAGCGCCGTACCACCGCCGTGGTCGCCGGAGACATCGACCCGCGCTTGGTCGAATAGGCCAACCTTGTCGCCTAGAACGTGTACCGTCCCGCCCGAGCCCCCCGCGTCGGAGCGGGCGCTGGTCAGACTGTCGCCGGCCAGGATGGTGGTGTCGTTGGAAACCAGCTCCACCCTGCCCCCGTCGCCGGCGGTGCCATCCGCGGTAATGGTGCCGGTGTGCTGTACGCTTTCGCCGCGCACCGAGACGGAGCCGCCCGCCGTGCCGGAGGCGTCGATAGTGCCGCTGTTGACCACCGCACCGCCGGTGCCGGCGAGAAAGACCTTACCGCCCTGCTTCTGGATGTTGCCGGCCTGGATCACGCCGGAGTTGTTCACCACCTGGCTGAACACCTCCTTGGCCGCCTTGGCGGTAAGCAGAACCTGGCCGCCTTCGGCGCGGATCTCGCCTGTGTTCTTAACCGCCGCGTCGGCGGACTTGGAGTTCTTCAGGACCTCGCCATCGACGGCGAAGCGCAGCAGCCCGTCGCCGTCGAAATCGAGGGTGGCCGTGCGGCCCGCCGCCAGATTGACCTGGCCCAGATCGGCCACGATAACGCCCTCGTTGGCCACGGCCCCGCCCACCAGGCTCACCGAGCCGCCGGTGGCGGCCTGGATCAGGCCGCGGTTGACCACCATCCCGCCCTCGGTTCCCGGCGTCGCTTCAAAGCGGTACTTGCCTTGCATGAAGTCGTCGGTGGAGATGTTGAGTGTGGTCGCGAACAAGCTGCCCACGTTCACCCGGGAATCCTTGCCGAAGATGATGCCGTTGGGATTCATCAGGAAGACCCGGCCGTTAGCCTCGATACGGCCGAAGATCTGGCTCGGCCGCTGATCCATGATGCGGTTCATCACGGAGGCTGAGGCCGACGGCTGATTGAAACGGACCAGGTCCGGGCGGTCGAGGTTGAAGCTTTTCCAGTTGAGCGCCAGAGAATGGGACTGCTGTTCGACGATCGTGGTGTTGGCGTTGGGCTGCTGGATGCTGCCCTGCCCGGCCACGACCGTGCCGCCCTGGGGACCGGCCAATGCATCCCGAGTCAGCGCGGACTGTGCCAGAACGATGCCGGCGGAAGCGAGCAGGCTGTAGCGAATTAGACGGGCCAGCGGCCTGAGCTGAAGCCTTTGGAACCCATTCTTAGATGACCGGCCACCGCTATCCATCTCATTCACCTCGCACTGCCCTGAACCGACGGCTTTGTAAGTGTTGACCGGCACCGGTGTAGACGCGCCGGCGCGGAATAAGAAACTAGTCTAGACCCTCGCGCCCCGGACGAAGTGTGGCGGGCAGCACACATCGCGCGATCTGGCGGCTCCGACCTCTAGAAGCTGTAGCGCAGATCGAACCAGTAACGCATGGGCTCGCCGTCGCTGGGCCGATCCGCCCCGATGGGCCGGGCCGCCTGGAACCGTGCCGACAGATCCCACGGCAGATTGAGCTGGATCCCCATGCCCGCGCCCAGCAGGCTGGTCTTGCCGATGTCGTTGGCCGTAGGGTAATTCAGCCAGCCTTGGGCGTAATCGGCGAAGAAGGACAGGCGCAGCACGTCACCCCAGTTATGACCGCCGAAAGCAGGCTTGTCAGCCAGGCCGGGGGCGTCCACGGTCCACTCCAGGGAAGTGAAGTAGCCGCGGTCCATGAGGTACTCGGAGACGGGGTAGGCCCGCACGCTGTCAGGTCCGCCGATTGCGAACTGCTCGACCGAGACCAGCGGATCCTTGGCCAACTGACCATTGACCCGCCACAGTAGCGACTGGTGCGCAGACAGCTTGAGTAGCTGGGCGTATGCAACGGTAAGCTTGTCGTAGTTGCTGCCTACCGGCACCCCCCTGGCGGTGGTGGGGCGGCTGGACCCCGGCACCCGCTGCTGCAGCTCTCCCGGCGAAGGCACACCGAAGCCAGACAGGCCATGGTCCAGGCGTACCGTGGCCGCGATCAGGCTCTGGGATTCCTTGTTGATGGTGTCGTAGGAGAGCTCAAGTCCCAGGTAGGCCAGGTTGTCCTCCGACTGCAGCACGCTCTGCTGGCGCGTCTGCGCGGTCTTGCGGACCAAGTCCAGCTTGGCCCGCAGGTTGGTGGTACGCCCACGGATAAGCCTGCTGCTGAGGTAGATATCCTTCGCCTCGGTCACGCCCGAGATATGCTGATCCGCTAGCTGCTTGCCTACGGTGAAGCCGTTGCGGTTAAAACCTCCGCCGATGGACCAATCGGGTGCGAACGCGGGAATTTCGTAGTTGAAGGAGCCGTAGAAGTTGCGGCGGGGCCAGAAGGCCTGCTGCAGCGTCACACTGAGCTTGTCCGCGGCAAACAAGGGGTTGTTGATATCCACATCCACTCCGAGGCGCCGCTCGCCCGTGAACCCTGAGCCGTGATTATCGTAGTACGCCGAGCCACTGAAGCGCTTCTCCTTCTGTACCTTCAGCACCAAATCCGTAGTCCCCGGGAACTCGCCTGGCTGCAGCACTCCGAAGACGCTGATTCCGGGGTAGTCCGTCAGCAAGGACAAAGCCCGCTCCATGCTGTCGGCCACGACCGGCGCATCAATCAGGTCGGTAAAGGGCCGTGCCAGCATCGCATCGGAGAAGCGCTGGTTGCCCTGGGCCGTCACCTTGCCCAGCGTACCTTCGACCACCTCGATCTTGACCACGCCGTCCTTGACCTCCTGAGCCGGCACGTAGGCCTTGGCCAGAAGGAACCCCGCCTTGCGGTAGTACTTGGTAACCTCATCGGCGATCTGTTGGACCTGGCCGATGGTCAGGCCCTTCTCGCGCTCCTGCTTCTGGAGCCGTATCTTGTCCACCAGCGCCTGGTAGTCGTCGAATTTCATGTCCAGGTCCGGGCTGTCCACCACCTGGTGCATAAACGCAGTAATCTGCTGGCGCTCCTCCTTGGTGAAGCCGTCCGGTCCGACGCCAGTGAGCTTCTCCCTCGCTACCCGCTGGCTCTCCAACAGCCCCTGAACCTCCTCCTTGTGAATGCCCAGCTCCGGCCGGTCAACGGCCCCGGTCAAGTCGAAGCGCTTGACGAAGATGCGTTCGCCCGCATCCACCCCCAGGGGCCTCTGGACGGTGGGCGGTATTGGCACGACTTCGGGCTGGACCTGCGGTAGCGGGGCCTGGAGGAACTTCTGGGGAGCGGCACCACCCGGCGTAGCAGCCGCCGGAAGAGGGGGCGGTGCGGCCCGCACGTCCACAGAGCTCAGAATGACAAAGCCGACTAGGATGACTGCTGGAAGTGGACTACGTCCAAACACTACACGCCGCGCCGGCGTATCCGACATATTCATTGTTGTTCAGCCATCTCTCGAATGCGGCTGCACCCCATGCCGTGTCGACGGCATCCCCGACTGGAGCAGTGGTTCCCCCCAAGACCGCGTCCATGCTAGCGGTAACCCCCGGACAAGGCAACCATGCAAGAAACAATTATATATGTTCCCAAGGACCTTGCAACGAATAATCATATGGTTACCGCATAATTGCCAGCTTAAACTTTAATTAATTGCGAAAGCTGCCTGTGACTATGGCATTTTTCCCAGCCACCTCAGTCGACCTGCCGCCTGGCAGGCACCCCCTGCCCCCGGCATGACCCAGGCTCGCGCACCAACGACCGCCGGCGAGTAGGGGGGCCGGTACCCGACTCCAGGTCCACGCGTGCTTCGAGCTCGCAACTTCGAGGGGGGCAAACCGCCACCCAGACGGCGCGGCGGGGCCGACCTTTGCGCGAACCGCTGCGGTCAACTACCATAAGGAACGCTATCGAGACCGGCTTGCGTCGGCTGAGCGGGTTAGTGGCAGGTGTTTTGCGGTCGTGGTCCTGGAACAGGCCCCGCGCAGAGGACCGGCCATGGCGGCTCGCCGTCGCCCGGCCGCATCCCGGGGGCTTTCGGGTAGTCGGGGGGCACGGAACAAAGCTGGCCGAAGGCTAACTCCTGTAGGACGACCTTGCAGTTGTGCCTGGGGCCGCACGCGTGGCCCTTGTGCAAGCACTGCGGGCTTGCCCTGAACGCTGTTTCCTGAACCTACTTTCCGATGCCATGAGCGGTTCACCGCAGTTCAGATGGTCGTCCTCGTCCCGGACCGACGTAGGCAAGGTGCGCAAGGTCAACGAAGACGCTCTTCTCGACCGGTCGGATGTTGGGTTGTGGGTCGTGGCCGACGGGATGGGTGGACACGCCGCAGGCGACGTGGCTAGCAGGATGGTGGTCGAGAATCTGCGCAGCCTGCCCGCGCCGGACACCCTCGGTGCGTTCGTGGATGCCGTGGAGGCCCGCCTCCTTGATACCAACGCGCGGCTGCGCGACATTGCCGTTCAGACCGAGAAGCAGACCATCGGCAGCACCGTGGCGGTGCTCTTGCTGTTTCGCGGCTATGCAGTGTGTCTGTGGGCGGGGGACAGCCGTATCTACCGGCTTCGTGGCCACGTGCTGGAACGCCTGACACAGGATCATGCGCTGGTAGAAGACCTCGTCGAGCAGGGTATGCTCACTCGCGCCGAAGCCGAGATTCATCCCCAGGCAAACCTGATCACAAGAGCGGTCGGAGCGACCGACGATCTGTTCCTGGATCTGGACATGTACGAGCTGGCGGACGGCGACACCTTTGTCTTATGCAGCGACGGACTGAGCAAGGAGGTCAGTGAAGCAGCCATCGCCGAGGCCATCACCGCCGCCACGCCGCAGGAGATCAGCGACGCCCTCGTGGAGATGGCGCTTGCCAAGGGCGCGCACGACAATACCACGGTAATCACGGTGCGGGTCGAACGACTCCCGTCCAGGCAGCGCGAGACGACCGTACCTCCCGCTGGGGATGACAGAACAGTGCCTAGCCAGAAAGCTCAGCGCGGCGGCGGAAACACGTAATGGAAGGGCTTAAACAGTTCAAGGCATCGCTGGAGGCATACCTCCGCGGTCAAGCCAGCTTTGGAACGGTCAGTACCAAGCTCGACGAGGCCCTCGCGGAGGCGCCCGAGGCCGCCGGAGTGGCCAACAAGCTCCTAGGGCAGGCGAGGGACGCCGGTCTGCCGGACCACCTCTACGCCGTGCTGCATAGCCAGGTCGAAGGTGCCGGCAGCGGCCTTCCGCAACCGCCCGGCCCTATGCCCGAGGAAGAGCTGGAAGCCACCGTCGTGCTGGAAGCACCCATCGTGGACACGGACCGTACGGTGCTCGTGACGGAGCAGACCGACTCGGATACAACCACCGCCATCGCCCCAGCGGCGCCGCCCTCCGATGCCTCCGCCGCCGTCGACAAGGACTCCCCGACTCAGATTGGCGCGGCCCTGGACGAGGGTAAGGACGCCCAGACGCTGCTGCCCGAGCACCCCATGGACCAGGATGCATCAACCTTGCTGCCCGAGCAGGATGCGTCGCAAGAGGCGCCAACTCTGATGCCTGCGGGGCCGGATGACTCGCCGACGACCATCGTCGGCCAGGACGAGCTCACGGTGATCGCCGACGACAGGACGGCCAGCGTCGAGCATACCGCATTCGGGGCTGCCAGCAGCACCACCGAATCGGTCGACCTTACGGACCCGGGCGCCCTGGATGCGGCCGCCGCCGACCAGGCGGAAGCCGACACCGGAGCGAGCTGGCCCACCGGCACGGACTGGAAGGCCGAGCCAAGTGCTACCGCCCCGGCCCGAAAGATCGGACCCGGCACCGTGCTCAAAGACCGATTCGAGCTCCTCTCACTGCTCGGCGAGGGAGGAATGGGAGCGGTGTACAAGGCGGTAGACAAGCTCAAGGTCGAGGCACGGGACCGCAACCCGTATCTTGCCATCAAGCTTCTGACCGGCGACTTCCAGTCACACCCGGAAGCCTTCATCGCCTTACAGCGCGAGTCTGCCAAGGCCCAGCGGCTGGCGCATCCCAACATCGCCACGGTCTACGACTTCGACCGCGACCGCGGCACCATTTACATGACCATGGAGCTGCTCGAGGGCGACGCCCTCAACAGCTATATCCGCAAGCTGCCGGCCGGTGGCCTGCCGGCCGACCAGGCGATGCCCCTCGTCGAGCAGCTCGGTGCCGGACTATCCTACGCCCACAAGCACAACCTGGTGCATTCCGATCTGAAACCGGGCAACTGCTGGCTCACCAGGGAAAGCACGCTCAAGCTGCTGGATTTCGGCATCGCAAGGGCCTCCTCCACCAAGGCAGACGCCAGCGGTGAAACCACGGTGTTCGACCCTGGGCAGCTGGGAGCGCTGACGCCGGCATACGCCACGGTGGAGATGTTCGAAGGACAGGACCCCGATCCCCGTGACGACCTCTACGCCATGGCGTGCATCGCCTATGAGCTGCTGACGGGCAAGCACCCGTTCAACAAGGTGTCGGCTCCCAAGGCGCTGGAGAAGAAGCTGGCTCCGGCACCCGTAGCAAAGCTCACCAAGCGACAGAACAAGGCGCTGATGCGCGGTCTGGCGCTGCGCCGCGAGGACCGTACACCGACGGTGGACGAGTTTCTGGAAGAGATCCGCCCGCGCAAGGATCGCACCAAGCAATACATTGCCAGCGGGCTGGTGGCCGCAATCCTGGTCGCTGTCTTCGCTTACACCCCCATCAAGACCTACTTCGAGGATCAGCGCAACGCCGGGATCGTGGCCCAGATTGCCAGCGGCCGCGAGGACACAATCAAGGCGGCGCTCGCCACCACCCGGGGTCTGGACGAGCGCTCGCGCAAGGCCATCCTGGAGCAGGCAAAGGACACCCTCATCAAGTTCTACGAGGGGCGGGCCGAAGCCGCGGTGGACAGCAGCAAGGGCCACTATGACTTCCCGCTGGCCATGACGGAGATCGCCAAGGCCAAGGCGCTCTACCCCGATTCGGCCACCGTGCTCAATATAGAGTCGGATCTGGAAAGCCGAAAGAACCGGCTTCTTAACGATCTGACGGGACGTTTCAACGACCTCCTGGACAAGGGCCTGCTCATCCCCGTAAAGGGCCAGGACGACATCACCGACGTGCTGGCCATCGTGCAGCAGGCGGCCCCGGACAGCCCGCTGCTCAAGGACGAGCGGCTCGCGGTACGCTATGGCGACTTAGCCGAGGAGGCCATCAGGAAGAAGGACTACCAAGGAGCCGACGCCATCCTCCAGGCCAGCCTTGCTTACGTCCCAGAGGACTCGCGGCTGACAAGCCTGCGTTTCGAGGTCAAGCAGGAGCTCAGACGGCAGCAGGATGAAGTCCTGGTGGCCGAGATCCAGCAGCGGCTCATCAGCCAGAAGGACTCACTCAAGGGGCTGACGGATTTCCTTGGCGTACGCGACGAGCTCGTTAAGCTCGCAGAGCTCAAGCCGGACAGCCCGCTCCTGGCGGAGCTGCGGCAATCGCTGAAGTCCGCCTTCGGGCAGGAGCTGGCCCGGGCCACGGCCGCCAAATCCTGGGACGATGCGGAGAAGCTGCTGCTCGGCTTCGCCAAGCTGCTGGATCTGCCTTATATCGTCGAGAAGCGCAGCAGCTTGTCCGCCCTGGAGGCTGCCGCCGGCTACCAGCCCATGGCAAGCGCGGAACGGGCCAGCCAGGCCAAACAGCGCCAGGAGGCGATGGCGGCGCTGCTCGCCGAGGCGAAGTTTACCGACGCCTGGGAGACCTCCCTGCTGCTGCAATACAAGGAGCTGGCGGCGATGCTGCCGGCCGGCGATTCGTGGCTTAAGCAGACGCAGGCCAGGATTGCTCAGATCTACATTGCCCAGGCCCATGCCATGGCCAAGGCCAACCGCTTCACCGAGGCCCTGGCTTACGTGCAGAGAGGCGAGCGCTTTGATCCGGCTCTGGGCGATTTTGCGGCGACGCGGCAGGCGATTGCCACGGCCGAAGCCGACTTTCGCAAGCAGCAGGCTGAAAAGGCGCGCATGGCGCGGCTCAACGGTCTCAAGCAGACACTGCTCACCCAGGCCAAGGCGGACAAGGTGCTGGAGGCCCGCAAGTCCTACGATGAGCTCAAGGCCGGGCTGGACCCCAAGGATCCGTTCCTGACCAAGGACGGACCCCAAGCCATCGCGCAGTCTTATCTGCGCCTGGCCCAAGGTCAGGCGAGCCAGGGCCGGTTCGAGAGCGCCTTGAAGCTGGCCGACGCGGGATTGGAGCTTGCCCCGGACCTCCAGCCCCTGCGCGAAGCCTCGACGGCGTATGGCGGCGAAGTCAGGATCAGTCAGCTACGGTCCAGCCTCGGCGAGGCCAGGTCGCTGGACGTGGCCTCCGTGAAGCGCAGCCTGGGTGAGATACAGCGGATGTTCCCGGACCGTTTCCCCAAGCTTGAGACCGACCTGGCCGGTGTCGCCGCGGCGCGCATCGAGGCGCTCAAGAAATCGGACAGCGCCGCCGCGGCCGCGGTGCTGGCCGCAGCGAAGCAGATCTTCCCGGGCAGCTCGACGATCAAACGCATCGTACCGCCACGCCAACCTTCTCAATACGCCGCCAAGGGTGAGCAGGCGGTGGCGCAGCACAAGCTGAGCCAGGCCGATCAGATCCTCGCGCAAGCCATGCGCACGGAGTCCGACCACCCCGATGTGCTACGC
Source organism: uncultured Ectothiorhodospiraceae bacterium (assembly GCA_964461215.1). GTDB lineage: Bacteria > Pseudomonadota > Gammaproteobacteria > JAABTG01 > JAABTG01 > CAYWTP01. The sequence goes on along the minus strand of CAYWTP010000039.1, from coordinate 1,673 downwards.
TTCAGGTCGGCGCTGGAGGCGGCCAAGCAGCGTGCGGATGCAGCATACCAGCAGGCGGTTCAAGCCCAGCAGACGAGACGGCTTCCGCTGGCCAAGTCCCAGATTCAGGAGGCCATCGCCTTCTGGTCCGACAATGACCGCTATCAGCAGAAGCTCGCTGAGATCAACCACCAGCTCAAGACCGGCGGCCGCCCTTGCGATCCCAGTCTCGCCGGCTACGGCACCGCAGCCCGCGCCACCTGCTATGACATGCTGGCCGAGAGGCAGAAGGGTCCCCTCATGGTAGTGGTACCGGCGGGCGGCGGCTCACCCAAGCCGTTCGCCATCGGCAAGTACGAAGTCTCCATCGGCGACTACAATGCCTATTGCCGGCTGAGCCACCATTGCCAGCCCATCACCGGGCAGGACGAAGCGCTCCCCGCGACCGGGATATCCGCCAAGGACGCCGAGGCCTACGCCAAGTGGCTTTCCGCGACCACCGGCAACCGCTACCGGCTGCCGACCGAGAAAGAGTGGGTCTACGCCTCCACGGCGAAAGGCGTGTCGGCGGATAAGGACTACAACTGCCGCGTGCAGCTTGGGGACCAATTGCTCAAGGGACATGCGCTGATGAACGTCAGATCGGGCAGACCCAACGCTTGGGGCCTTCACAACTTCGTGGGCAACGCCCAGGAGTGGGTCATCACGCCTTCCGGCTTCGCCGCCAGGGGTGGGGACTTCGAGGACAGCTTGTCCAAGTGCGACATCTCTTTGTCGCGATCACTCCCAGGCAGCGGCGACCCGGTCACGGGATTCCGCCTGGTTCAGGATTTAGGCTGAAGCGCAACGGCGGCCGTTCACAGATGACCTACTCGCGCCTGCGTCAATTGGCCAAAGACCACCTGCAGGGAGACCTGGACGAGAAGACTTACCGCGCCCAGCGCAACGCCCTGCTCGACGGTATCGTCGAAGGCTCCATCTCCCTGGACCCCTCTTCCGCGTCCGTATCGCCGGGACCCGCTATCCGGGAACCCGCGGAAGACCCGCCGCAGCCGGCGGCGCCCGCACTTGCGCCGTCCCGGCGCCGCCGCCTGCTGCCATTCTTCGCAGCGGCAGCGGTGCTGGTCGCCGTCGTGGTCCTGCTGCTCGCCGGGCGGGGTGAGAAGTCTCTGGACTCCGCGCCACCGCCCACCTCCGTCGGCCAGGATGCCGGCGCACCCCGGGGCCCCCAGGACCTGGTGGAAAAGTTTCTGGCCTCGACGAGCTGGAGCACGGCCAGTCTGACACGGTTCCAGAGCGCGTGGCGCGGATATCCGGAGGCCACCCGCAGGCAGGCCACCGACTCCGTTTGGTTCAGGCGACTGTCCGACGCCTTGAATCGTCAGCTCGACCAGGAGCTGGCCCTGGCCAGCCTCAACGGCGACCAGGGCGACAGTGCCCGAGTGCGGGAGCTGGCCGCCTTCGCCACTTCACTGGGCCTGAAGGTAGACATACCCGGCGGGTCAGTAGGCGACGCAGTGCAACCCTTGCCGGCGGTATCCGGTCGTGACGCCGTGACCGACGCAGCCCGGACGTGGCTGGCGGCCCAGAGCGGCTGGAAGCGCACCCTCCAACTATTCGCCCTGGACAATCCGGACAATGCACAGCGGCTGCTCAGCCAGCATCCGACCCTGGATCTGAAGATTCTGGACACC
>CAYWTP010000038.1:0-18639 GCA_964461215.1 uncultured Ectothiorhodospiraceae bacterium | reverse complement strand
TCGCCAGCCAGAACCGCAAGGACTTCGACAACCTGCTGCGGGTCTACCTGGACGCCGTGTTCTTTCCCCTGCTGGATCCCCTGGATTTCGCACAGGAGGGCCACCGGGTCGAGCTCGAGCACCCCGACGATCCCGGCTCCGCGCTGGTCTACAAAGGCGTGGTCTACAACGAGATGAAGGGCGCCATGAGTGCCCCGGTGAGCAGGCTCTGGCACCTGCTCCAGGAGCAGCTGTTCCCGACCACCACCTATCACTACAACAGCGGCGGCGATCCCGAATGCATTCCCGAGCTGACCCACGCCCAGCTCAAGGACTTTCATGCCGAGCACTACCATCCTTCCAACGCCGTGTTCATGACCTACGGAGACATCCCTGCAGCGGAGCACCAGGGGCGTTTCGAGGAGCTGGCCCTGGGCCGCTTTGAAGCCCGCCCCATGGACTTGGCGATCCCGGACGAGCGGCGCTATGCGGCGCCCATCGAGGTGGACGCGCCCTACCCACTGGATCACGAAGAGGACCTGAGCGGGCGCACCCACGTGGTGGTGGGCTGGCTTCTGGGCCGGACCACGGATCCCCGGGAGCTGCTGACGGCCCACCTGCTCTCGGGCGTGCTGCTGGATAACAGCGCCTCGCCTCTGCGCCATGCCCTGGAGACCACGGAGCTTGCCAATGCGCCGTCGGATCTGTGCGGCCTGGATGACTCGACGCGGGAAGCGGTCTTCGTCTGCGGCGTTGAGGGAACGGAGCCGGAACACGCCGACGCGCTGGAGGACATGATCCTGACGGTGGTACGCACGGTGGCCGAAGAGGGCGTTCCGGATGATGTGGTGGAATCGGTTCTGCACCAGCTCGAGCTCAGTCAGCGCGAGATCCGCGGGGGACATTTCCCCTATGGGCTGCGCCTGATGGTGAACGCGCTGTCGCCGACCCTGCACGGCGGTGACCCGGTGCGGGTCCTGGACATCGATCCCGTGCTCAAGGATTTGCGCCAGGCCATCCGTGATCCCGGATTCGTCAAGTCTCTGGCGCGGCGCCTGCTTCTGGACAATCCCCACCGGGTTCGTCTGGTGATGAAGCCCGACCGGGATCTGAGCCGGCGCGAGGCGGACAGCGAGCGGACCCGCCTGGCCGAGAAGCAGGCCGGCATGAGTGAGGCGGAACGGGGCGAGCTTGTGCGCCAGGCCCAGCGGCTGGAGGAGCGCCAGCACGCCAAGGACGATCCCGATCTGCTGCCGCGCGTGGGACTGGAGGATGTGCCGACGGATCTGCCCATTGCCGAGGGCGAGAGCATGCCGGTGGCCGGGGTTCCCGCAACCTGGTACGCACAGGCCACCAACGGCCTGGTCTATGCGCAGATCGCGGTGGATCTGCCGGCTCTGGAAGACGCGGCGCTGGATCTGCTGCCCTGGTTCAGCGAATGTATCACCGAGGTGGGCTGCGGGAAGCGGGATTATCTGCGGGCCCAGGCCTGGCAGGCCTCAGTGACCGGGGGCCTGAGCGCCGACACCTCCGTGCGCGGCGCCGTGGATGATGTGCAGCACGGCCGCGGTCTGTTCGTGCTCGCGGGCAAGGCCCTGGCCCGCAACCACGCCGCCCTGGCTGAGGTGCTGGCAGAGGTTTTTTCCGCCGCCCGCTTCGACGAACCGGCGCGGCTGCGGGAGCTGGTAGGGCAGATCCGCGCGCAACGCGAGATGTCGGTCACCGGCCACGGCCACGTTCTGGCCATGGCGGCGGCGTGCGCGGGCATGAGTCCGGTGGGCGCCCTGGCCCATCGCTGGGACGGGCTGCTGGGGATCAAGCGCATTAAGGCGCTGGATCAGTCGCTGCGCTCAGATGCCGGGCTGGCCGGCTACGCCGCCGGCCTGACCGGCCTGCGCGACGCCATCGTGCACGCGCCGCGGCAGTATCTGGTGGTCTGCGAGGCGGCCCAGCGCGAGGTGCTCGCCCCGGCCTTGGAGGCCTGCTGGTCGGGGCTGGGTGACGCCCGCGACAGCTTGCCGCGCCTGACCCTCCCGGGCCGACACACCACGGTGCGCGAGGGCTGGGTCACCAGTACCCCGGTGAATTTCTGTGCCAAGGCTTACCCGGGCGTGGCGGTGGAGCACCCGGACGCCTCGGCACTGGTGGTGCTGGGGCATTTCCTGACCAACGGCTTCTTGCACCGGGCTGTGCGCGAGCGCGGCGGGGCCTATGGCGCCGGTGCCAGCTACGATTCCGACGTCGGTGCGTTTCGCTTCTACTCCTACCGGGATCCCCGGCTGGAGCAGACGCTGGCCGATTTCGACCGCTCCCTATCCTGGCTGGTGGACACTACCCATGGTGCGCGCGAGCTGGAGGAGGCGGTCCTCGGCGTAATCAGCGGGATCGACCGGCCCGAGTCTCCGGCCGGCGAAGCCGTGAAGGCCTTCTTCGGCGGCCTCCACGGCCGTACTCCGGAGCAGCGCCGACGGTTCCGCGAGCGGGTGCTGCATGTGCGCCTGGAGGATCTGCGGCGCGTCGCCGAAGCCTACCTCAGGCCGGACCTTGCGAGCGTGGCCGTTATCGGCAGCCGGCAGAGCCTGGACAGTGCCGCGCCGGCTCTGGGCTTGGAGCTGCACAATCTGTAGCACGACGCACATCGGCGCCGGTCGTGCGAGCGCGGGAGGATGTCAGGCATGAGAATCAAGGGTATCGTCAGCCGCACGACGGGTGGGGCGCTGGCCGCCTGCATCCTGGTAGGGGCGACGGGCTGTGCCACGGTGCCGGAGACCGGCCGTTCTCAGCTTCTCCTGGTGAGCCCAGGGGACGAGATGCAGCTCGGTTTGACCGAGTTTGAGAAGCTCAAGCAGTCCACGCCCGTGTCTCGCGACCGTGATCTGAACGCACTGCTCCAACGGGTGGGGCGGCGCATCGCCGCCGTCGCGCCCCTGCCCAACGCCCAGTGGGAGTTCGTGCTGTTCGATGATCCCAAGACCGCTAACGCCTTCTGCCTGCCGGGAGGCAAGGTGGGGGTGTACACCGGCTTGCTTCCCATTGCCAAGGACGAGGCGGGTCTGGCGACCGTGGTGGGGCACGAGGTGGCCCATGCCGTAGCGCGCCACGGGGCCGAACGCATGTCCGAGGGCCTGCTGATCCAGCTCGGCGGCCAGGTGCTGGAGCAGGCATTACAGACCCAGCCCGGCCTGACCCGCAGCATCGCCATGGCGGCATACGACCTGGGTGGCCAGGTAGGCTTGGTGCTGCCGCATTCGCGTAATCAGGAGCTGGAGGCCGACCACTTGGGCCTGCTTTACATGGCGCGGGCCGGCTACGACCCGCGGGCGGCCATCGTTTTCTGGCAGCGTTTCAGCGCCTACAACCAGAAGAAGGGCGGACCCACCCTGGAGTTCCTGAGCACCCATCCGCTGGACGACGAGCGCATCGCTCAGATCGAGTCCTTCATGCCCCAGGCCGTGGCGGAGTATCGCAAGACCTCCGGCGTGCGGTAGGGTCACGGCCTGAAAAGATGAAACACAAAGGCACGAAGGTGTGCAAGATACGCGGCGATCTATGTAGCCCGAATGAAGCGAGGCGAAGTCCGGGTGGGCTACCCCGGCTCGGACCTGGATTGCCCTGCATTTCGCCTGCCCCCTCTCTGCCCCTACAGCCTACAGCCTGCCTTCCCGCACCTTGATGGACGTGGTGGACGGCGCAGCAGCCGCCGCGGTGGGCGGTACCGCTAAGTCCTTCAGGGTGCGACCGTCCAGCGCCTGGTCGATGGCGGCCTCCACGGCCTGCACCAGCCGGTCGACGGACTCCTCAGCGGGCAGGCGGCGAAGGCTTACATAGGGATCTTCCTCGGCCGTACGCACGGCGTGCAGCATTTCCTTGATGGCCACCGTCTCCAGTGCCCGCGCCGGCACGAAGGCCGGCGGATCGTCGCCGGTCACCGTAAGCAGGCTCTGGGCTACGAGGGGCCCCAGCACCTTCTCCACCGCCTCGGACGGGACGCCCAGACGATCGGCCAAGCCCTGGGCGCTCCACGGGGGAGTGCCCTGATAATGGCTCTGCCCTATCAGCGACATCGCGAGCAACGCCAGCCGTTCCTTCAGCCGGTTGCTGAGCCGCAGCACCTGCCCGCGGCTGGTGAGATACTCCGGGTGCTGATGGTAGAAGGCGATGCTCGCTCCCACCAGCAGGATCAGCCAGGCCAGGTACAGCCAGAACATAAACAGGATCACGATGGCGAAGCCCGAGTAGATGGCCGTGTACTTGGTGGAGCTGACCACGAAGCCGGCGAACGCCCAGCCCACCGACTGCCACAGCACCCCTGCCACCAGAGCGCCGGTGAGAGCCGAGCGCACGCGGACCCGCGTGTTGGGCACGAAGACGTAGACGAAGGTGAAGGCGACGATGATAAAGAAGTAGGGCACCAGCCGGGCACCGTGCTCGATGAGGCTGCCGAAGGGCTCGATGGCCACCAGCTTCTGCACGATGGACGTGCTCATGATGGAGGCGGTCGCACCCAGGGCCGAGAACACCAGCACGGGGCCGATGAGGATCACGCTCAGGTAGTCGCTGAAGCGCTGGGCGAAGGCGCGGGGCCGCTCCACCCGCCAGGTGAAGTTGAAGGCCCGCTCCACCTTCTGGATGAGGGAGATGACGGTGTATAGCAGGAGCCCCAGTCCCAGGGCCCCCAGCACGCCCACGCGCACGTTCTCCACGAAGCCGATGATCTGGGCCGTGAGCTCCCTGCCCTTCTCGCCCAGGGGTTCCAGCAGGCTGAGCAGCGCGGGCTCGATCTGGTTGTGCACCCCGAAGCCCTTCAGCACCGAGAAGCTCACCGCCAGCAGCGGCACCAGGGACAGCAGGGTGGTGTAGACCAGGCTCATGGCCTGCAGGGTAAGCTGGCCATCGGCCAGATCCCGCCCGACCGCGTAGATCATGCGCAGGCCGCGCGTAAGCGTGGCCCGCCAGCGTGGCAGGGACGACACCTCCACGTCCCAGATGACGCGCTCGACGCGTTGTGTCAGTTGGCTCAGGCTGATCATGGTTGCGCTGCCGGACAGCCACCGTCCCGTCCCTGCGGCCATCGGGCTGTCTGGGAAAGGCGTGTCCTGGCTCAGTATAAGCTATCGCCACGCGACAATCGCGGCGCAGCTCCTGTGGATTAGGGGGATGCGGCTACCAGCAAGTTAGCCTCTTGCCTACGGCCTCACGGGACCCGCAGCAGTCCCATGAATTCGCTGCGGCTGCGGGCGTTGTCAATGAACGTTCCGCGCATGGCGCTGGTCACCGTAGAGCTGTTCTGTTTCTGCACGCCGCGCATCATCATGCAGGTGTGGCTGGCTTCCATGACTACCGCCACGCCGTGGGCGGCCAGCGCCTCCATCAGGGCGTCGGCGATCTGGCTGGTCAGCCGTTCCTGGACCTGGAGGCGCCGCGCAAACACGTCCACCACCCGCGCCACCTTGCTCAGGCCGATGACCTTGCCGTTGGGCAGATAGCCCACGTGGGCGCGGCCGAAGAAAGGCAGCATGTGGTGCTCGCACAGTGAGTAGAACTCGATGTCCTTGACCACGACCATCTCCGCGCAGTCCTCGCTGAACAGGGCGTTGCGCACCACCTCTTCGACGTCCATGTCGTAGCCGCTGGTCAGAAAGTCCAGCGCCTTGGCCACCCGCAGGGGCGTGCGCCGTAGCCCCTCGCGCTCGGGATCCTCGCCCAGGCGTACCAGCATCCGATATACCAGCGACTCGAAATCCGGATCGTAGGTCTCGCCGGGAGCGGCCTCCAGGCTCGCCGCGTAATGTCCCCCGCTGAGGAGCTGCGACTTCTGCTTGTTGATTGGCATGTCGTCGGTCTCCCGAGTTTACGCAGTGGCCCTACCGACCATCGATGCTATTGTGCATGAATCATCGGGTACCGGCACGGGCGAATCAACCTCAGTAATGCCCCGGTATTTCACCGCTTAGATCCAGCGCTTGATGTGGAACAGAGCAATCTGGGTGCCGCCGATGGCGGCGATGAGGACGCAGAGAATTACGAATCCCCATGGATTGTCCGCCCCAGGCACGCCTCCGACGTTGACGCCCAGCATGCCCGTGATGAAGCTCAGGGGCAGGAACAGTCCTGCCACCAGGGATAGTACGTACATGCGTGCGTTCATCTGCTCGGACAGACGGCTGGTGAGCTCCTCCTGGGTGATGGCTGCGCGCTCTCTGGCGGCGTCCAGGGCTTCGACGTAGCGGGTTACGCGGTCGGCGACCTCGCGCAGCCGCATGCGTTCGGCCTCCTCCAGCCAGGGCGCTCGCTCGGCTGCCAGCCGGGCCATCGCCTCGCGCTGGGGTGCCAGATAGCGTCGCAGGGCGATGGCTCGCCGGCGGGTGCCGGCGAGCAGGGGCCGCAGGTTCCGGCTCTCCGCGGTGACGATCTCATCTTCCAGGGCATCCACGGTCTCGTCGATGTCGGCAATCACGTCGGCGGCGCGGGTCACGAGACGGTCTGAAATCTCGGCGAGGAACTCGCCCGTGGTGCGCGGCCCGCTGCCCCTGGCGATGGTGTTGCGCAGATCGTCCACAGACATCAGGCGGCGGTGGCGCAGGGTGATGATACGGTCGCGTTCAAGCCATAGGCGCATCGAGATCATATCCTCGGGCTGGGCACCGGGATTGAGGTTTACCCCGCGCAGGAACGCCATCAGCCCTTCTCCGGAAACCACGCTGCGTGGGCGCGTCTCCTCGGCCAGCAAGGCCTCGGCCACGACCTCGTCCAGTCCGCTCTCGTCCGCCAGCCAGGCTTGCACCTTGGGCTCGCCGTGGTCCAGATGCACCCACAGCAGCCCCTGTTGGGGACTCCAGCGCGCAATGCCATCCCAGTCGATAGGGGTGCCGCCGCCCTTGCCGTCCAGCAGATATGCTGAAATCAGTCCGCCGCTCATGGTCCGACTCGCTCTTGGTTGACTGGGCCGTGCCCGCGTGAGCCGTCCGGCTCGCGCGCCACGGCGTTGTCGCGGATACTAACCGCTTGTCGCCCCGCGGCCCAGGGCCGACATCGGCGCGCAATTGCGCATGGGTGGGGCAGCCGCTATGTTGCGGTCACGGCATAGGCTGCACTGAAGGAGATGCACACTCCCCATGGCCATGGCTCTGTTTCGCAAGCGCTACCATCCGCCCGGGACTTCGCCGGGAACACTCACCGGCGAGGTCGCGGCAGCCGCGCCGGCCATACGGGTCACCGATTATACGGACGCAGACTATTTCGATAAGGAGTTGGCTACGCCCGCCGAGTGCCGGCCTTTTCTGGCGCGGGCGTCGAAGACCTGGATACACGTGCAGGGGGGTGTGGGGCCGGACACCCTGCGCGCGCTCGGCGACCTGTTCGGCCTGCACCATCTGGCCCTGGAGGACGTGCTCAATACGGGGCAGCGACCTAAGGTGGAGGCCTACGACGGGCTGCTGTTCGTGGTGATGAATCTGCCCGGCAACGGTGCCGGGGGGCCTGCCTGCGATACCGCCTGCGAGCAGGTCAGCATCTTCGTGGGCGAGGGGTTCGTGGTGAGCTTCCACGACGGACTGGCGGACCCCTTCGAGCCGGTGCGCCACCGGCTGCGCCAGCGCATCGGGCGCATCCGCTCCCGTCAGGTGGACTACCTCCTGTACGCAATGCTGGACGTCGTCATCGACCAGGCGTTCCCCGTGCTGGAGCGGCTCGGCGAGGTGATCGAGGACCTGGAGGAAGAGCTGCTGGAGTCACCCGACAAGGCGACGCTGGCACGGATCTATGCCATGAAGCGCTCCCTCGTGGTATTGCGGCGCATGCTCTGGCCTCAGCGTGAGGTCATCAACCAGCTCCTGCGCGACGATTACGAGCTGATCACGGACGAGACCAAGCTGTATCTGCGTGACTGCTACGACCACACGGTGCATGTCCTGGATCTGCTGGAGACCTACCGCGAGACCACCACCGGCATGCTGGACGTGTACCTGTCCAGCGTCAGCAACCGGCTGAATGACATCATGCGGGTGCTGACCATGATCGCCACCATCTTTATACCGCTGACGTTCATCGCCGGCCTGTATGGCATGAACTTCGGTATCAATACCCGAAGCCCGTGGGCGATGCCCGAGCTGGAGTGGTATTACGGCTATCCCCTGGTGTGGCTGCTCATGATCGTGATCGCGGCGGGCATGGTGATCTATTTCCGGCGTAAGCGCTGGCTGTAGCAAGCCCGCAAATCCTACCGGGTATCGCGGTTCTGGCGCCGGCCTGGCGAGATATGCGGGCCTTACACGATCGGCAGCTCATCATCCTCCGCGGCCGGCTCCAGCTCCGCATGGAAGGCCTCCACGGCCTCGTCCACCGGCGCGCCGCGCTCGAAGCGGGCGATGTTGAACAAGGCCTCGCCTTCATGCACCAGGGGCAGATTGAGGCGGCCGATGATGACGCCGGCGAAGGGAGCGCTGAGCGTCACCTCGTTCTCGCCGAAGGGATCGGCGACGTAGCCCAATAGGTCGTCCTTCCTCACCTTCGTCCCTAGCCGCACCAGCACCCGCAGCACGCCGCTGGCCGGTGCCCGGATCCATGAGGTGGACCGCGCCAGCGCCGGCTCGATGCTGCCGCTGCGCCGCTTGGGCGGAGACAGCATGCCGATGGCGCGCATGGTGGCCACGATGCCTTTGACGCCGCCGCGGATAGCCACCTCGTCGAAGCGCAGGGCCTCGCCGGCCTCATAGACCAGAATCGGGATCCCGGCCTCGCGCACGGCCTGGCGCAGGGAGCCGTCGCGCAGGTCCGAGTTGATGATCACCGGGGCACCGAAGGCACGGGCGAGCGTTTCGGTGCGGGCATCGTCGAGCCAGGCCCGGATCTGGGGCAGATTGGCCCGGTGGCCCGCCCCCGTGTGCAGGTCGATGCCATAGTCGGAACCCTTGACTACCTTCTCCATGAACACGTGGGCGAGCCGCGCGGCCAGTGATCCCTTGTCGGAACCGGGGAAGACGCGGTTCAGGTCCCGCCCGTCGGGCAGATAGCGCGAGCGCTGGATGCAGCCGTGCACGTTCACGATGGGCACGCAGATGAGGGTGCCGTGCAGGTAGCGCAGCACCGGCAGGCGCAGCAGGCGGCGCACGATCTCCACGCCGTTTAGCTCGTCGCCGTGAATCGCAGCGCTGACGAACAAGCGCGGCCCCGGACGCCGCCCGTGGATCACGTGGGCGGGCATGCTGAGATCGGTATGGGTGTACAAGCGGGGCACCGGCAGCTCGACCGTGGCCCGCGTCCCCGCTGCGACGCTGACCTCGCCGATGACCACCGGAGGCTGGGACGGCGTGCGGCGCGGCGCCATCGCTCAGCCCTGGCCGCGGGTGCGGGTACGGCCCTGGCTGGCGGTCTTCTCGATGAACTGGATCACTTGTCCCGCGATGTCCTTGCCCGTGGCCGCCTCTATTCCCTCCAGTCCCGGTGAGGAGTTTACCTCCAGGACCACCGGTCCATGGTTGGAGCGCAGAATGTCCACGCCGGCGACGTTCAGCCCCATGGTCTGGGCGGCCCGCACGGCGGTGGATCGCTCCTCGGGCGTGATGCGGATCAAGCTGGCGCTGCCGCCGCGGTGCAGGTTGGAGCGGAAGTCGCCCTCCTTGCCCTGGCGCTTCATGGTGGCCACCACCTTGTCGCCGATGATGAAGCAGCGTATGTCGGCGCCGCCGGCTTCCTGGATGAACTCCTGGACCAGGATGTTGGCCTTCAGGCCCATGAAGGCCTCCACTACGCTCTCCGCCGCCTTGTGGGTCTCGGCCAGCACCACCCCGATCCCCTGGGTACCTTCGAGCAGCTTGATCACCAGCGGCGCGCCGCCCACCATCTTGATGAGATCCTCGATGTCGTCGGGCGCGTGGGCGAATCCGGTCACGGGCAGGCCGATGCCCTTGCGCGACAGAAGCTGCAGGGAGCGCAGCTTGTCCCGCGCCCGGCTAATGGCCACCGACTCGTTCAGCGGATATACGCCCATCATCTCGAATTGGCGCAGCACCGCCGTACCGTAGAAGGTGACGGAGGCGCCGATGCGGGGAATCACGGCATCGAAGCCGTCCAGGATCTCGCCCTTGTAGTGAATGGACGGCTTGTGGGAGGTAATGTTCATGTAGCAGCGCAGCACGTCCACTACGCGCACCTGGTGGCCGCGCTGCTGCGCTGCTTCCACCAGCCGGCGGGTGGAGTACAGGGTCCGGTTGCGCGACAGGATTGCGATCTTCATTTGATTCCACCTCTCTCTGTCATTTGGGGGTGGTGGAGGAATAGAGGGACGCCAAGTCGGGTCTTCCCAGCAGGTAGGAGCGGCGAGGGTCAATCATCAGCCGGCCGGCCATGGCAGTGCGGCCCAGCAGCATCCGGAACAGCATGCCGTCGCGGCGCGTGAGCGTGACCTCTATGGGCCATTCTTCCTCGCCCGCGTGCAGGTGCGTCCCGATGACATAGCGGTGCTCGCGGTGTCCCCCGGAATCACGCACCATGCGCCGGTCCACGACCTGCGCTTCACAGAGTACCACGATGTCCCGGCGTCGTTGCAGTGGGTGCATCGCAAAGCGGACATAGGTCCGTCCCCGGCGGCGGAAGGTTTCGATCTCGAAGGAGTGCAGTGCCGAGGTGCGGGCGCCGGTGTCGATCTTTGCCTTGATGGCCGGTAGCCCCAGGTCCGGAAGCCCGACCCATTCACGCCAGCCGGCGAGGATGAGCGCATTGCTGGCCATGAGATCCCCTCCTCAGGTTGCGGTCGCGCGGCTCTACGCATCCGTAATCGCTTCAGGATTGTGGGCCGAGGCCCGACCGAACACCAATGCGGCCTGACGTACCCTCAGTCAAAGAAGCCTTTGTGCCTTTGTGGTTCAAGCTCCAAGTCTCTGGAATCAACCACAAAGGCACCACGAGTATATGGGAACCGGGTTTCCGGGGAGGCGCTAGCTGCGATCCCGTCGCTACGCTCCGGGCGGCTGCACGGGGGGAGCCGGGGGCTGGCCCCAGTCCCGCACGTGCAGATCCCGCTGCGGGAACGGGATCTCGATGCCGTTCTCGCGGAAGGCGGCGTCGATGGCGAAGTTCAGGTCGCTCAAGACCGACAGCCGCCGGTCCACCTCGCGGATGATGCAGCGCAGCTCGAAGTTCAGGGAGCTGTCGCCGAAGGCCAGAAACAGCACGTTGGGATCAGGTGCCCGTGGATGGCCGTTGAGCACCAGGGGATGGTTGCGGGCCACCTCGAGCAGGATTTGCTTCACCTTCGCGGTGTCCGAGCCGTAGGCCACGCCGATGGGAACGCGCACGCGGCCCCATGGGTCGCTCAGCATCCAGTTGGTGACCTGGTTCGACAGCAGCTCGGAGTTCGGCACGATGACGTCGGCCCGATCGAAGGTCTCGATCTGAGTGGAGCGGATGCTGATCCGGCGCACGTAGCCCTCGGTGCCGCCGACTACGACCCAGTCCCCGGTGCGGATGGGCCGCTCGAAGAGCAGAATCAGGCCCGAGACGAAGTTGTTGACCACGTTCTGCAGGCCGAAGCCGATGCCCACCGAGAGGGCGCCGGCGATGATGGCCAGGTTGGTGAGCTGGATCCCGGCGATCGACAGGGTGACCAGCAGCGCCACCGCAGTGCCGACGTAGCCGGTGGTGGTGACCAGCGCCTCGCGGGCGCCGCGCTCCATCCGCGATCGGGCCAGCCAGCTATGCTCCATGCGCTCCTTGAACCAGCGGGTCACGGTCAGCAGCAGGGCGAAGGCAACTACCGCCCACAGCAGCCGGCTGGGCGTGATGGTGATGCCGCCCAGCTCGAAGCCTTCCGTGAAGTACTGCTTGATGAGGGCGAATCCGGTGTCCGAAAGGCCCCAGATCCGCAGCAGCCATACCGCCAGGGCGCCCCAGATCACCACGCTGCTGAGCAGCCGCAGCCAGTTGATGCCGGGCATGTACTCATTGGCCTTGAGGCCGATGTGAGCACGGATCCGGCGCTGCCAGGCGAAGCGTCCGTCGTCCAGGCCGTCAAACAGCTCGGCGAGCACATAGCTGGCCAGCACCGCCAAGCCGATCGCCAGCAAGCTGCTCACCAGCCCGGTGATGAGAAACAGCGACAGCTCCCGGAAGCCGAGCCACTGGGCGGCCAGGCCGCTCACCAGGGCCAGGCTAAGCAGCAGTCCCAGCCCCCGGGTATGGCGCCAGCCGGGGAGCTGCGCCACCAGCCAGGTGATCCATACCAGATTCAGAACCAGGAAGGCCGCGTAGACGTCACTGGACAGCAGGAACAGCGGCTCCGGCAGGCTGCGCGAGAGCAGGGTGGCGAAGAGCAGAAACCCGACCAGCAGCAGCAGCGCCAGCACCTGCAGGCGCTGCGCCAGTGCCCGGGTGAGCTCCTCGGCCAGGGGCAGGTAGGCCTTGGCCGGCTTGCACGGCGAGAGCAGGATGCGGATGGCAACCGTCAGCAGGAAGTACAGCAGCAGGCCGTAGGCCAACACGGTTATGAAAGGCAGGGCTCCTTGCTCCGGCCGCATGGGGGTGAGGTAGGCCGAGATGGCACCCAGGACCACGAGCTGGGGCGCGTACCGGGCCAGACACGCCCAGGTGGAACGCAGCAGTCCGCTGGTCACGCCCGCCTCCTCCTTCAGCCGGTCCAGCCGCGCCAGCAGTCTGCGGCGCACGGACACGCCGAAAATGCCGCTCAGCACAGCGGTGAAGCCCAGGCCGGCCAGCGCGAGCCAAGGCAGCAGCTCCAGGCCGGTGTCGCGTAGAACGAAGGTCTTGGTGGATTGCAGTGAGGTGGAGGTGCTCTTCAGATTCTCCTTGATCACCGCGGCCACGGTTGGTCCGCGGGTCAGCAGATGCCGGGTCAGCACGCTCTGCTGCAAGCCCTTGATCTTGTCCGCCACGTTCTGGCTCTGCAGGCTGAGCAGCCGGCAGGTGGCCAGCCGGGCCTCCGTGCGACTCTACTGCTGGAGCAGGCTGCGGCGCTGGCTCCTGACCTCCGACGACTCCCCCTTGACCTCGGCCCCCAGCACATTGAGGTCGTTCCCGGCCTTGTCCAGCGCCGTCTGGGCGTCGGCGATGCACTGCAAAGCGACCGCCTTGATGGAGGTTGCGTTCTTGAGGAACTGGCGCAGCTCGTCCCCGGAGGCCATCGTTCCCTGGCCCAGCGTGGTCTCCAGCCGGTCCAGATCCTGGTTGGCCTTGCCGATGGGGTCTTCTCCGTTGCCCTGGGCGGCGGCGGTGCCCAGCACCAGCAGCCCAAGTACGGCAACCGCTAGCAGACGCGAAGGATTGAGGAGCTTGCGCATTGATGGAATCTCGGTGTAGCGGCCCGGGATTGCGGGGCCGGCCGCCAAAGGTTGTGGACGCTTAAGACCCGGAACAGCGGGGGAAATTCCGGTGCCCGGGTATTCTATACTGGCCGCGGAAGAGACCGGAGTTTGGCATGACCGACAAATCCTACACCTACGAGGGAACGCGGGAGAACTTCGCCGCGCTGGTCATCGAGAACTCCGGCAAGGGACCGGTGCTGGTCAACTTCTGGGCCGAGTGGGCGGGTCCCTGCCACCGCCTGTTTCCTGTGTTGGCCAAGCTGGCCCGGGAGTATGCGGGGCGCTTCCTGCTGGTCAACGTCAATACCGACCAGGAGAAGTCCGTCGCCCGTGAGTATGGGGTCAACAACCTGCCCCTGATCAAGATCTTCCGGCGCGGTGTGGTGGTGGAGGACATTCACGGCTACCAGCCGGAGCCCGAGCTTCGGCGCACGATCAACCGCCACGTGATCCAGGCGTCGGACGGCCGCATCGCCGAGGCCGTGGGCCGGTACCAGCAGGGAGAGGTGGAGGAGGGGCTGAGCATGTTGGCGCAGGCCGCGCTGGATGACCCGGAGAATCTGCGGATCCCGGTCATCCTCGGCAAGCTCCTCATGGCCCGGGGGCGCTTCGGCGAGGCCTGGTCACTGCTCAGCGGGCTTCCGTCCGAAGCCCGCCGGGACCCCGACGTGAGCAACCTGCTGGCACACGTGGATTTCATCCGTGCCGCCGACGGCGCCCCGCAGCGCGCAGTGCTGTTCGCCCGCCTGGCCGCCGACTCAAAGGACTCCGCAGCACGCTACCAGCTCGGCGCCCTAAGCTTGGTGGATGACGATTACGAGGGTGCTCTGGAACAGCTCCTGGAGCTGGTGCGCCGCGACCGCGGCTTCGGCGACGACGCCGGTGTGAGGGGCATGCGCGCCGTGTTCGCGCTGCTCGGCAACCAGGGCCCGCTGGTCGAGCGCTACCGGGCGGCGCTGTACAATGCGCTGCATTGATTTCAGGGGGCAGGGAGCAGGGAACGCCGGCACGTCGGGGCCAGCCTGGTCGCGAAGCCACCGCGCGGCCGCAGCGGCCAATCGCGAGCAAGCTCCCTCCTGCGTTTACCCCGGCGCCGGGAGCGCAAGCCCCACCCGTAGGAGCCGGCTTGCTGGCGAATTCCACCCGTGCGTGTGCGGGTTCGCGAGCAAGCTCGCTCCTACGGGCTATGGTTCGAGGCTGTGGCCGCTGGCGGTCCTCAGGTCGGTGGACAGTGGCTCACCGGCGGTGTTGATGTATACGCTGTGCACCTCCGGCAGCCGCGAGACGATGTAGCCGACCATGGCCTTGGTCATGGCCTCGTTGCCCTGCTCGATGGCCAGCAACAGTCTGGAGGCGGCGATCTGCCCGCGCATCACGCGGGTAGGGTTCTCGATGAACTCGGGGCCCATCTTCCATCCCGCGTCCATGTCGTGATCCATCCGCGCGAAGAGAGGCTGTCCCGTCTCCAACACCTCCGGCGTGATCTCGATTACCTGGCTTCGATTGTCGAAATGAACCTCGAGTCGCATCAGCTTGCCCCTGAATGGAATGACCGTCATGGGCCCGGATTGTAACAAACGGGAGGTGGGGATAACCCCGGGTGTGGGAGGGGGAAGGCGACAGGAAGCCGGGAGCACGGAGCAGGGGATCGGCGGTGGTATCCTTTGGGGGAGCGGGGTATTTAGCACCGCCGAGGGGTGTACACTTTGGGCATGAGCCGTGAGGCGTGAGGCCCAAGGTCCAAGCTTTTCCCGCTCAAGCCCCAGGCCTCAAGCCTATAGCCTATAAGCCCAAGTCCATGTCCAACCGAACTTTCACCCTGTCCGAGCCCCTCTACCGGTATCTGCTCTCGGTTTCCCTGCGCGAGCCGGAGCTGCTGCGCCGGCTGCGCGAGGAGACCGCGGCGCATCCGAAGGCGCACATGCAGATTGCCCCCGAGCAGGGGCAGCTCATGAGCTTGCTGGTGGAGCTGCTGGACGTGCGCCGGGCAGTGGAGGTGGGTGTCTTCACCGGCTACAGCGCCCTGTCGGTGGCTCTGGCCTTGCCCGCGGACGGATTCCTGGTGGCCTGTGATGTCAGCGAGGAGTGGACGAGCATCGCCCGGCGCTATTGGGAGGAAGCGGGCGTTGCGCAGCGCATCGATCTGCGCCTGGCTCCGGCCATGGATACCCTGGACCAGCTTCTGCACGGCGGTCACGCCGGCACCTTCGACTTCGCCTTCCTGGATGCCGACAAGCGCGAGTACGCCGAGTATTACGAGCGGGTGCTTCGGTTGCTGCGCGTGGGGGGCCTGGTGGCGGTGGACAACACCCTCTGGCACGGCGACGTGATCGACGCCGGGGACACCAGTGAGGACACCCAGGCCATCCGCGACTTCAACCGCATGCTGCTGGCGGACGAGCGGGTGAGCCTCAGCCTGGTCCCCATCGGCGACGGCCTGACCCTGGCCCGCAAGCGGGGATAGCGGTGGCGAGAGCTGCCGGTGCATGCAGTTCGGATGCGGCGAAGCGTAATCCGGGGCCATGCTGGCTTTGAATTATCGAATTTGGGTTGGTACCGATGGCGGTGCGTGACATTCTGCGCATGGGCGATCCCCGCCTGCTGGTGCGGGCCGAGCCCGTCGCCGCGCTCGATACGCCGGCCTTGCACGCGCTGGTGGCCGATCTCATGGATACCATGACGGCGGCCAGCGGCGCCGGGCTGGCGGCGCCCCAGATCGGTGTGGGTCTGCGCGTAGTAGTGTTCGGCTACCAGCACAATCCCCGCTATCCCGAAGCGCCCCCGGTGCCCGAGACGGTTTTGGTGAATCCCGTCATCGAGCCCCTGGGCGAGGAAACCGATGAGGGCTGGGAGGGCTGTCTCAGCGTGCCGGGCCTGCGCGGCCTGGTGCAGCGGCACAGCCGCATCCGCTACACCGGCTTCGACCCTTCGGGTGCGCCCGTGGAGCGCATCGCCGAAGGCTTCCATGCCCGCGTGGTGCAGCACGAGTGCGATCACCTGGATGGCATCCTGTATCCCCAACGCATGGGTGATCTGCGCCGTTTCGGCTTTCTCGATGAGCTGTATGCCGCCGGCGTTTTGCCGGGCGCCGCGCAGCCCTGCGAGGATACCCGCGAGGCGGCGCCGGCTGGTGGGGCAACGGGGATGCTCAGGGACCTGGAATGAGTGCGGCCGCCCGCACGGTCCTGTTCGGCACCGGCGCTAGCTTCTCGGCGGCGGTGCTGCGGGGACTGCTGGCGCAGGGCGTAGATGTCGTGTCGCTGGTGGTGCCGGGAACGGACTCGCCCATTCCGGTGGTGGTGCCGGCCGCGCCGGACACGGCCGCGGCCCTGGCCGCCGCCCAGGGGATCCCGGTGCTGCGTATGGCGGGTGCCGGCGACCACCGGCTTGCCGCTTGCGTGCGCCGGCTGCGACCGGACTACCTGCTCATCGCTTGCTTCCCTTTCCGCCTGCCGGCCGCCGCCGCGAGCATTCCCGGCACCGCTTGTCTGAACCTGCATCCTTCCCTGCTGCCCAGACATCGTGGGCCGGCGCCACTGTTCTGGCAGCTCCGCGCCGGAGAAGCTCGCTTTGGGATCACCCTGCATCTGGTCAGCGAGCGTCTGGACGCCGGTGCCATCGTGCTCCAGCAGTCCGTGGCGCTGCCCGATGGGATCGGCGGGGCCGAGGCCGACGCCCGCCTGGCCGAGCTGGGCGTGGCATTATTCGTTCAGGCTTTGGACATGGCCGCGCGCCACGGGCTGCGGTCGATGCGCCAGGATGAATCGCTGGCCAGCTACGAGCCCGGTCCCGCTCCCGAGGACTTTCGCATCCCCACCTCCTGGCCCGCGCGCCGGGCCTTCAACTTCGTGCGCGGTACCGAGCATTGGAATCAGCCCTATGAGGTAACGGGGGCCGCCCGGTCGGTGCTCATCGCGTCCGTCCTCGATTTCACGGAGTCCGGCAGGCTGGGTGCCGATTGTCGTCAGGTGAACGGAGAGCTGCGGCTCCAGTTCTCCCCCGGTATCCTGGGCGCCGTGGCACACTCCCGGCTGCTCCGTCCCTGAGGACGCGGCTTTCCCGCACTCACCAACAGCGAGAGGCGATATGCAAAGAGATGTGGACGTAGCGATTATCGGAGCCGGCTCTGCGGGTCTGTATGCTCTGGCGCGGGTGCGCCGGGCCACGGACAGCTTTGTGCTCATCAACGGCGGGGACCTGGGCACGACCTGCGCCCGGGTGGGCTGCATGCCATCCAAGGTGGCGATCCAGGTGGCCGAGGATTTCCACCGCCGCAACATCCTGCAGCGCTACGGCATCGACGGCACCGACGCCCTGAACATCGACGTGGGCGAGGCGATGGAACACATCCGCGAGCTGCGCGACACCTTCGTGGAACGGGTCGTCGGCAACAGCACCGACACGCTGGGCGACGAGTTCATCGAAGGCTACGCCGAGTTTCTGGACTCCAACGTGCTCAAGGTCGGCGACCATACTGTCCGCGCCAGGAAGATCGTCATTGCCACCGGCTCGCGCCCCTTCGTGCCCCACCAGTGGCAGGGGCTGGGAGACCGTATCCTGACGACGGACAGCTTGTTCGAGCAAGAGGATCTGCCCGATTGCGTGGCCGTCGTCGGCCTGGGGATCATCGGTCTGGAAATTGGCCAGTCCTTGCACCGTCTGGGCGTGGACGTGATCGGCATCGACCGCTTGACCACGCTGGGCGGCCTCAAGGATCCGGAGGTGAACAAGGTTGCCGTGGAGAGCTTCGGGCGCGAGTTCCCCATCTGGCTGGGTGAGCCCGCCGACGTCGAAGAGGAGGGCTCCAAGCTGCGCGTCAGCGCGGGGGAGCGCAGCGCGCTGGTGGACAAGCTGTTCGTGAGCATGGGCCGGGTGCCAAACCTCCGGCACCTGGGCCTCGAGCGCCTGGACGTGAAGCTCGACGCGCGCGGCATTCCCGAGTTCAACCCCAGCACCATGCAGGTAGGTGAGCTGCCGGTGTTCATCGCCGGTGACGTGACCGGGGACAAGGCCATCCTGCACGAGGCCGGCGACGAAGGCCGCATCGCCGGCTTCAACGCGGTGCGCGACGACGTCGTGGCCTTCAAGCGCAAGGTCCCGCTGACCATCGCCTTCTGCGACCCCAACATCGCGACCGTGGGCGTGGCCTGGGACGATCTGGACCCCGAACGCACCGCCGTGGGCGAGGTCCGTTTCGGTCCGGTCGGCCGCGCCCTCATCATGGGCAAGAACCGCGGGCTACTGCGGGTCTACGGCGACAAGGCTACCGGCCGCCTGCTGGGGGCCTCCATGCTCGCGCCCAGAGGCGAGAACCTGGCCCATCTGCTTGCCTGGGCCATCCAGC
>CAYWTP010000037.1:0-18762 GCA_964461215.1 uncultured Ectothiorhodospiraceae bacterium | reverse complement strand
CTACGCCTTCTGCCGCGAGGTGGACGACGTGGTGGACGAGTGCAGCGACCCGGGAGTGGCACGTTTGAAGCTGCACTGGTGGCGCGAGGAGCTGGGGCGTATCTTCCGGGGCACGCCGGCGCACCCCGTCGGCCGCGCGCTGGTGCCCGTCGTCGACCGCCACCGTCTGCCGCTGGAGCAGTTCCAGGAGATCGTGGACGGCATGGAAATGGACCTGGACTATTCCCGGTATCCGTCCTTCAAGGAGCTGCTGCTGTACTGCCACCGGGCGGCAGGCGTGGTCGGGCTCATGACGGCCGAGATCTTCGGCTACGCCGATCGGCGTACCCAGAAATATGCCCATAATCTTGCCATCGCCTTCCAGCTCACCAATATTCTGCGCGACGTGCGCGAGGACGCCATGCGAGGCCGCGTCTATCTGCCCACCGACGAGCTCGAGCGCTTCGGCGTCACCGCGGCCATGCTCAACGTCGCGGCCACCCCCGATCCGGTGCGCGAGCTGTTGAGCTTCCAGGCTGCCCGTGCCCGCGACTACTACGCCGCCGCATTGCATCTGCTGCCGGAGACCGACCGCTACCGGCAGCGCGGCGGACTCATCATGGCGGCGATCTACCAGAGCATCCTGGACGAGATAGAGCGCGACGGCTTCCGCATCCTGGAGCACCGGGTGGCACTGCCACCGCTGCGCAAGCTCTGGATCGCATGGCGGACAGCCTTGCACGAGCGCCGCCGGCGCAGCCGGCCGCGCATGGCAGCCCCCGGGATCGGCAGTAGCGCGCCCAGGAAATGACGGCACCGCTCTGCTTGCGGCTCATGTCCGGTCCCGACCCATGAACCCGGTGGTCGTGGTGGGCGGCGGCTGGTCGGGACTGGCGGCGGCGGTGGAACTCACGGCCCGCGGCTTGCCGGTAACCTTGCTTGAGGCCGCCCGCCAGCTCGGAGGACGGGCACGCCGGGTCCCGTTCGACGGCTTGTGCATCGACAACGGGCAGCATCTGCTGCTCGGCGCATACCGCGAGACCCTGGGGCTGCTCGGACGACTGGGTGTAGCGGAGAGCGACGCCTTCCTGCGCCAGCCGCTATCGCTGCGGCTGGTGCGGCGGGGACGGCCGGAGGTGCATCTGCGCTCGCCGCCCGGCCTGCCCGCCCCGCTGCACCTGGTCTGGGGCCTGCTGCAATGCGCCGGCCTGTCCGCTGGCGAACGGCTACGGGCGCTGGGGCTATGCCTGCACCTCCTGCGCACCGGCTTCCGGCTGCCCGGGGACATCCCCGTGGCCCGCTGGCTCACCAGCCGCGGGCAGCCGGCGGCCGTCATCGAGGCGCTGTGGGCACCCCTTTGTCTGGCAGCGCTCAACACGCCCCCGAGCCAGGCTTCGACCCGGGTCTTTCTGCGAGTGCTGCAGGACACCTTTGCGCGCCGCCGCAGCGACTCGGACATGCTGCTGCCACGCATGGATCTGGGGGCTGTCCTGCCAGATCCGGCCATGGCCTTCATCGAGCGCCGCGGCGGCAGCGTTCGATTCAGCACGCGGGTAACCGGCCTGCGCATCCACCAGCAGCGGGTACGGGGGGTACGGACCGCCGGCGGTGAGATCGCGGCCGAACACGTCATCCTGGCCGTCCCACCCGTTCCGGCCCGGCGTTTGCTGAAGCCCCACTCCGATCTGCTTCCCATCGCCGAACGCCTGGGCGCCATGATTCACGAGCCGACCTGCACCGTATTCCTGCGCTATCCGGCCCAGACCAGCCTGGGATCACCCCTGCTGGGCCTGGTGGGACACACCGCACAATGGGTCTTCGACCGCGCCCTGAACGGCCAGCCCGGACTAATGGCCGTCGTCATCTCCGGCTCTGGCCCCCATATGGAGCTGGGCCTCGCGGCTCTGGCCCGACAAGTTCAGGCGGAGCTGGCCGCCCTGTTCCCGCACTGGCCGGCACCACTGGGCCAGCGGGTCATCTGCGAGCGGCGCGCCACCTTTGCCTGCCGCCCAGACGCCCAGGCGCTGCGCCCGGCTCACCGCACGCCCGTAGACGGCCTGTGGCTGGCCGGCGACCACATGGACACCGGCTATCCGGCAACCCTCGAAGGTGCGGTGCGTAGCGGGCTACAATGTGCGCAACATATACTGGAGAACACGGCTTGAACCCACACGAATACCAGGCCCCTCCGGACCTGCTCAAAGGGCGCGTCATCCTCGTCACCGGCGCCGGCGACGGAATTGGGCGGACCGCTGCCATCACCTTCGCCGCCCACGGTGCTACCGTGGTTCTGCTGGGGCGCACCACGCGCAAGCTGGAAGGCGTGTACGATGAGATCGAGCGGGCCGGCAGCCCCCAGGCCGCCATCTACCCCATGAACCTGGAAGGTGCGGCGCCGAAGGACTATGAGGACCTCGCCCATAACGTGGAGGCCGAGTTCGGGCACCTGGACGGGCTGCTGCACAATGCGGCGGAGCTGGGCACCCTGACGCCACTCGACCAGTACGAGCCGGAGACATGGATCCGCGTCATGCAGGTGAACCTGCATGCGCCGTTCCTGCTCACCAGCGCCTGCCTGCCATTGCTGCGGCGCTCCGACGACGCCTCGCTGGTGTTCACCTCGGCGGACGTCGGCCGCCGGGGCCATGCCTACTGGGGCGCTTACGGTGTGTCCATGTTCGCCGTGGAAGGCATGATGCAGATCCTGGCCGACGAGCTGGAGGTCAACACCCACATCCGGGTCAACAGCATCGATCCGGGGCCGGTGGCCACCGCAATGCGCCGCCGCGCCTATCCGGCCGAGGATCCCGCCAAGCTGGCCAGTCCGGAGACTATTATGCCGGCCTACCTATACCTCATGGGGTCCGACAGCCAGGGGGTGCGCGGGCAGGCGGTGCGAGCCCAGGAGCGACCCTGAGACGATACACCGGCACCTGCCGGGGCATGTCCAGCGGTGCGTTCGGCCGGCGCGAGGCGTCAATCCGTTGACGAATTCCGATGGCAATACAAGACTTCAGCTTTAAGCCGCTGAATTAAAAAAAGATTGTACATTTTCAATGGATGGCATGGATTTCGCCTGGCTTATGCCAGGGAGACAACAGAGGCAATGAGAAATGTACACGCAACCCGAGGTGAGGGCGCCTGCCGCAGGGATCGTACGCCGCCCCATGTGGACCAAGAAGAAAATGAGCGTACCCGTACCCATCGACAAGGACTGGCTGCTGAGCCTGGCCAGGAACCTCCAGACCACCATCAACCTGGACCGGCTGGTGGACGTATTCGCGACCGACTCGGCGGCGGTGGTGGCCTTCGACGGTCTGACCTACGAGGAGCAGGAGCGAAACATCCTCATGGCCTGGGGAACCCCTGGACTACACTCGTGCCGCTATGAGCTGAACCTCAATGAAGAAAGGCTGGGCCGCCTGGTCTTCACTCGCGCGCAGCGCTTCGCGGACGAGGAAACCATGCGGCTCGAGTTCCTGGTGAGCAACCTGGTCTATCCGCTGCGCAACGCCCTGCTCTACCACGACGCGGTGCTGGCCGCGTCCCTGGACCCACTGACGGGCATCAACAATCGCTCCAGCCTGGAAGGAACCCTGGACCGCGAGATCAGTCTGGCCCGCAGGCACCATAGTCCCCTGTCGGTCATCATGCTCGATCTGGACCACTTCAAGCGGATCAACGACGGCTACGGCCACTTCGCCGGAGACTGCATCCTGAAGGCCTTCGTGAACAAGGTTCGCGAATGCATACGCCTGAGCGATGTGCTGTTCCGCTACGGAGGGGAAGAGTTCACTATCGTACTGCGGAACACGGATCTCGCCGGCGCGGCGCTGCTGGCGGAACGGATCCGCCAGGCCGTTCAGGACATGGAAACCCCCTGCAAAGGTGTGAGCCTGTGTATCACCGTCAGCTCCGGCGTTGCGGCGCTGGCCGAGGAGGACGGAACGCGGGAGTTGCTGCACAAGGCCGATGATGCCTTGTACCGCTCCAAAGGCGATGGCCGCAACCGGGTGACCAGCCTGCAATAACGGCAAACCCTTGCCTCGCGCCGGGGCCTGGACGGCGGCACCTTGCCGCCGCCGGCGCGGCCCTGAGGCCGGACGCCATTGCGGCCCGGCGGATTTCTGGCGCTGCTCGGCGCGGGATCCTCAGCCGTTGAGCAGCTCGGCCAGTGCGGCCTCGTCCAGGATGCTCACGCCTAGCTTCGTGGCCTTGTCCAGCTTGGAGCCGGGCTCGGCCCCCGCCACCACGTAGTCGGTCTTCTTCGAGACGCTGCCGGCAACCTTGGCTCCCAGCGCCTGGAGCCGCGCCTTGGCCTCGTCCCGGGTCATGCTCTGCAGCGCGCCGGTGAGCACGAAGGTCTTACCCGCCAGGGGCTGGGTCTGCGGGATGGCGGCAGGTACGTAGGGCCAGCTTATGCCCGCTGCCAGCAGCTTGTCGATGACCTCCTGGTTGTGCTTCTCCCGGAAGAAGGCGTGGATCCGGGCGGCCACCACCGGACCAACGTCCGGAACCTGCTGCAAGAGCTCCAGCTCCGCCCGGCGCAGGGCCTCCAGTTCCCCTAAGTGACCGGCCAGAGCCTGGGCGGTGGCCTCACCCACCTCCCGGATCCCCAGAGCGTAGAGAAACCGGGCCAGGGTAGTCTGCTTGCTCCTGTCCAGCGACTCGACCAGGTTTCGGGCGGACTTGTCCGCCATGCGCTCCAGCGCCGCGAGCCGCTCCGCATCCAGGCGATAAAGGTCGGACACGTCCTGGATGAGTCCTTGCTCAACCAGTTGGTCCACCAGCTTTTCCCCCAGGCCTTCGATGTCCATCGCCCGGCGCGACGCGAAGTGGCGTATGGCCTCCTTGCGCTGGGCCGGGCAGTAGAGGCCGCCGGTGCAGCGGGCCGCGGCCTCGCCCTGCGGCCGTTCCACGGCCGAGCGGCACACCGGGCAGACAGCGGGGAAATGGACCTTTTCGGCGTTGGCCGGGCGCAGGGAATGCACTACGGCCACGACCTCGGGAATGACGTCGCCGGCCCGGCGCACAACGACGGTATCGCCTTTGCGGACGTCCTTGCGGTCGATCTCGTCCTGATTGTGGAGGGTCGCGTTGCTCACCGTCACCCCACCGACGAAGACCGGCTCCAGCTTGGCCACCGGGGTCAGGGCCCCGGTGCGCCCGACCTGCCATTCCACCTCCAGAACCCGGGTATGCTCCTCCTCGGCCGGAAACTTGCGTGCGATGGCCCAGCGCGGTGCCCTGGACACACGCCCGAGCATCGCCTGGTGGTCCAGGCGGTCCACCTTGAAGACCACGCCGTCGATATTGAAGGAAAGCTGCCCGCGGCGCGCTGCCATGGCGTCAAAGTATTGCTCGCAGCCGGCCAGCCCTCGCACCAGGGCAACCCCCGGATACACCCGCAGCCCCCACTGCTTGAGCCGCGCCAGAATCAGGCTGTGCCGGTCGGGAAGGCTGTCTTCGCCGGCCAGGGCGACACCGTAGAAGTAAATCTCCAGGGGCCGGTGCGCCGTGATGCGAGGATCAAGCTGACGCAGGCTGCCCGCGGCCGCATTGCGGGGGTTCACGAAGGTCTTCTCCCCTCTCTTCTCCGCCTCCTCGTTCATGCGCCGGAAGCCCTCTCGTCCCATGAAGACCTCGCCGCGGACCTCCAGGCGTCGGGGCCAGCCTATCCCCCGGAGCCGCAGCGGCACCGAGCGGATGGTGCGCACGTTCACGGTCACGTCCTCCCCGCTCACACCGTCGCCACGGGTAGCGGCCCGCACCAGCTCCCCGCCTTCGTACAGCAAGCTGACCGCCAGGCCGTCCAGCTTCGGCTCGGCGGAATACTCAACCTCGTCCACCTGCAGACGCTCTCTCACCCGGCGGTCGAACTCCGCAAGCTCGTCTGCGGTCAGGGCGTTGGACAGCGACAGCATGGGCACCTCATGGCGAACCTCCCCGAAGGCTGCCAGCGGCACGCTACCCACTCGCTGGGTGGGGGAATCGGCCGTGACCAGCTCCGGATGCTCGGCCTCCAGGGCTTGCAGCTCGCGCATCAAGCGGTCGTACTCGGCATCCGAGATCTCGGGGGCGTCGAGGACGTAGTAGCGGTAGCTGTGGTAATCGAGGGCACGGCGCAGCTCGGCGGCCCGCTCGCGGACACTGGCGGGGACGGTCATCCTGGTTCCTCTTGCTGTAGCCTGACACATCTTACAGAGACCGGGAGTCTACCGGTATGTCCTCTGCCATGTCCGGGGAGCGGGTGGGTCCGGGACGCGCCGTGGGCGGGCGTGTTCGCGTTCTTGCCCCTCCCTCTTGCCCCGTTACCGGCGCCGAGCATCGGGGCCAAAGGCGGGTTAGACTTGTCAGCTTTCCAGGGCATAGCCCATCGCACCGACGGAGCGGCACCCATGCCAGATCCCCGCGCCCGCCGGCCCGGCCGGGTTGCACGATGACCGCCGCTGCCCGGCGCTTCTTTGCCACGGCTCCGCAGGGCGTGGCCCCGGTGCTGCGCGAGGAGCTGGGTTCGCTGGGGGCACTCAACGCGAGGGAGGCCCCGGCCGGCGTATCCTTCGAGGGTACGCTCGAGCTTGCCTACCGGCTGTGCTTGTGGTCGCGCACCGCCAACCGCGTGCTGCTGCCGCTGGCGGAGTTCCCGGCTGCCACTCCCGAGGCCCTCTACGATGGGATAAAGCAGCTTCCCTGGGAGGAGCACCTGAATTCTTCGGGTACCCTGGCGGTGGACTTCAACGCCAGCGCCTCGCGGATCACCCACACCCACTTCGGCGCCCAGCGGGTGAAGGACGCCATCGTGGACCGCTTCCGGGAGGCCAGCGGGATCCGACCATCCGTCGACACCCGGCATCCCGATCTGCGGGTGAACCTCTACCTGCGCCGCGACCAGGCCAGCGTCAGCCTGGATCTGTCCGGGGAGAGCCTGCACCGTCGCGGCTACCGCCGGGCGGGGGTGGCGGCGCCACTGAAGGAGAATCTGGCGGCCGCGATCCTGCTGCGGGCCGCCTGGCCCGAGGTGGCCGCACGGGGCGGAATGCTGCTAGACCCCATGTGCGGCTCCGGCACCCTTGTGGTAGAGGCCGCCCTGATGGCGGGTGACATCGCGCCGGGGCTGCTGCGGAACTATTTCGGGTTTCTGGGCTGGCTCGGTCACGCGCCGGCATTGTGGGGCAAGCTGCTGGACGAGGCCCGGGAGCGCCGTAGCCTGGGCCTTGCCGGCATTCCGCCCATCGCCGGCTATGACGCCAGCCCGCAAGCGGTGCAGGCGGCCCGCGCCAACGTTGACGCCGCCGGCCTGCACGCCCTGGTGCGGGTGGAGCAGCGGGAGCTGTCGGCGCTGGTCCGACCCGCGGCCGAACCGGGTCTGGTGATGGTGAACCCGCCCTACGGGGAGCGTCTGGGGGACGCCGACCGATTGGTGCCGCTCTATGCGGAGCTGGGCCGGCGCCTGCGCGAGAGCTTTAAGGGCTGGCGAGCCGCCGTCTTCACCGGAAACCCGGATCTGGCCAGGAACATGGGCCTGCGGGCCCGCCGCCTGCACCCCTTCTACAACGGCGCCATACCCTGCAAGCTGCTGCGTTTCGAGGTTGAGCCCCGCTGGTACACCGGTGGCGATCTGGGCGATTCCGCGAGCGGCCGGGCCGCCGTAGAGGGCGGCACTGGCGCCGCGGGGAACATGTTCGCCAACCGCTTAGGCAAGAACCTCAAACACCTGGGACGCTGGGCGCGGCGCGAAGGAATCGCCTGCTACCGCCTCTATGATGCGGACATGCCGGAGTATGCCCTGGCCGTGGACCTGTACCGGGGCGAGCGGCTATGGGTACACGTCCAGGAATATGCGGCACCCGCAAGCGTCGGCCCGGACCAGGCCCGCAGACGCCTGCACGAGGCCCTGCGGGAGCTGCCACGGGTGCTGGACGTCCCGGCCGAACAGGTGTTTTTCAAGGTGCGCCGGCGCCAGAGGGGCACCACCCAGTACCAGAAGCTGGCCGAGGCGGGCCGCTTCCATCAGGTCGAGGAAGGGGGCTGCCGCTTTCTGGTGAACTTCACCGACTATCTCGATACGGGGCTGTTCCTGGACCACCGGCCGATCCGCGCCCTGATCCGGGAGCTGGCCGGCGGCACGCGCTTTCTGAACCTGTTCGCGTATACCGGCACCGCCAGCGTCTATGCCGCCAGCGGCGGCGCCGCCTCCACCACCAGCGTAGACCTCTCCGCGACCTATCTGGAGTGGGCGCGGCGCAACCTCCACCTGAACGGCTTCCGTGGTCCCCGGCACGATCTGATCCAGGCCGATTGCCTCGCGTGGCTCAGCCGCGAAGCCGCGGCGGCTTCCCGGCGCTTCGACCTGATCTTCCTGGATCCGCCCACCTTCTCCAGCTCCAAGCGCATGCAAGCTAACCTGGACGTGCAGCGCGACCACGTCGACCTGATCCGCAAGTCCGCCGTCCTGCTGGAGCCGGGGGGGATACTGATCTTCTCCAACAACTTCCGCCGCTTTCGCATGGATCGGGAGGCCCTGTCCGGCCTGCAAGTGCAGGACATCACCGCCTCCACCATCCCCCAAGATTTCTCGCGCAGTCCCCGAATCCACAACTGCTGGCGTATTGCGCGCGGCTAGCTTTACCTCACAACTTTCCCTGCGAAATTGACTCCGTACCGGGTTTTCCTCTACAAGAGAACGGATGCACCCATATCCCACCAGCGCGGCACCGGTCCGGACCAACGCTAGACCATGAAGCTGCGCAGTCAGATCCTGTCCTTTCTGTTCGTCTTCGGCCTGGCGCCGCTGATGGCGGCAGTGTTCATCAATATTCCGCTGGTGTTCGGCAGCCTGGAGCTGCTCTACCACAAGGCCCACCTGCAGAACCTGCGTGCCGACTTCCGGGACCTGGACCAGCACCTGGCCAGCCGCATGGAGATGGTCCGCCTGCTGGCGAAGATGCCCGACGCCGAGGCCGTCCTGGAGAGTCCCGACGCGGCCGGAAACATGGAGCTGCGCACGCGCTACGCGCAGTGGGTGAACCGTTTGCTGAGTGACCAGCTGGACATCGTGCAGATCCTGTTTCTGAGCCGCGACGGCAAGCCACGGTTCTGGCTTGAGCGCAACAAGGACACGCAGCAGCTGGTGCCAGAAACCCCGCCCCTGGATCGCCCGGCGGAGGACTTCTTCCGAGCCGGCATGCACCTCAGTGCCGGCGGCGTGCTCATTAGTCCCATCAGCGTCAACCCCGAGGCCGGCGCCGTCGATCCCCAACGCCTCATGATGCTACGGCTAATCAGCCCCGTCGGCGCGCCACCTCCGTCCGAAGCACAACAGCCCAACACCAAGCCTCCTCTCGGTGCGGTCGTCGCCGACGTGGACGTGGGCGGCATGGCCCGTGCGTATCCCGGCACCTATTTCGTTCAGAGCAACGGCAGCTACCTGCGCTACGGCGGCACGGTCAGCCCGCCCGGTGCCGCTTTCAAGGACTTTCCCGGCCTGGAGGCCATCTTCAAGAAGCACGACCTCGCCTTGTGGAAGGACCAGGACAAGCAAGCCATCTGGATCCCCATGTTCGTGACCGAGCGCTCCGGGCCCCTGTGGGTGGGGCGCAAGGTGGACCCGTCACCGCTGGCTGAATTTCGCCACGCCCTGGAGCTGCGGGTCGTCAGCATCATTCTGGTGCTCATCGGGATCGTGCTGCTGGTGGCACGCTGGTTTGCAGTGCGGGCCGAGCGGATCGGCCGGGAGCTCACCGACGGCATCGGCCGGGTGCTCACCGACAACGAGCCGGTGCACTTCGCGTGGCGGGGACCGGAGGAG
The DNA here is from genome assembly GCA_964461215.1 of uncultured Ectothiorhodospiraceae bacterium. GTDB lineage: Bacteria > Pseudomonadota > Gammaproteobacteria > JAABTG01 > JAABTG01 > CAYWTP01. The sequence goes on along the minus strand of CAYWTP010000037.1, from coordinate 8,975 downwards.
CTGCGCACGCTCGCTACCAACCTCACGCGGCTGGCGGAGACCCACACCCACAACAGCCGCTCCCTCCAGGCCCACGCCCGGGAGCTGGAGCAATCCAACCGCTACAAGTCAGAGTTTCTGGCCAACGTGAGCCATGAGCTGCGCACGCCGCTGAACTCCATCCTCCTGCTTTCCAAGCTTCTTGCTCATGACAGCCACCAGGGACTGTCCCCGGACCAGGCCAGGCAGGCCAAGGTAATTCACGAAGCCGGCCGAGACCTGGCGGCCCTGATCGACAACATTCTGGATCTGTCACGTATCGAGGCCGGCAAGAGCCCACTGACCCCCCGGGAGATCGATCTGCCCAGGCTGCTGGAAGGCCTCATCGATCTGGTCCGGCCGCAGTCCGACGAGAAGCACCTGGACTTGAAGCTGGAAGTCGCCCAAGATGCCCCCCGCAGCCTGATCTCGGACGAAGACAAGCTGCGCCAGATCCTGAAGAACTTCCTGTCCAACGCGGTGAAGTTCACCGCCACGGGCGGCGTGGTGCTACGGCTGCAAGCCAGTCGAGCCGAGGACCAGAGCCAACGCCCCGTGCGCATCAGCGTCCAGGACACCGGCATAGGCATTGCCGCCGACAAGCACGAGGTCGTGTTCCAGGCCTTCAAGCAGGCCGACGGCTCTACCAGTCGCCGCTATGGCGGCACCGGTCTGGGCTTGACCATCAGCCGCGAGCTCGCTCAGCTGCTGGGCGGGCGCATCGAGCTGCAAAGCCAGGAAGGCCGGGGCTCCACCTTCGCCCTGCTGATGCCCGCGGAGCTAGACCGCAGCACCCTGGACACGGAGCAGGTCGGTACCGTGGAGGCCGACCTCGCGCCTTCCGGGCAGGCGACAATACCAGAGGCCGATTACCACGGCCGCAGTGTGCTGGTGGTGGACGACGACGTGCGTAACCTGCTGGCGCTCACGCCTCTCCTGGAGCGATGGGGACTCACGGTGAGTGCCGCGGGCGACGGTTGTGAGGCTCTGGAAACGCTCGAGGGCGAAGAGCCCTTCGATCTGGTCCTGATGGACATCATGCTGCCCGAGATGGATGGGAATGATACCATTTCCCAAATTCGAGCCCGGGAGCGCTTTCACGAGCTGCCCATCGTCGCGCTGACGGCCAAGGCGGGTGCGCAGGACCGGGCGCGCAGCCTGGCGGCAGGTGCCGACGACTTCCTCAGCAAGCCGGTGGACCCTGCAAGGCTGAAGGCAACCCTGGACCGTTTTCTGAGCGACGGAACGACCGACCACGCCGAACCATGACCCGTTACGCCGGCTTCAAGCTGCTCATCGTCGACGACAACGCGAACAATCTGTTCACGCTACGCACGTTGATCGAAAAGTACATGGACGTGCAGGTGCGCGAAGCGACTTCGGGCCAGCAGGCCCTGGACATCGCGCTCAAGGAGCCGGACACCGACCTCATCATCCTGGACGTGCAGATGCCCGAGATGGACGGCTTCCAGACCGCCTCCATGCTCAAGATCCGGAAGAAGACCCGCGACATCCCCATCATTTTCCTGACCGCCGCGTTCAAGACCGACGAGTTCCAGCAGAAGGGTTACGAGGTGGGCGGCGTGGACTACCTGCTCAAGCCCATCGACGACAACCTGCTCATCAACAAGATCAGCACCTACTTCCGCCTCATCGAGAAGGAGCGGGAGATGAACAATGTGCTGGAGGACAGGGTCGCCCGGCGTACGGAAGAGCTGCGCCAGGCCAATCAGTACCTGGAGAACGTCATCAACACCATGGGGGAGGCTCTCCTGGTGCTGACCCCGAAGGGCGTCATCAAGTACGCCAACCCGGCCGCCCGCCGGATGCTGGACTACTCCGCCGAAGCCCTCGAGGGCATGTCCATCGGCGACGTGTTCGAGGAAGAGGAGCAGGAGCAAGCAGGCGCCTTCATGGGTACCTGGCTGGAGGCGCTGATCCGCACCGGCGCCATCAGCAGCATCGAGGCCCGTTTCATCGCCAAGGACGGGCGCCGGATGCCGATACTGTTCTCACGTACCGCCATAACGGACGCCGCAGGCGCCATCAGTGACATAATCTGCATCGCCAAGGACATGACCGGCTACACCCGGGTCGAGGACGCGGCCGTGGCCCTGGCAGGCAACGAGTATGCGGACGGCGACTGAAGAACACGCGGCCGGTGCCGCTGTCCAAACGTGTAGCTGACGTAGCGCCCTACAAACAATACCCTGAGTTCTTGTGTATCGAGCCTGCATAACGGAGTTGGGAATGCCCGAATCACATAACCCGCCAGAGAACGAGGACGCGGTTCTCACCGCCAACGCCCTGAAGGCCATGGCCCACCCCCTGCGCTGGAAGATCATCTGCACCCTGGGCGACCACGAGCTGTCCGTGGGCGAGATCGTGGACCGCACCGGCACCACCCAGAGCAACATCTCCCAGCACCTGGAGCAGCTTCGGGACAAGCACATCGTCATCTCCCGCAAGGAAGCCAACCGCGTGTACTACCGCATCCGCAACGACCAGCTCCTGACCCTCATCGGCACCATGCGCGAGGTTCTGTGCCCGGCCAATCTGGAGGGGCATCCGACGGACAACTATTGAGGCCTTGGGCTGTGGGCTGAAGGCAGATAGCGGGGGTGGGGAACGCCAAGAAGGCTCACCCCTTCAGCCTCACGTCGACATCCACCTCCATCACCGGCGGCGGGTCCGCGGGGCCGACGAAAGCCCCCGAGATCGGCGGAATCGACTCCGGGTGGCGGCTCACGGCCACGGCGATGTGATCGGTGCCAGTCACCAGGCCGCTGGTGGAGTCAAAGCCCTTCCAGCCGGCTCCCGGCAGATACACCTCCGACCAGGCATGGGTGGCACCCTCCTGCTCCGATCCCGGGGAGTGCAGATAGCCGCTCACGAAGCGGGCGGCCAGTCCGAAGAAACGGCAAGCTTCGATGAACAAGGTGGCCAGATCACGGCACGACCCACGGTTACCGGCCAGGGTCTGGCGGGGCGACTGAACACCGGGCTGCTCCCGCTGCAGGTACCCGATGTCCCGGGCGATGGCTTTGTTGATCGTGTCCAGCAGCACGTAGGTCTGCACGATTTGTCCGGGACGCCAGAAGCGCTGGGCCCAGGCCCGCAGGGCCGCGGTGTCCTCGGCAAACACCGGGATCTCGTACGCCATCAGCTCCACCCGCTCCGCCGGATCGTATTGGAATGGAAACTGCACGGCGTAATCGGCTACAAGAAAATCCAGGGGCGCCTCCTCGTAGTGCCGAATGATAACCTCGCTGGTGATGCTCAGCTCGCTGGCAGGCTCAAGGAACGAGACAAGCCCCACCGAGTTGCCGTAGACATCGCGCTGCCATTTCACGCGATGGGCGGGCGTAATCGCGAGCCGGGAGGACTCGATGCGGATGTCGTGGCCCTCCCGGGGCCGCAGCAGCAGCTTGTGAGGCTGCAGGCTGACGGGGCCCGGGTACCGGTACACCGTGGTATGTTCGATGCTCAAGCGTCGCAAGGTGCACCTCTTGCCGTCTCAATGACTGGCTTCAGGATACGTGGCAGATCCGGACTACGTTGCTCGATCATAAGACACGGATGTGACGAATGCTCTGTTGCAGTGCAGGAGTTTGTGAGACATGCCGGCAGATTACGAGCCGTTCGACCAAGCCGTAGCCGACCACGACAGCCGGGTTGCCGCCCGGGGAGCCACCGTCTGGATGGGCGCGGAGCCCACTTTCACGGACCGCTTCTCGGAGGCGCCCGAGTGGCTGACGGAAGCCCGGGGCGAGGACAAGGAGGCCCGGGCCAGAGCCATGCTCGCGACGCTCAGCGCGACACTACCCCCCGGTGTACTGCTACGCACCCTGGGACGGCAGTATGCCGGGGAAGAGCGCCCCCGCTGGTGCCTGGGGCTGTATAGTCCGCGCAAGGATGCGTACCGGTGGCCTGGCCCCCCGGACCCGCTGCTGGGCGGGACCCCGTGCCATCCCGCAGCCCTGGAGGACTTCTGGCTGGCCCTGACCGGACGCCTCAACGGGGACGGCTGGGCCGCCGCGGGCTTCCGGATCCAGGGGGTCATGGACCTGCGCATTGCCTTTCGCTGCGACGGCCTGGCTCCGATGACCGACGCCGCGGCCGAGCCGCGTCTGGCCCGCTCGTCGGTCCACGACCGCGCCATCCCCTTGGACGGCCTGGTCGATGACTTGGCGCAGGAGGGCACTTACCTGGTCGCGATCGGCTGCAACTCGCCTGCAGTCCCGGGCGATGTCGCCTGCGTTGAGATCCCGGCCTTTCCCGACGTCGCCCATTTCCTGCGGTTCTTGCACACGGTCGGCGAGGCAGCCGAAGCGGCGGCCCTGCCGGGCCTCGCTCTATCCGGCTTTCCGCCGCCCATAGACGAGACAGTGGCCTGGACCACGCTGACACCCGATCCGGCGGTGGTGGAGGTGAATATGGCGCCGGCCCCCGACGCGACCACCTTCCTCGCCTGGACCCGCCGGATCTATGCCACCGCCGGAGCCCAAAGGCTTGCACCCTTCCGGCTGCAGTACAATGGCATTATCAGCGACTCGGGCGGCGGTGGCCACATCACCCTGGGCGGTCCCCGGCCGCCCGACAGTCCATTCTTCCTGGCGCCCTGGCTCCTGCCTAACCTCCTTCGGTACTTCAACCGCCACCCGTCCCTGTCCTACTGGTTCGCCCGCCAATCCATCGGCAGCTCCAGCCAGTCGCCACGCCCCGATGAGAGGGTGCGCGAGGCCTTCGAAGAGCTCGGCTTGGCCCTGGACCTGCTGGCCCGTATACCCCGACCCTCGCCGGAGATCCTGTGGGGGACCCTGGCTCCTTTCATGGCCGACTCGGCCGGCAACACCCACCGCAGCGAGCTCAACGTCGAGAAGCTGTGGAACCCATACCTTCCCGAACGCGGGCGCCTGGGTCTGGTGGAGTTCAGGCCGTTTCACATGTCGCCCACACCCGAGGCCCTGGTCGCGCTAGTGTGCTTGATCCGCGCGCTCGCGGTCATGCTCGGCGCCGAGTCACCCCCGGAGCAGCTTGCCGACTGGGGCTCCGTGCTGCATGACCGCTACACCTTGCCCTTCTATCTGCGGCGGGATCTCGGGGAGGTGCTGGCGGATCTGGACGGGGCCGGCCTCGGCCTGGGCCAGCCCATCCGGGAATGCCTGCTGAACGAGGACCGCAGGCTGCTGGGCCAGGTCGAGCTGGGCGGGTGTCGGGTCACGCTCAAGCATGCCCTGGAGCCCTGGCCCCTGATGGGAGACGCCGCCTCCCAGGAACGCGGCACCTCGCGCCTGGTGGACTCCAGCACCGCGCGGGTGGAGGTGACACTGCGGCCCGCGGCACGAGATGCTGGTGCGCTACACGGCTGGGATCTGTTCGCCGACGGCTTCCGCGTCCCGTGGAAAGAGGATGCGGACAGCGACGGTCCGGTGCTGCTGCGGGGCCTTCGCTATCGCTCCTTCGTTCCCTCGCAGGGACTGCATCCAACCCTCGGCGCCCACGGCCCCCTGAGCCTGACGCTGGTCCGGCGAGCCACCGCCCGGGCCATACGGGTGACCCTGCACGACTGGAGGCCCGATGGCGCAGGCTACGACGGCCTGCCCGTGGACCTCGGCGAGGCCGAGCGGCGAATTGCGCAGCGCTTCGTGGTTGAGCGGCTGGACCCCACCGTCGTCGTCCAGGCACCGGATCCGCCAGCCGCGGCCCTGACGGAGCACTGCCTGGATCTAAGGAGGCTTTGAGGTCCGCCGCTCCGCCGACCGCCCTCCTCAGAACTGATAGGACAAGCCCAGCGAGACGATGTCCACATCCGCTTTGCCGGTCTTGAGCGAATCGCCAACATTGTTGACTCGCTCGTACTCCAGGCGCACGCCGGCGTTGTCGGTCAGCTTGTACATGGCACCGAGTCCGTAGATGGGCTCGACATGGGTCTGGCTGGTCTTTCCGGAAATGGGTGCGGCGGCGCCGGTGGCGGCGAACTTGGTCTTGGCCTTGGCGTCGATCACGCCCAGCTTGCCGAAGAAGGAGAGCGAATCGGTGACCGGATAGATCCCCAGGGCCGCGATGTCGGGCCCGCCCGCCTGCCATTTGCCGACCGCGCCGCCTCCGGCATAACTGGCGGTGTACTTCGCCTTGCCGAGATCGATGTAGCCGCCCTCCACCGCCAGCCAGTCAGTGAGCTTGTAACCAAGTTGCAGCCGCCACTGAAGGTTCGCCGTTCCCGAATCGGCGGACGTCACACCGGCGGCACCGGCGCCTGCGAGCTTCGCGTTCAGTCCGGACTTGCTCAACGCGGTGCTCGAGTGACTGACCGAGCCTAGGACGTACCAGTTGTCTGTCCAGTCCCCGGCCTGAGCCGACGCTGTAAAGACGGCGAACGTGACGAGTGCGGCTACGCGAGATTTCATCTTGTTTCTCCAATGCAAGGGTAGGCAGAGCCGTTTCCACACGCGATGGCTCATCGCGGCTGACGCTGCTGAGCAATCCCGGTGCCAGCTTGGACGCCCGCACGGGACGCACGATAAGTCGCTGTTTATAAATACGCGGCAACCGGATCCTGGGCGCTGGCACCAGCGGCCGTGGGTCCCGGACAGCCTGCAATTGAGGGTCACCCCTGCACGGGTTGTCGACGATCCTTGCGCGCACTCGCGGTCACCGACACACTTGGGAGCGCTTCGGGAGCTGGTCGCTGGCTGGGGAACATGAGTGGCCGGCGGAGCACTCCGGTTGCCTACCGGTGCCGGCGCGGACACCAGCCCGCATACGGGTGGGCCACGGCTTGGTCTCGCCTCGCGCCCCCGGGGTAGGATCCTACCGAGCGGGCTCTCCCGCCACGGGCTCCTGGGCTTCCCGGGCGGTGATCTCCAACACCAGGGTGACCCTGCGGTTCTGCCGGCGGCCACTGGGGGAGTCATTCGAGGCCACCGGACGGGTGTCGGCGTAGCCCACTGCCTGAAGCCGGGCCGGAGAAACTCCGGAGTCAATCAGAAAGCGGACCACGCTGCTGGCCCGCGCGCTGGAGAGCTCCCAATTGGATGGGAAACGGCTGTTGTGTATGGGTAGGTCATCGGTATGCCCTTCCACGACGATGTGGTACCCGCCGAAGCGAAACGATGGCGCAAGACTGGTCAGCAGCCGCTGTCCCCTGGGTCGTATCTCCGCACTGCCCAGATCGTAGAGCACGCTCTCGCCAATGGTCAGCGCGATCTCCTGTGGGCCGGTGTCCAGCACCAGAAATTCACGGCCGTCCACGCGTCTCAAAGCACTTCGCAGGCTCCGAACCAGCGCCTCCCGCACGTTGTTCGGCGCGCTTGCGGATGGCAGCTGTGGCAATTGGGCTGTCTGGTCCGGACGCGGGCCTTCCGGCCGATCACTCGGCGAGGATTGCGGCGAGACCTCTTCGCTGCGTGTTTGCTGCGGCTGCTCCATTGCGGCCCGACGAGCCTGGGGCTTGCCTGGTCGGCCCTTCTCCACCCGTCCCTCCGACAGAGCACGCGTATCGCCTGCCACCGTCAGCACCGCCTCACGGTGCTGCGTGCGCCCCACATAGGAAAAGGCGTACAGCATCACGAACATGGCCAGCAGGAGCGTCATCACGTCCACATAGGGCGTCAGCCAGTCGTCGTGGGCGCCGCCGGCGAGCAGGGAATCCAGCGCCTCGGGGGGCGGGAACGCCGACAAGCGTGGCCGCAGATCCCGGTCAGGATCGCTGGCCGCCCGGGAAGAAACACCACGGTCAGGCAATCTCACCTGCCTCGATGCCGGGCTGCCTTGGCTCGGGGACGTGGTCGTGGGTGAAAGAGCGCAAGGTCTCGCGGATGAACGCGGGGCTGCGCCGCTCCCGAAGCAGCGCCACCGCCTCCATAATCATGACCAGAGAGGCCGCCCGCTGCTCCGTCCGGCGCTCGAGCCGCAGGGCCATGGGCTTGAACACCAGGTTGGCCAGCAAGACCCCGTAGAACGTGGTCACCAGGGCCACGGCAAGATTGCTACCCATGGTCGCGATGGCCGGGGCAGCCATGTGTTCCAGCATGCCGACGAGGCCCAGCAGGGTTCCCAGCAGACCGAATGCCGGCGCGTAAGCCGCCATCGCACGGAAGACATGGGCTTGGCCATGCTCCTTGGCCTTGAGCCGGGCGATCCGCCACTGGAGGATCTCCATGATCTCCTTCGGCGGAGTATGGTCGATGACCAGCTGCACGCCGGTGCGCAGGAACGGACTCTTGATCTGCTCCAATCTTTGCTCGACGCGCAGGATATCGTGGCGGTACCACAGGGCAGCCACCTCTTCGACTTCGGCCATATCCTCCTCGAGATAGGCTTGCTCGTCGCGCAGTGCAATGACGAAGATTCGCAGGGCTCCCCTGACCTCCTTATGGGGAAAGCTGCCCAACGACGCTGCCAGAGTACCACCCAGAACGACGAGCAGACCCGTGGCATTGAACATCCAGCCCATATCGCCCGTAACCGCCCGGGCAGCAGCCAGCAGCACCAGGAGTCCCGTGGCGACCCCCGTCAAGGTGGAGGTGCGCATGTGCGAACGAATTGTGCCCATGTGGCCGCCGTATGCAGAGGAAATGTCACCGGGGCCGCGGCCGTCCGAACCCGGGCGCGCGCTCCACGGAAGCAAGAGGTCTAGCGGCTGTCTGGCCCGGAGCTTTAGGACCCGGTCCTTTAGCGCGCGATCATATCCCGGGGGCACCTGACGCGGGGCGGCTCTGGCCTCCGGGGCGCAAGCGGCGGGCGGCTTGCTGTGACAATTCGCGCTCGGGCGCTCAACGGACGCCGATTAGTCGTCCTGCATAGGTTAGTTCTTAAGCCTAGTTCACGGTGTCCATGTGAGGTTTGCAGGACCGTTAGCAGCAAGGATGCTGCGATCGAGCCCACAGGGAAGTGTTCACGGCGTGTCCTGCAGGCCTCACATGGACGCCACGGCCTAAAGATCCAACCTATGA
>CAYWTP010000036.1:12390-19016 GCA_964461215.1 uncultured Ectothiorhodospiraceae bacterium | reverse complement strand
GTCCCTCCCAGCGTCCGATAGCGCCGGCTATGGCAGAACCGGCTTCCCTCGGTCATTCCGCAGCCAGCGCCAGTAACGAGGTCGTCGCCAGCAGGAATTCACTATCGCGCTTCGCCACCTTTGAGAGCGGAGACCAGGACGGCACACGCCGTGGGGGGACGTCTTTCCGTCTTCGCCTCCCCCTCTTGCCCCGTTAGCTGCGCCGGGCATCGCCGCCGGAGGCGGACATTGCCGGCAGGGGGCCGTATGGATGCGCCCTGTCGCTGACGGGACAGGGATTACTTGTAGCGGCTTGAAGTCCAGCCTGTCCCCCCATGGTCAGGCGTTCACGGCTCCCAACCCCGCCGCTACCCCAGGGGTACTTCCGGCCCTCCGTGCCCCGCGCGGCGTACTCCCACTGCGCCTCGGTCGGCAGGCGGTAACGCTCGCCGGTCTGCCCCTAGAGCCACTGGGCGTAGGCCACCGCATCTTCCCATGAGAGGTTGATGACCGGCGGCCGGCCCCGGCCCCAGCATTGATCTCTGGGCTTGCCACTCGCCGTGGCCTCGCAGAAGCGGTCGTATCTCCGAAATTGTCTTTCCCTGCACCGGCGCGTACGATACACATCAGTATACACACGCCGGAGACTCCCATCGTGAGGACGAATATCGTGCTCGACGACGCACTGATGGAGGAGGCATTTGCTCTCACCGGGGCGCGAACCAAGAAGGAGCTGCTGCATCTGGCGTTGCAGGAGCTGATCCGGATCCGGCGCAAGAAGGACCTGACCGAGCTGGCGGGACGGCTCCGTCTCAGAGACGACTTCGACCATAAGGCACTGAGATCCCTCGACCGTGGTGCTGGTTGACACGTCCGTGTGGGTCGGCGTCTTCGGGGATGCCAGCGGCGCGGCCAGCAAAGACCTGCTCTCGGCGGCCGGGGAGCACGAGATCGCGCTTACCCGCTTCACTGAGCTTGAGCTGCTCCAGGGCTGCCGCGACACACGGGACTGGGAGCTGCTGTATTCCTACCTGCAGACCCAGGACTACCTGGAGATGCGGGCCAGATCCTGGGAGCTGGCCGCAAAGATCTGCTTCGATCTGCGACGCCGCGGCCTCACGGTGCGCAGCTCCATCGATTGCTGTATCGCCCAGGTAGCCCTGGATCACGGCGTCGCCCTGATCCACCGCGACCGGGACTTCGAGACCATCGGCACCCTGCGCGAATTGCGCCAGGTCCGCCTCTGAGGCAGGGCCAAGAGCAGGCCGCACCACCATGGAATCCCAGCAGCTCGACTTCGCCGACGACGACACCCGCACCGGCTTCAGGCTGCACCGGCTGGAGGTGCTGAACTGGGGCACCTTCGATCGCCACGTCTGGCGCATCGAGCCCGGCGGCTATAACTCGCTCCTTACCGGCGACATCGGCTCGGGCAAGTCCACCCTGGTGGACGCCGTCACCACCCTGCTGGTCCCGCATCAGCGTATCGTCTACAACAAGGCCGCCGGGGCCGAGGTGCGCGAGCGCTCCCTGTACTCCTACGTGCGCGGCGAGTACAAGAGCGAGAAGGACGAGCTGACCCAATCCGCCCGGGCGGTGGCCCTGCGCGGCGAGAACACTTACACGGTGCTGCTGGCCTGGTTCCACAACGCGGGCTTCGACCAGGGCGCGACCCTGGCGCAGGTATTCTGGCTCAAGGACGGCCAGCGCAATCCCGAACGCTTCTTCGTGGTGGCCGAGACGCCGCTGTCCGTCGCCGAGCACTTCAGCGGCTTCGGCAGCGACATCCTCCAGCTCAAGCGCCGCCTGCGGGGCACCGCCAAGGTACAGGTGCTGGACAACTTCAAGGAGTACGCCACCCGCTTCCGGCATCTGTTCGGCATTGCCCAGGAGCAGGCGCTGGAGCTGTTCTACCAGACGGTGTCCATGAAGTCGGTAGGCAACCTTACCGACTTCGTGCGCGGCCACATGCTGGAGCCCACCCAGGTGGAAGAGCGTATCGAGGAGCTGCGCAAGAACTTCGACAACCTCAACCGCGCCCACGAGGCGGTGCTCAAGGCCAAGCGCCAGATCGAGATCCTCACACCCCTGGTCGGGGACGGTGAACGCTACGCCGAGCTGGAGCAGACCATCGACCGGACCCGCCGCTGCCGGGACGCTCTGGACGCCTACTTCGCCGGCCACAAGGCCTCCTTGCTGGAGCAGAGCATCCAGGCCCTGGACCTGGAGCTGGCCAAGCTGGATCACCGGCTGGCGGAGCTGAAGCTGGAGATCGCCGACCGGCGCCGCCAGGAGGAGGATCTGAAGGCCAGCATTGACGCCCAGGGCGGGGGCAGGATCAAGAGTATCGAGGACGAGGTGGCGCGGCTGGCCGTGGAGCGCGAGCGCTGCCAGGCCCGCCATGCCGAGTACACCGCCTGGACCCAACATCTGGAGCTGCCCGCGGCGGCCGATGCCGACGCCTTCTACCAGAATCGCCAGGCGGCCGAGCGCCTGCTGCACGAAGCCGAGCAATCCCTGCGCGAGTCCCAGACCGAGCAGACCGACCGGGCGGTGGACCTGCGCACGGTGCGGGGCGAACGCGATGGCCTGGAGCGCGAGATCCAGTCCCTGCGCCGGCGCCGCAGCAACATCCCGTTGAGCAGCCTGGAGCTGCGCCGGGAGATGGCCGAGACGCTGGGCCTGGACGAGGAGGCCCTGCCCTTCGCCGGTGAGCTGCTGCAGGTGGACGGGGTTGAGGGCCAGTGGGAGGGCGCCATCGAGCGCCTGCTGCACGGCTTCGGCCTGAGCCTGCTGGTGCCGGAGAGCCTCTATCCCCAGATTAGCCGCTACGTGGACCGCACCCATCTGCGGGGCCGGCTGGTGTACTTCCGCGTGGGCAAAGCCAGAACGCTGCCCGGCCTGCACACGGCGGACCCCCATGCCCTATGGCGCAAGCTGCGAATTCACTCCGAGAGCCCCTTCTACACCTGGCTGGAGTCCGAGCTCGCCGAGCGCTTCGATCACATCTGCTGCGACAATCTGGAGGAGTTCCATCGCCAGCCCCGGGCCGTGACCCGCGCCGGCCAGATCAAGACCGGCGGCAAGCGCCACGAGAAGGACGACCGCCGCGCCATCGGCGACCGCAGCCATTACGTGCTGGGCTGGAGCAACGAGGCCAAGCTCAAGGCCCTGGAGGCTCAAGCCCGGGGCCTGGAAACGAAGGCCCAGGCCGTTGCCGACGCCCTGGCGCTGGTACTCAAACGCGTGGCCAGGCTCAACGCGCGCCGCGACGCGTTGCGCGACCTCCTCGGCGTTCACGACTTCACCCAGATCGACTGGCAGAGCCCCGCACGGCGCATTCAGGAGCTGAACGAGGAGAAGCGCCGCATCGAGGAAAGCTCCGACGTGCTCCATTCCCTCCAGGCCCAGCTTCGCATCGTCGCCGGGGCCATCGCGAAGAAGGAGGAGAAACGCGAGGAGCTGGTGAAACAGCGAGGCCGGCTGGACGAGCGCCGCTCCAGCAGTGCAACCCAGCTCGAAGAGGCCCGCGCTCTGGCCTCGCGCCTGCACCAGCAGGATCGCCAGAACCTGATCCGGCTGCTGGACGCCGCCCGGCGGGAGGTCCTGGGGGAGGCCGCGCCTACGCTGACCAGCCTGGTGGCCGGGGAACGCCAGGTGCGCGAGCACCTCCAAGCCCGCCTCGATGCCGACGCCAACAGGAGCAAGCGCCTGGGCGAGAAGATCGTCAAGGCCATGCAGGCCTACCGCACCGACTACCCCGCCGAAACCCTGGAGGTGGACGACTCCCTGTCGGCCCTGCCTGAGTACGCCGCCATGCTGGAAGCCTTGGTGCGCCAGGATCTACCGCGGCACGAGGAACGCTTCAAGCAGCTTCTGAACGAAGGGACCATCAACAGCGTAGCGTTGTTTCAGAATCAGCTCGACAAGGAAAGCCAGGACATCCAGACCAAGATCCGCACCATCAACACCTCGCTCAAGCAGATCGAGTACAACCCGGGCACCTACATCGAGCTGGCGGCCGAGCCCACCCCGGACCCGGAGATCCGCGACTTCCAGCAGTCCCTGCGCCAGTGTCTGGCCCACACCCTGGACCAGGACGCCTTGTACACGGAGCAGAAGTTCCTACAGGTCAAGGCCATCATCGAGCGCTTCAACGGCCGGGAAGGCCTGGCGGAGCTGGACCGGCGCTGGACCCGGAAGGTCACCGACGTGCGCGCCTGGTACGTATTCTCGGCGGCCGAGCGCTGGCAGGAGGACGGCAGCGTCCGGGAGTTCTACACCGACTCCGCCGGCAAGTCCGGCGGCCAGAAAGAGAAGCTGGCCTATACCATCTTGGCCTCGGCCCTGGCCTATCAGTTCGGCCTGGAGTGGAACGCCGTGCGCTCGCGCTCCTTCCGCTTCGTGGTGATCGACGAAGCCTTCGGCCGCGGCTCGGACGAGAGCACCCGCTACGGCCTTGAGCTGTTCAAGAAGCTGAACCTGCAGCTTCTCATTGTCACGCCCTTGCAGAAGATCCACATCATCGAGGACTACATCCGCGCCGTGCACTTCGTGCACAACGAGGACGGGCGCAACTCCCTGATCCGCAACCTTACGGTTGAAGAGTACCGCGCCCAGAAGCAGCAGTACCTGGAGCGCGCCAGCGCGTGATCGGACCGGCGGACATCCGCCGGCGGGCCGAGCGGATCTGGAACAGCGGCAAGCCCTTGAAGACGTGGCTCGCGGGTGAATCCCTGTTCCCCCTGGCCATCCCCTTCCGCCGCCCTGCGGCCAAGGAATTGCTGGAACGCTTCGCCGAGGTACGCACCTGGATCGAGGGCCTGAAGCGCGACAGCAAGGCGGGGCGGGGCTACGGCTACACGGTCGAGTTCGGCGAGGTCGCCCACCGCCGGCTCGGCACCCAGGCCCTGCCACGGCGCATCCTGTTCGAGACCAGCGAGGACTTCTACCGGACCATCGGCCGGTGGCGCGACTTCGCGCGCTTCGCGGAGCTGGTTCAGGCCACCCGCACGGCCCAGCCCGCCCTCGTTCCCTGGCTCGAGCGCAATCCGCTAAGAGCCCTGGAGCACGCCGGCGACTGGCAACGCCTGCTGGCCGTGGTGGCCTGGTTCCAGGCTCACCCCCGCCCGGGAATCTACATGCGCGAGCTGGACATCCCCGGCGTCGACAGCAAGTTCATCGAGGGTCACAAGGCACTGCTGCGCGAGCTGCTGGACGCCGGCCTGCCGCCGGCAGGTATCGACGGCACGGCCACGGCGCTGGCGGCGGGCGGATTCGAGCGCCGCTATGGCCTGCGCTTCGAAGAGGCCCTGATCCGATTTCGGCTCCTGGCCCCCACCGTCGAGGCCCCGTGGGGCCTCACCGATCTGAGCGTCCCCTTGTCACAGTTCCGAGCGCTGGACCCGCCGTGCCGCCGGATCTTCATCACCGAGAACAAGACCAACGGCCTGGCGTTCCCGCCAATCGCTGGCGCCTTGGTGATCTTCGGCCTGGGCTACGGGATCCGGGCGCTGCGTGAGGTGCAGTGGCTGGCGGGCCGGGAGATCTGGTACTGGGGCGATATCGACACCCACGGCTTCGCGATTCTCTCGGAGCTGCGCAGCTTCCTGCCCGCTGCCCGCTCCCTGCTCATGGATCGGGAGACTCTGCTGGCGCACCGGGAGCTTTGGGGAGAAGAGCCCGAGTCCAAACGCTTCAAGGGCACCCTGGAGCACCTCGAGGAGGATGAGCAGGCCCTCTTCCAGGCCCTGCGCTCCGATGCGCTGGGCCGCGCAGTGCGCCTGGAGCAGGAGCGCATCGGCTTCGCGTCGGTGCGGCGCGCCATCTGCGCGTCGGGGAGCGCAGGGACCGCCTGAGTGTCTGCCGGATCCAATACCGCCGCGCAAGAGCCGATTAAGCTTGCACAAGCTGCCACGCCGCCAGCCGTCACCGGCGTCGGCGCAGGACCGCCAGCATCGCCAGTGCGCCCGCAAGCAGCCACGCGGGTGCCGGCAAAGGCACTGCGGCGACGCGTAACGCCGCGAAATCGGCGCCGTAGACGACGTCGAACACGCGCCCGCAGCCCGTGCAGCTTACGCCATCGAACGTCAATGCGATCGATCCCGCCTGCAGGAACTGGAAGGTATCGCCGACCATGGGGGCAAAGCCGTTCAGCAGGCTGACGGCGACGGTGCCCCCCAGAGTCGCGACGCCGCCCACATCCAGAACGTCGAACCCAGCACTGCTGAGGTCCACGCCGATCGTCCCGCCGCTGCCCTGGGCATAATCGTCCAGCAGATGCAAGGTGCCGACCGAATCCCCCGGCGCGAGCACACCACCGGTATTGCTCACGTCACCGGCTATGGTTCCGCTGCCTTGCAGGATTCCCCCGCTCAACACCGTGCCTGCACTGGCACTGAGCGTCCCCTCAATCAAGGACACGCCAGCGGTTTGCAGATACACACCCTGCCGGACGAGCTGCCGGCCGGCCTCGACCGACACCGTCCCGGCATTGGTGAAGTCGCCCGGGTTGATTGTCAGGCCGCCGGTACCCGAGACCTCGAGCACACCTTCGTTGCGGAAGCCTGCGCCGTCCTGCGGGTCGATAATCAGCGCGGCCGCCTGGTCGGCCTGCACCGTGCCGCGGTTCACCAGCCCGGCGCTGT
>CAYWTP010000036.1:0-12290 GCA_964461215.1 uncultured Ectothiorhodospiraceae bacterium | reverse complement strand
CATCAATGTGCCCGGTGCCCGCCGTGCTCAAGGTCCCGCCGATGATATAGGCGCCATCGAGCACCACCCGCGCACCGTCCAGCGCCTGGATGAGGCCGCCGCCATTGGTGTAGCTGCCGTTGCCCAGACGCAGCTGCCCCGGCCCGCTGGCCTGCAGCGTGCCCGTGTTGGTGACCCCGCCGCTGCTCGGGTCAATCACCAGCTCCACGCTCTGGTTGGCATCGACCAGGCCGCCGTTGGTGAACGCCATCTGGTTCCACCCGAGCTGACCGGAGCCGTGGATCGCGTTGTCGCTGTTGGTCAACCGGTCGTTGCCACCGGCGCTGTATATCCGGTTCTGGGCGTTGTCCGACAGCATCACGCTGCCGCCACCACCCCACACCGTGTCGCCGACGACCACCAGGTCGGTGACGTTGCCTATCGAATCCATGTACAACGTCCCGGCGTTGTCGTAGCTGCCGCTGCCTTCCAGCCTCAGGGTGGTGTTGTTGCCCACCCGGATCTGGCCGCCCACCGGGTTGTTGACCGTGCCGCCCAGCTCGCTGACCCCGCCGGTGCTGCGCACCACCCCGCTCGCGCTGTTGCTCAACGTCCCGCCGGTCACGGTGCCGCCCGACAGCCGCAGCTCCGAAGCACCGTTGAGGCTCACGCTGCCGCCGTTCAAGGTCGCGTTGACCACCTCGATGTCGGCATCCGTCGCACTCACCGTCCCGGAGGTCAACCCCTCGAAGTTGTCGTAGCTGCCGCCCTGCAAGCTCAGCGTCCCGCCGCTCACGGCCGTAAACAGGCCGGCGTTGACCACCGTCAGCCCGGCCGCCGGGTCGATGATGAGCGCGGCCGCCTGGTCGGCCTGCACCGTGCCGCGGTTCACCAGCCCGGCGCTGTTCAGCCCGAGCTGACCCGAGCCCCGGATCACGTTGTCCTCGTTGGTCAGCGTGTACGGACCGCCGCTGCTGTACATCCGGTTCTGCTGGTTGTCGCTCATGTTCACCGTCCCGCCGCCGTCCAGGGTCACATCCCCCGTCAGCACCAGGTCGGTGGTGTTGCCGCTCGACTGCAGGTTGATCTCGCCCTGGTTGGTGATATGGCCGGTCAGGTTCAAGGTCCTGCTGTTCTGCACGTTCACCGTCCCCTGGTTCACCAGCCCCGCACCGTCCAGCGTCGCGCTGCTGGTCACATCAATGTGCCCGGTGCCCGCCGTGCTCAAGGTCCCGCCGATGATATAGGCGCCGTTTAGCTCAACGGTGGAAGTATCGCCCGCTTCGATCTGGCCGGCAGTGTTGTCATAGGTGCCGTGAGCCCGGGTCAGGGTCGCGCCGTCGATCGCGCGCAATGTTCCCTGGTTGGTGTAGCTGCCCGCATCGTCCGGATCGATAACAAGTCCCGCAGCGCCACTGGCGGTAATCACGCCGTTGGTGATCAATGACAGCGTGTTCTGCCCGATCTGCCCGGAACCGGTGAGGTTGATGGAGGTCAGGGTGAGATAATCCTGTCCGCCACCATTGAGGCCCGAGATGATGTTCTGGCTGTTGTCCGAGAGAGTGATTTGGCCAATGACGCCTTGGTTGGTGTCAGTGGGGTCATTAGCGTGGAGAGTCTGCGGCCCGGACAAGCGAAGGCCGGTTGTATTGCCCGCAGATTCAATCGAGAGCAGCCCCCTAATCTTGCTGACGCCGGACTGGGGGTCAGAACCGTAGTCCAACGTCAGCAGTTGGTTGTTGAGAATGTGCAGCGTCGCGCCGTCATCCACTGCCAGCTTGTCGAGAGTAACGGACTGGTCCAGCGATACGTTGTTGGCGCCGAAGCTAGGCGAGATGGTCGCGAAGAAGCGCGTGGGCGGGCTGTTGTCAGGTACCTGATTACCGACACCGTCGTAGCAGGTCCAATTGGCAAGGTTGCTCCAATTGCCAGCGCCGTCGGTGTACACGCAAGAATAGATCGTAGCCTGGGAGGGGACGGCGACGGCACTCAGCAGCGCGCCGACCAGGGAATTTATTAGCGGTCGGTTCATCGTGGCGTTCTCCCGATTCATGCCCGGCCGCGCCGAACCTCCCGCACGCGCCCGCGCCGCAGCCCACACCCATCGCGCGCTGCTTCCCGAAATAGTTGTACACCATGGCGCGCAGGTCCACGGCCTATTTCCCAATATCTGAACTGGTTAACAGTTTCTTCGCCTCCGCCGGATCTGCGCGTCAGCGACCGGTCAAGGGCTTCGGTGGTCTGCGCCTGTGCAGACCGCTTATGCCGTTGACGCCGTCTCGACACCTCTGCCATAGTCCCTCCATCGTCACGGCCAGGAGGCGCCGGCATGAACCACACCCATCCCACTCCCAGCAGACACACGGCGATCACCCCACAGACGTCCTTCACCCCCAGCCTAACAAGCCCCGGGCGATCCTCGCGCCGGTCGGTCCGTCCGGGACCCGGCGTCTGCCATCACTCACGCGCATAAACGGCAACCGTCCAGTGATTTAGGTCGTTGGTGAAATCAGAGAGAAGAATCTGAATACTGAACAACCCAAAGTCGGCTGCCTGATGGACGTTGGGAGCTCACTTTTGTTTACGCGAAGCTTGGGGATGTAGGTAAGAGGGGAGCGGCATGCCAAGTGTGTTGGTCGAAGTACGCAAGCGATATACGCAGGCGCAGGAAGTCGCGCTCATGGAGGCCGTTCACAAGGCGCTTCGTGACGCCTTCAAGATCATGCCAGGGGACAGGAATGTTCGCCTCCTGGTCCATGAGCCGCACCGTTTTGCTTGTCCACCCGACAGGGAAAAGCCGGAGTCCTATACCCACATCAGTATTGACGCTTTTTCCGGGCGTTCGCTCGATGCCAAACGTAACCTATACAAAGCCATTGTCGACAATCTTGAGCCATTCGGTATCCCCAGGAACCACGTAAAGATTCTTTTGCGTGAAATCACGAAGGAGAATTGGGGCATTCGGGGTGGCCAGGCAGGTTGTGACGTTGAGCTTGGCTTCAAGGTCGAGGTGTAGCCGAATCCGCGCTAACAGCGCCGACAACCCGGCCGTGCGCGTGACGGCATGGGGTCAGGCCTTGTCTTTTGCCTATTCCAGGGGTAGCCTTCCACCATGGCCCGACCACTGCGCATCGAATTCCCCGGCGTCGTCTATCACGTCACCTCCCGTTGTACCCGGCGCGAAGACATCTTTGTCGATGACCAGGACAAGCAGGGGCTGTTGGCGGTCGCGGCGCAGGCACTCTCGCGCCTCAATGCCGAGACACTGGCCGAGCCGCGTAACAGCACTGACCGTGACGTCCCCCGGGTTCAGCGCCGCAAGTTGCGCACGCCGGCCCAGTGTGGCTGGCAAGCTGCGAGAATCGGGAAGAGGCGCTATACAGAGCCCACACGGAAAGCGCGCTGAGCATGAGCGCGATTGCACGCGAGCTGGGGTTGTCGGTATCGCGCCTGAGCCGGCTGATGGCGCGGGCGGAGGGCGCAAAACACAAGGCCTGACCAATGGGATGTGGCCCCTGTGATGTGGATCATACAGGGGGCGCATGAGGACTGATCATGGAAGAACCCTCGGTTCCGGGCCGGGGCCACGCCACCTCATCGAGGTGGTCCATGGAGGGACCCATGCCTCATCACTATACCCCTTTCGCCCGATTCATGTATGGCAGCGCACACAAACCGCTTGAGGGACGTTCCAAGAAGCGCCTGTACGCCATCGCACAGACGCCACGTTCCTGCCCGGCTAGGCTGTGATTGGGCAATCCCGCAATCAAACCTGGAAAGTCACATGAAATCAACACATATCGCGTTTGCAGGTCTCCTCGGCGCCACTGTCGCGCTGGGCGGCTGCATGGAAGCTGGTTCGCGCCCCACGTCCTCCTCGCCGACTTATGGCAACTCCACCTATGGTAACTCAACCTACGGGGATTCCTCGTACGGCAACACGCCCTATGCCGGCACCACCTATGGGGTGGTGGAAGCGATCGACGTCACCCGCGGGGGCGTGGAAGGAATAGGCGGCACCAGTATCGGCGTGGGCACCATTATCGGCGGCGTGGTCGGCGGCGTGCTCGGCCATCAGGTCGGCGGCGGGACGGGCAAGGATGTTGCTACCGTCGCCGGCGCCGTTGGCGGTGCCGTGGCAGGTCACGAGATCGAGAGGAGGAATTCGCAGTCAGAGTCGTATCGAGTACGGGTCAGGCTCGATCGCGGGGGTTATCAGGAACTGGCGCGGCAGAGCGTCTCTGACCTGCGTGTCGGCGACCGCGTGCGCATCGACGGCGAGCAAGTAAGTCGGTATTGAACGCCGGGGGCATCGCGAACAGCCTGTACCCGGCGGATGGAATACGCCAACCGGACTTCCCGCGAACGTATCAGGCGCTCAACGCTCGATGAAACCACAACCCGCACCGGCAATAGCCGCCCGGGACGCGTCTGAGGCGGTACCCGGGACGGGCCATCCGGTTGCAATTCTCATGTCTGTGGATGCGCGCGGCATGGCCCTGGGCATCCTGGCGACAGTGGCCGTGGTGTTTGCCCTGGACTGGGGTCAGAAGCTTCTGGTGCCGCTGCTGCTCGGGGTGATACTCGCCTACACCCTGAACCCGCTCGTGAACGCCCTGGAGCGGCTCAGGTTTCCGCGCGTGCTGGGCACGGCCCTGGTGATCGCCGCGGTGGTGTGCGCGCTGGTGCTTGGCACCTATTCGTTGCGCGGGCAGATGCAGACGCTTGTCGCCCAGCTGCCCGTGGCGGCAAGCAAACTGTCCGCGACGTTGACCAATATACGTGACAAGCCGGGCGGCAACATGCAGAAGATGCAAAGCGCCGTGGGTGAAATGGAGAAGGCGACCACCCAAACGGCCAGCGTTCCAACGGACCCGCGGCGGCCCCCGGCCCACGTCGTCGTCGATGCCCCCGGATTCAGGCTTGGCGATTTCATGTGGGCCAACTCAATGGGCGCCGTGGGCCTCTTCGGGCAGGCGGCGATGGTCATCTTCCTCGTCTTCTTTCTGCTGGTGGGGGGCGATACCTTCAAGCGAAAACTGGTACGGCTCACCGGCCCTACGTTGTCGAAGAGAAAGATCACGATCACCATGCTCGACGAGATCAACGAGTCTATCCAGAAGTATATGTTTATGTTGTTGGCGACGAATCTTCTGCTGGGTCTGGTTATCTGGGTCGCATTCCGCTGGATAGGCCTGGAGAATGCGGGCGCGTGGGCGGTCACCGCGGGGCTGCTGCACATCATTCCCTACCTTGGACCGGCGCTCGTTACGGCAGGGGTCGGTATGGCGGCCTTCATGCAGTTCGACTCGCTGTCGATGGTGCTGGTGGTCGCGGGCGCCTCACTGGCCATCTCCACGCTGGTGGGAACCTTCGTGACGACCTGGATGACGGGGAAGATCCTCAGGATGAATGCCGCCGCGGTGTTCATTTCGCTGCTGTTCTGGGGCTGGCTGTGGGGCGTGTGGGGTATGCTGCTCGGCATTCCGATCATCGTCATCCTGATGGTGGTGTCCCAGCACTTGGAGCAACTGCAGCCCATGGCGGAGCTGTTGGGAGAGTAGCAATCTTCGCCCGGGCTATTCCCTCTGAGCGCTAGCGTACAGAAGCCGGTGCCCATACCGGGGATGATGTCGCTAGTGACCGATTGCCGGAAAACGGTCCTGCCCCTTTCGACGCCTGGCAGCGCACACCGTCGCTCCGGGCATGAGGGTGTGCCGGGCGCCTATTTGAGTCAACAATGGAGCAATGTATGAAAAGTTCATCTTATGTAGACAGCAGAGAGCAACTGACCGCGGATTTCAAGGCGGTCGTGGCCGATGCGGAAGCGCTGCTCAGGGCCACCGCCAATCAGGGCGGTGAGGAACTGGCCGCACTTCGCACCAAGGCGGAAGAATCGCTGCGCGTCGCCAAAACCAGATTGGCGGACGGTCAGGCCGCATTGCTTGCCAACACCAAGCGGGCGGCCAAGGCGACGGACGACTATGTTCACGACAATCCATGGACCGCCCTCGGCCTAGCGGCCGGCGTCGGCTTGCTGCTGGGCCTGCTCACCGGCCGGCGCTCAGCCACATCGCGCCGTGAGGGATAACGCACACGGCGGGAGCAGGGGATTGCTGGCGTCGCTGAGCGCACTGGCGGCGACGCTGATTTCCATCGCGCATACGCGCCTGAGCCTGCTGTCCACGGATCTTGAGGAAGCGCGCACGCACCTGTTATTCATGCTGGCGCTCACGCTGACAGCCTTGCTGTGCCTGGGAATGGGGCTGGTTCTGAGCACGATTCTGCTCGTGGCCGCATTCTGGGATACGCACCGCCTGTTGACCTTAGGCATACTCGCCACGTTCTACGTGGCAAGCGCGATGGCCTCAGGGGCAGTGGCCGTATACAGAGCGAGAACCGCGCCCAGACTGTTTGCGGCGAGTCTGTCGGAGCTGTCCAAGGACCGCCGGCAGCTCCCCTCCGGCCCATGAACCGGCGCTCACTGCCCCTGGCCGAACGTCGCGAACGGCTCATAGCGCAGGCCGCGGCGCAGCGGAAGGAGGTGGCGCATTGCATCGAGCCCTGGCGGGCGCCCCTGGCGCTGGCCGACAGAGGGCTGAATGCACTGCGTGTGGTCAAACGCCATCCGGAATGGATAGCCGCCGGAGTTCTCCTGCTTGCGGCCCTGCGGCCGCACGGTGTCGGCAAATGGCTGGGGCGAGGCTGGGTAGCCTGGCAGATGATTCACAGGCCATAGACCTCTAGGTGCGAGGCCGCGCGGCGCGTTGCCTGCCCGGCTAAGGGCTCAGCCCGCACGCCTGGGCGTGCGCCGGTTTGTGCCCCCTGTGCCCCCTGTGCCGCCGATCACCGCCCGAGGCCTCGTGCGCCGGCGGGGCTCACGCCGGCATGTGCGGCGGATCCAGATCGGCCGGGGGATCCCCGGCCGCGCAGGCCTCGCGCTCGATCCACTCGCGCAGCATGGCGGCATGGGTTTCTTCCTCGGCCGCCATTTCCGCGAGGGTGCAGCTCCATTAGCTGCACGCTTCCTGGGGGGCCAGTCCAGCCAGGTGGCAGCCGGTATGCGTCGTAGCGCAACCTTAGGTGAGCTGCCCGAGCAGGGGCGTGCGGCGATGGATAAGTGTGCTGGCTATCTGCTCAAGTACAAGGCGATGTTGAGGTATGACCAGTACCTGAGGCGATGTTTACCGATCGCCACGGGAGTCATAGAGAGCGCTTGCCACCGCCTCGTGAAAGATCGGATGGATATCACCGGTGCCCGCCGGGGGCTGCAACGGGCAGAGGCCATACTGAAGCTGCGCTCCTTGCGTTCGAGTGGAGATTTCGAGGCCTACCTGGCCTTCTATAGACAGCAATCATTGCAGCGAGACCATGCCTCCAAATACCAGCACTTTCCCTTACAGGTGGCCACCTGACGGATTCGCCGGTGGTTCTAAGAGAGCCGCACCTAAAGTATTCCTACATGCTGCCCGCCAGTTTCCCTGGGCCATAGCCGCTCGGGTAAAACGATTCAAGTCCTGACTCGCGCTCCATGCTCTGTTCCTTCGCTGGCCCCGCGCCCCAGGCGCGGGCTCTGGAAAAACCGTGATGCAGCCCTGATAATGTCCTCAGCCTCAGCGGCCTTTCGCCATCCCCTATCCGTCAGTCGAGGACCCATTCATGTCTGAAGACATTACTGTCAAGAGCAGCCACAACTCCATGCGGATCCTTAACAAGATTCCCTACACCCTCCTTCTCATCGCCTACATGCTGGCCGTGCACTATACCGGGCTGGACATGCACGGCGTGGCCGGTTACGTCTTCATCGGCCTATGCGTGGTCGTCCTGATCGTCGAGTTCTTCAAATCCGGGGACATCAGTACAGCCTCTTTTCTGTCCGATATCGTCTTCGCGGTGCTGGCGCTGGTGATCTCCACCGGCCTTATGTCCTACCTGGCATTCGACCTCGGAGAGACACCCACCTTCTACCACTGGCTGGGCTACACGGTGATAATCGTTGACGCAGTGCTCAGTCCGTTCAATTCCTTCCGCACCGCGCTGCGCAACTTCGGCGTCGGGAGCTGAATACCCGGAGCCAGCGCATGAGGCCGGGCACCGACGGACGATCAGGAAGGCAAGGACACCCACGACTTGCGATGCGTTGGAGCTACCATTCCCTTTCTTGTTTCGGCACGCGACCGAACTACTAGGTCACACTCCGATGTTCACAAAGAGGCGCAAAGCGGAGATTGAGTTGCCGGTTGCGAAGGGATAACCGGGGAGCGACGATACCGAGCCGTGCCAGTCGAGTCGGTCAAAGGGGAAGGCGCCGTGCATATTCGCCGCGGCAAACAGATCGAAGGAATCGCCGGCAGAAGGCGCGAGCAGCCCACCGCCCAAATCGTAGGGCACGACACGGAGGGTACCTGCAAGGCTAAGATCTCCCCGTTATCGAACGCATCGTACTCGCTGCCCCGCGTCAGCCCGGCGATTTCCATGAGGGTGGACGACGTACCCCACAGGGTCATATCACCCTCGGCATTGACCAGGTCAGGGCTGTTGCCAGGCGACACGTTGCCTGCGAACACCAGCTCACCGGTTCCGTTGGTGTTACCGCTTATGGAGCCACCAAGATACAGGTTGTTGTTCACGCTCAACGTTGAACCGGCCCCCGTGACCGTCACGGTACCTTGCGCGCCATTACTCCATCCGAGGTAGCCGTAGCGGTTTGTAGTCACGTGCCCGCCGTTGATGCAGCCGATGCAGGTATTGGTACTCTCGACCGTGCCGCCGCCCGCGACCGTGGTGGTACCGGTGCCGGTAAGTCCTGTGTAGAAATTCGCCATACTCCAGCGCGAGCCAGCTCCACTGGTGCTGGCATTGGCGGCATGGATGCCTGACGCGGTGCTGGTATAACGGCCACCGACGTTGATCTCACCCCCGACCGAGAGAGCGCCATCGCTCATCTCATAGTCGCCAAAGCCGCTAGAGCTATATCCGACACACAGATTGCTGGTTATCGTGTTCGTACCGCCGAACCGCCAGAAGCAGCCTCTACTGGAGCCAATTTCCTGACCGATATTCGTTGTAAAGAAATCGGACGGCTTTTCTCGGTGACTTTTCGGAGCGGAAACGGTTGCGGGGCGGGTTCTTGAGGAGCTATCTCTTTTTATATCCATGGGTTACGTCCCGGCGCCGCGGAGACTGGGGGCATTTTTCGGGTGTACGATGTTCCGACACAGTGTTTTCGCCACAGGGGCTCCAAGAAGGGCGCCGCTCAGGCGATATCCGCTATCGCGCCGAGCAAAGCTCAGAGTCTCTTGCGGGGTTTAAGTCCCCGCCGGGGGCGCCAGGCCCAGGCGAGAGAGTATGGGCGGTGCGTCTGCCGGGATGAATCCGCGTTTGTCGTCCCGCGTTTGTCGTCCCGCACTTGGCGCCCGGCCCAGTCCACCAATTCAAGGTAGTCGGAGGCGGTAAAGCCGATGGCGTTCCGATGGGCGTCATCGCGCTGGCAGGCGAGGGGCATTAGGCGGTGGCTGGACCAGGCCGCGGTCTCGGACGCCTGGCACGGCGAGGAGCACCGAGGTGGGTGCCTTGCCTTTCCAAAGCGGCACGGGGTCAGGCGTTGTCTTTTGGCCACTCCAGGCGTAGCCTTCCGCCATGGATCGACTACTGCGTATCGAATTCTCCGGCGCCGTCTATCACGTCACCTTCCGTAATGACCGGGGTGAAGACATCTTTGTCGATGACCAGGACGGGCAGGGTCTGTTGGCGGTCGCGGCCCAGGCACTCTCGCGCTTCGAGGTCGCGCGCTGCGCGCACCGGACCGCGGCGCGGCTCCGAGGCTCCACGGCCGCTCATGGGCAGCGTTATTGTGCATAGGATGGCCTGAACGATGACTGACTATCTGATAGAAATGTGGAAGCTTGCCGCTAGTGGAGACAAGCAGGGCATCAGCTTTTTTGCTTCGATATATGCATTTCTGGTGCTCGGGTACTCCGTTGTATATCAAATTCGAGTCGCGATGTGGCCGGAGACCAAGGGTGAACTCTCAAAGGCCACGGTAGAAAGAGTTGGCGGCACCGAACTCGTCACATCGCACCAGAATTACGCGTCAAGATCTCTTTACGAGTATTCGGTGGCCGGGGTCGCGTACCAGGGAACCAGAGTTTCCCCTTGGGTTATGGTTGCATCACACAATGCCAGATTTGTGCTGGAAAGACAGCTAAGCCATATTGGGAAAAACGAAGATGGTACCGTTCGAGTGTTCTACAATCCCAACAAACCAAGCAAGAGCTTTCTTATAAAGCCAGGAAAGGCAGGGATCGTCTTTACATTCATATTGACGATGGCGCCAATGATTCTGTACTGGTATTTCTATCATGCGTAGAGCACTTAGCCAGGCGAGCGCACGCTCAGGACGGAGCGCATCGATCAGGCGTCAAGGTCCGCGGAGGTCGTACCGTCGGAAAAGGGTAGACGCACGTTGCGTCTTCGGCGCAGGTAGCCGGCCCAGCTCTGCAACAGGTACTGCGCCGAAATCAGGTAGTAGAACAGCTTAAACGCGAGCATCGGTCGTTTCAGCGGGGTATTGCGGTAGATGTCCCCGGCGAGCATGGACACCACCGCCTCCTTCACCCGAAAATGGTTCGCGGGCTTCATGAACATCCGGTGCAGCGCCGGAGAGGTGAACCGGTAGATGAACCAGGAGATCACCTTAAGCCCACGCACAACCCGCCGCTGGTGGGCCTTGAGGCGAGCGGCGGCTGCGTCCGGGTCGCGCAGGCAGGCATCCAGCACGGCGGCCCCTTCCATGGCCGCATGCATGGCCAGGAAGACGCCGCTGGAGAATACCGGATCAATGAACGTGTAGGCATCGCCCACGAGCAGATAGCCGGGGCCAAACATCCGGGTCGCGCGGTAGCTGAAGTTACCCGTCGCGCGTACCGGCCCCAGTAGCCGGGCATCCTTCATGCGCTCGGCCACGGGTGGACAGAGCGCGATGCTCTGGCAGAGAAACTCCTCTGTACTGACGTCCCGCGTCCCGAGATACTCCGGCCAGCACACGGCACCGACGCTCATCGTGCCGTCTCTGAGGGGAATCATCCAGAACCAGCCGTGCTCGAACCAGTAGATGCTGATGTTTCCCGCGTCGCGCGCCGGGCGGCGTGGAACCTCGCCGTAGTGGCCGAAGATCGCTGCGCTGTTGTGCCGCCTGCTCCTGCGCCTGCTGCCCAGACGCCGGGACAGGAACGTATCCCGTCCCGAGGCATCCACGACGTAGGTGCACTCGACATGCAGGGGCTCGCCCGCTTCGGTCACTGCCCGCACGAGGCTGCGCCGTCCGGGCCGGAATTCGACGTCGGTGACCCGGATGCCCTCGCGGGCACGCACTCCCCGGGCGATGCAGTTCCGGAAGAGCAGTTCATCGAACTCCGAGCGCCGCACCTGGAAGGCATGCAGATACTCCTTGTCCAGGGCTTCGCTGAAGTAATAGGTCTGAGGCGGCCGATCATGGGCGGTGGAGTTGAACTCGGCACCGTACTTCGCCAGGCCGATCTCCTCCACCTGATCCAGCACACCCAGCGCCTCCAGGATCGGTAGGTTCATCGGCAGGAGCGACTCGCCGATGTGGAATCGCGGATGGCGGCCCTTCTCCAACAGCGTGACCTGCCAGCCCATCCCGACCAGCCGGGTCGCGATGGTGGTCCCCGCAGGCCCACCACCGATGACCAGCACGTCACACGGTTCGGATGTGTCTTGCTCCAAGCTCTTCCCCGTCCAGTGGCGGCGCAAGGTTCAGGCAACCATGCGCCTGGGCCCATCCTGAGTCTGCACGGCATGATACGCGATATCCCGGCGCGTTCAACGCTGGGCTTTCATGCTATAATCGCTCGGAAATTGAACAGCCTGCATAAAGAAAATCAATACAATATGGCTACTTGCATGGGAAAGCTCACGTCATTTGAACAGGAAGTCGCTGGCCTCATCATCGAGACTCTGAATCTGGAGGGGATTACCCCTGGCGACATCGAGCCGCAGGCCGCCCTGTTCCGCGAAGGTCTCGGCCTCGACTCCATCGACGCCCTCGAAATCTCCCTTGCCATCGGCATCAAGTATGGGTTCCAGCTGCGCTCCGACGACAGCGACAACGTGCGTATCTTCTCCTCCCTGCGGGTGTTGAGTGAACACATTGCGAGAAACCGGACACGGTGACAGTCCTCGCCGACTTCGGTACCTGCTCGCCGCCGTCCTGCTGCTGGCCTATTCGATCGCGGTTCACTTCGAGGTTCTGGGAACCATCCACGGCTTGGCGGCGGTGATGCTGCTGG
>CAYWTP010000035.1:0-19057 GCA_964461215.1 uncultured Ectothiorhodospiraceae bacterium | reverse complement strand
TGGCCTTCGCAAAGTGATCTCCATTGGCGCAGTAAAGCATCAGGATGGGGGACGACGCATCGATCCACTTGGTGACGGAAATGTCCTGGAAGTTCGCCTTACCCGAACCGCCGCCACCGCCGACATGGAAGCTGCCGGAGTTGGACATTCCCCAGCTCCACGCCAGCACATCGATCTCCTTCTTGTGCTCCTTATCCTGCGACTCGCCGTGAATCTCGCCCTCGATATCCAAAAACATGTCTACGGCCATCTCTTCTCTCCTGATAGGTCATTCAACGTTGGTGTCCCGCGAGGCCGAGCCGGCCCCACCACTTGCATCATCACGCGCCCTTTGCCGACGGTAGCTTCGAAACCAGCCTCAAGGATACCGACAGGCCCTCGAGCTGATAGTGAGGCCGCAGAAAGAACTTCGAGCTGTAATAGCCCGGATTGCCCTCCACCTCTTCCACCACCACCTCGGCGGCGGCCAGCGGCTTGCGCGCCTTCTGCTCCTCACTGGAGGTTCCCGGATTTCCGTCTACGTATTGCATGATCCAGTCATTCAGCCAGCGTTGCATGTCGGAACGCTCTTTGAACGAGCCCACCTTGTCGCGCACGATGCACTTGAGGTAATGGGCGAACCGGCAGGTGGCAAACAGGTACGGCAGGCGCGCCGCCAGGTTCGCGTTGGCCGTGGCATCCGGATCGCTGTACTCGGCCGGCTTCTGCAGCGACTGCGCTCCGATGAACGCCGCAAAGTCGGAGTTCTTCTTATGGATGAGCGGCATGAAGCCGTTCTTCGCCAGCTCCGCCTCACGGCGATCACTGATGGCAATCTCCGTAGGGCACTTCATGTCCACGCCGCCGTCATCCGTCGGGAAGGTGTGCGTAGGCAGCCCTTCCACGGCACCGCCGGACTCGATTCCCCGGATCCGTGAGCACCAGCCGTACATCTTGAACGAGCGGTTGATGTTCGTGGCCATGGCGTAGGCCGAGTTGGCCCAGGTGTACTTGTCGTGCTGGGCACCGCCGGTGTCTTCCTCGAAGTCGAACTCCTCTACCGGGTTGGTGTTGGCACCGTAGGGCAGGCGAGCGAGGAAACGCGGCATGGTCAGCCCAATGTAGCGCGAATCCTCCGAGTCCCGCAGCGAACGCCAGGCGGCATACTCCGGCGTCTGGAAGATCTTGGTCAGGTCACGCGGGTTGGCCAGCTCCTGCCAGGAGTCCATCTGCAGCACCTTGGGATCCACCGCCGAAATAAACGGCGAGTGGGCAGCGGCACTGACCTTGGCGATCTCGCTGAGCAGCTCCACGTCGGGTGGACTGTGGTCGAAGTGGTAATCACCCACCAAACAGCCGAAGGGCTCACCGCCGAACTGGCCGTATTCCTCTTCGTAGAGCTTCTTGAAGATGGGGCTCTGGTCCCACGCCGTACCTTTGTACTTCTTCAGAGTCTTGTGCAGGTCTTTCTTCGAGATATTCATCACGCGGATCTTGAGCATCTCGTCGGTTTCGGTGTTATTGATGAGATGGTGCAGCCCGCGCCAGGCACCCTCCAGCTTCTGGAACTCGTCGTTGTGCAGGATCAGGTTGAGCTGCTCGGTCAGCTTCTGGTCGATGGCGGCGATCAGCTCCTTGATCGTATTGGTCACATCCGCCGAGACGGTGACCGAGGATGCCAGCGCCTGCTCGGCAAGCGTCCTGACCGCATTCTCAACCTCTGCCTTGGCCCGTTCGGACTTGGGCCGGATCTCCTGGTTCAGCAACGAGGCGAATTCGTTGGGCTCCAGCGTGGCGGCACCCGCCGTTGCTTGGGCTTCGGTTTGCGCTTCAGCCATCGGATTACTCCTCCTTCGGGGTCTCTTCGGATGACGCCTCACCTTCAGGCTTCGGTGCCGAGGCAAGCGCCTGAAGCAAGCTCGGATCGGCGAGCGCCTTGGCAATCAGATCTTCGGCGCCGGTCTTACCGTCCATGTAGGTCATCAGGTTGGAGAGCTGCGTGCGCGCCTCAAGAAGCTTGTTGAGAGCGCCCACCTTGCGTGCCACCGCGGCCGGGGAGAAGTCATCCATGCTCTCGAAGGTGAGGTCCACGCTCAGGTTGCCCTCCCCGGTCAGGGTGTTGGGCACCTGGAAGGCCGCGCGCGGCTTCATGGATTTCAGTCGATCGTCGAAGTTGTCGACGTCGATCTCCAGGAACTTGCGGTCGCCCACCGGTGCCAGCGGCTCGGCGGGCTTGCCGGACAGATCCGCCATGACGCCCATGACGAAGGGGAGCTGCACCTTCTTCTCCGCCCCATATACCTCGACGTCATACTCGATCTGCACTCTTGGCGCCCGGTTGCGGGCGATAAATTTCTGGCTGCTTTGCGCCACCTCTCACCTCCTATCTTTGGTTCTGAAATCCAGTGACGGTAACGACCGCGCGATGACCCATCAGTTCGCCGGAACCGTCATTGCGCTATTCGGCGGCCTCCGGCTCGGGACCGCGGATGACCTCGATCTGGGGCACACCGTCCGGAGCCAGGTTCTGCATGATATCCATGAAGTCCATGTGGACCAGCCGCTTGGCACGCTCCATCAGAATGGGTACCGGACTGGACGGCTCCTGGCGCCGGTAGTACGCGAGGATCTTGTCCAGCATCCGCACGACGTCGTCGCGGGTATTGATCTCGCCGCTGATGGGCGCGCCGGCCCGCCCGGGAGCACCCCTCTCCGGTACTTCGCCACCTTCCTCGGCTTCGGTCTCGGCGCCCGAACCGATGCCCCGGTCGGCTAGTCGCTCCAGAAGCGTACGCTCGGCTTCTTTCAGTACCTTGACCAGAGCGTTTAGATTCTGTGCATTCGCCGCCCCGACCTGCTCCGTGACGAACGCCTCCAGGGCCGTCACGTGCTCCATGGCTTCGCGCACTGCCTCAGCCGTAGCCTGAAGCTCCTGTGGATCGGCCTCCCGGAACGCGCCGTCGATGACAGCCATCGTGGGTGGCGTCTCGTCGGCTCCGGGTGGGATCTCGCCCTTGGCAACGGCGATGTCCCTCAGGCTGAAACGCCCAAGGGCACGGGAGCTGACCAGGGGGGCTTCGCGTACCGGGCGCAGGAAGCTGTCGTCGTCGCACATCGACGCGAGCACATTCACGCGCATGGTGGGATCGTTACCGTCCTCCGGATCGAGCTGCGGATGAATGCCGTGCCAGTAGCGCTCCAGCAGTCCCCGGAACAGCGCCAGACCGTCGTGCAGGCCCACTATGCCGTCGGTGTGCACCAAGGCCCGCAGCAAGTGCATGCTGATCCGCATGTCCTTGGTCCTGCCCAGCAGCGACAGGGCCGTCTTGCGCACTGCCTTCCAGTCGGGCTCCTCGGCCGGCACGACGGTGTCGCCCATCTGCTGCTCGGGCTTGCCTTCAGCCAGCCGCTCCAGCTCCCCGAACTCGGGATCGTACTCCAGGTCCTCGCCCGCGGCTGTGTCCGCGGAAACTTCCTGCAGCAAGCTGTCGACGTCTATGACGCTCATCTCCACCCCTGGATCACAAAGCACTCTACCACGGCGTTGACGCAGGCCAGACCGGCTTCACCTGCGGATCCCAACCAAAATCGGATTGCAGTCCGGAGGCGCAGCCCGCGGCCGCACGCCTCCGTCATTAGTGAGAATGCGAGTAAGAACTTGTAGCACACGCACGGCCGACCCGCAATCGACATTTCCGCCATTACCGCTGCGCATCACACTCGTTCCGGTCTTCGTTCACGTCGGGCCATGCCGGTGGCCTCAGGATCCTCTGGCCTCAGCAAACTCGGCGACCACCACGCTCACGTTGTCGCGCGCGCCTCTGGCCAGAGCGGTGTCCACCAGAGTGCGGCACACCTCAGTACACTCACCGCGCGGCATCAGGGTCTCGATGTCGGCCTCCGAGAGTTCTTTGAATAGACCATCGCTGCACACCAGGAAGCGATCATTGTGTCGCAGCTCGTGATGGCAGACCTCGGCCTCCAGCTCAGGACCGGCACCCACCGCCCGGGTGATGACATTGGCCGAAGGATGAAACTCCGCCTCCTCGCGCGTCAGCTCGCCGCGCTCGATCATTTCTTCGACCTCGCTGTGGTCGCGCGTCAGGCGCTCCAGCCGCCCGTCCCGATAGCGGTAGACCCGGCTGTCCCCTACCCATAAGCAGGCCGCCTGCCGGCGCACCGACATGAAGGCCGCTACCGTGCTGCCGATGGTGGTGTCGTGTCCGGCTGCCGTGGACATCTGCACAAGCTGCCGGTTCACGTCCTCAAGACGCCGGCGCACATCGTCGATCAAATCGTCCAGACGACCGTGCCAGCCCACCGATTGCATGGCACCCACGATCATCTGGCTGGCTACGTCGCCCGCATGGTGGCCCCCCATGCCGTCGGCCACGACCCACAGACCCGACTGGGGTAGCTGCCGCGCCATGCAAGCGTCCTCGTTGACCTTGCGCACCATGCCCGGGTCCGACAGGGCGGCGGAGGTCCAGCGCAGCGCGGGGACGGTGTCGTTCAAGGTTGTTCCCGGGGACCGGGCTCGGAGAGCAGCGCCTCCAGCGGGTCGACACCGGCATCGCCCTGCGCCAGCGCCGACTCGGGCTGCGCACCGGCATCCAGCATCTGCAAATAGGTGTGTGGCGCAGGCATACCGGCACAGATCCGGGCGCCGGGAGCCACCCGATCCGAGCCTGCCGTCCACCACAAGCTGTATGGCCCGAAGCGGGCCAGCGCCAGCTCGTGCAGCAGCCCGGGATAGGCGCCGGCCAGCGCATCCACATCCTCCAGGTCCAGCCACCAGCCGTCCGCCCCGTCCAGCGCCGCGGCACCCTCGGCGGGCAGCGCCTGACCGGCAAGCGGTCCCAGGCGCTGCACGCTCGCGTCGAAGCTCTCCAGCGCAAAATCTTCTTCCTCCAGGCAAGTCAGGACCACCTCCTCGGCTTGCTGAAACCAGGCGGTGGCGGCACCGGCAACGGTGAACAGGTTACCGCCCTGGGGTGTCTGGACGGTCAGAGTGAGCGGAAAGCAGCGCCCTACGCGATCGACGCTGGGCATCACCACGCCGGCCCAGCCCCGAGGCCCGCACAGACTCTCCGGCAGTACGAAACGCCAGATGGGGCTCGTAAGATAGACGTCCAGCCAGGACTCTCCCAGCCCACTCTTAGTCTCAGCGATGGCGCTCATCAGCCACTGGTCCCACGGCTCGATGAAGCCGCGCGGCAGACGCCGTGTCACGAAGTCTCCCAGGGACGGTACCTTGCCGTAGAAGCCGGGCAGGTCCATCTCGCTCATGGCTCACAGCCCCCCCGGGCAGCGGAACTCCTGAAGCTCCTTCATCATGAACGGATTGATCACGCTGTTGGCCCGGATCTCGTAGGTGGCTTTGAGCCCCGCGACGCTGAAGGTGACCCGGATGCGGTCCGAACTCAGGGGCTCCAGCTTGGAACGATCCAAGATCCGAAACCATGCCCAAGGTCCATCCTCGGTGATGCTGGGCCGGTTGCCGCTGGTGTCCTCGAATACGATGCGTACCTGACTGGGCGCATCGGGGCCAGGCCAGGTGGCGTTGATGATCCGTGTCGGGCCGTGGCGATAGACGATCTTCTGGCCCTCCAGGTCCAGCAGGAACTGGGTCGCGTCCGGGGAGAGGTCCAGCGGCTTCAGCCCGAAGTGCACCGAGGGGCTCTGGCCTCCGTCCTGGAAGAAGGTGTCACGAATCACGGCGGCCCGCTGGAACTCGGTGAGCACCGAGGGGGAGATCCCCAGGGACACATTGCCGGAGGCCTGCGAGCGCCACGGCGTCTGGGAGGTATCGACGAAGGGCCGAAGGTTATCGTTGAAGAATTTGTCCAGGACGCCGCCAGGGCCGAAGATGCGGCCGAAGTCCTTCAGGTTCACCTCCTGCCGGGCGTCCTTGTAGAAGGGATACCGGTCCTTGAGCGCGCCATTGCAGATGGACGCCACGGTGGAGCTGTAGATCTCGCCGAGCTGAGTCCTGGCGCCGCCCACGGTCACCGAGCGGGTGCTCTGCGCGAGCTGCTGGAACCAGCTCTTGACCGGCTCGGGCAGACGCGTAGCCTCGATCTGCATGCGCCGCAGGATGTCGTCGCCCTTGCCCTGGGCGGCGCTCAGAGCACCCCCACCCTGAGGCCCACCGCTTAAGCCGCTGAGATAACCATACAGATCCGAGAGCAGGTTCATGAGCCGATCGATGGGAGCCGGGCTGCCCCCTTCGCTGCGCACCAGGCTGTCGAGATCCTCGAACTTCTTCTCTACCGGGTCGCCGGGTAGCTCCACCTTGGGAGCGGTCGCCTCCTCGGCTCCGCTCGAGAACAAACGCGCCAGCCGGCTCCTCTGGCCGGCCACCTGGCCGGCCTTCTGCGCCAGCTTGGCCAGGGACGGCGGAAGCTTGTTCAGCGAGGTATTGCGCTCCACGGCCTGCAGCAGCTGACGCATGGGCGACTTGGGCCCCGAGAGCAGGTCGGCCACCTCGGCGCCCTGGGTGATGCTGCGGAAGGGCACGATGCGCAGGTCGCTTAGCAAGCCGTCCCAGCGCCGAATGTAGTCGTCCAGGTAGAGCTTGAGCAGGCCGCTGTCGAGCTGCTCAAGCTCGGCGCGGCTCAGATCGTCGCGGTCGGTGCCCAGGACCCAGCTCTCCTTTCGCACCTGCGCCACCAGGGCGTGGCTCTGCTTCTGGAATCCCTCGTAGAAGCCCCGGTAGGTGAAAAGCCCGGGAATCGGCTCGTCCAGCGGTGCCCCGCTGGCGCGAGTGAAGACCTTGGACGCCGCCGCTCCGGCGGCAGCCGTGACCAGGAAAGGAGACTTGTCGCCGGCCTCGTAGTCACGCTTCAGGCGCCCGTAGACCAGCTCGGCCAAGGGACGCTGGGTCAGGCGTAGGCGCACATCCTGCACCAGCTGCTGGTCCAGGCCCATGGGCTCGATACCGGAGTTGAGCAGGGCCGTGAGGTGCGCCTCCAGGCGCCCGCGCTTCTCGGCGTCGGCGGGAAAGCGGTTCTGCCAATCCAGGGTCATCCATAAGGTAATCTGGTCCTTGCTCAGGTGCTTGGGCTCGCCCAGCATCAGATAGGTCTTGAGAGCCTCATACTGGAAGTCCACGTCGCCCTCGCTGCGCCGTAGCTGGGATTCCAGGCGCCCGGCGATGTGGGGCAGCAGCTCGCGGTTCAAGCCCCGCACGTAGGCGTCCCGGGCCGCCGCGCCGAGCTTGTCGCCCTGGTACAGGCCCAGTCCCATGGTCAATGGCACCCCGTGCTCCTCGGGCTCCTTGTACACGTCCACCATGGCCTTCAGCGCATCCAGACGCTGCAGCATCTCGTTGACGTCGGCGTCGGCGTTGGGGGTGGCCTCGACGACCTTGTGGAAGGCGTCGGCCTTTTCCTGCATGCGGGTGATATAGGTCTGGTTCTGGGTGAAGCTGGTGGACCAGGCAAGCGCCGCCACCACGGTGGCGCCGATGGCCCCTGCGTAAGCAGCGCGCTGGGCCCACGCCCGCTGGCGCTCGAAGCGGCGATCGGCCCCGGCCAGGGCGGCTTCCTGGAAGATCACGTCGCGCAGCAGGCCGGTGATGAAGTAGCTGCGGCCGCTGCCGCCGAAGGCCCGCAGGGCCTGGCGGTCCAGGCCGAAGCTGCGCACGATGGAGCCGATTACGCGGTCGATGGGCGTGCCTTCCTGGGTGCCGCTGGTAAAGTACACGCCGCGCAGCAGGGTCGGCTCCTCGTAGCGGCTGGGACGGAAGACGTCCTGCAGGAATGACTCCAGCACTTCCTTCAGGCCAGCAAGCTGGGCCGGAAACCCGTAAATGAGCCCGCGCCGCTGCTGATCGCGCTCCTGATTAAGGCGCCACAGCAGACGATCGTCGATACGCCGCATGAGGGCATCGAGCTCGGCCCCGAACAGCTCGGTACCGGGCTGAGCCCCCTTCTGGTACGGAAAGGTGGTGCCCCAGACCTGTGCCCGCTCCTCGCGACCCAGGTCATCGAAGAACTCCATGAAGCCGGCCACCAGGTCGCACTTGGTGAACAGCACGTAGACCGGAAAGCGGATTCCCAGATGCTTGTTCAGCTCCTGAATGCGCTGCTTGACGGCCTTGACGTGGGCTTCGCGCTCGTAGTCGCGCAGCAGCAGCAAATCCGAAACGCTGATGGCAACCATCACTCCGTTGATGGGCCGGCGGCGGCGGTGCTTCTTGAGCAGATTGAGGAATCCCTCCCAGGCCGCGCTGTCGGCCGCGGCATCGCTGTCCTGGGTCACGTAGCGCCCGGCGGTGTCGAGCAGCACCGCCTCATCCGTGAACCACCAGTCGCAGTTGCGGGTGCCGCCCACGCCGCGCAGGGCCTCCTTGCCGAAGCGGTCGGCCAGCGGGAAGTTGAGCCCCGAGTTGACCAGGGCCGTGGTCTTCCCGGAGCCGGGGGGGCCGATGATGATGTACCAGGGCAGCTCGTACAGGTTGCGCGCGCCCTTGCTCTTAGCCGACTTCTTGAGGACCTCCATGGCCTCCTCGAAGCGCTGCTTGAGCACCGCGACCTCTTCGGCCGACTCACCGCCGCGCACCCCCATCACCTCGTCGGCGGAGGGCTGGGCCAGGTTGTCCATCATCTGCTCGCTGGCCTTGCGCGACTTCATCTGCACCCGCAGGTTGTTGAGCCCCCACAGCACGACCAGCACGATGATGGTGACCAGCCGGGCGATCTGTCCGCCCAGCGGCTCGTGGCCCGCCACCGCGATGAGCGGGCCGGCGAACCAGATAATCAGAGCCAGGGCGAGCAGCCCCAGGAAGGAGATGACCCAGCGCTGGGCGAAGAATCGGAAGAACCTTCTCATGACGGGGTCCGCCTGACGGTCACGGGTCGTTGCGGGTGCGCCCTCATTGACCACCTCCGGCCATCAAGGTGATCTCCACGCGCCGGTTGCGGGCGCGGTTGGCCGGGGTATCGTTGGGGGCGACCGGCTCGGTGTCCGCCCGCCCTTCGGCCTTGAGGCGACTGGGATCGGACATGGCTCCGGCCAGAACCTTGCGCACGGACTCGGCCCGCGCCTGGGACAAGTGCCAGTTGGACGGGAAGCGCAGCGTGCGGATGGGAACGCTGTCGGTGTGGCCGGTGATCAGGACCCGCCCCTGTACCTTGTCCAGGGCAGCCCCGATGCTGGAGAGCAGTGGAAACAGCTCCGGCTTGACCGATGCGCTGCCCGAGGCGAACAGCCCGTCGCCGTGGATCGTGATGGTGGTACGGTCGGGCTGCTCGGTGAGCTCGATGGCACCCTGCTGGATCTCCGGGGCGAGATAATCCCGCAGCCCCTTCTCGGGCACCGCCGTGGGCGGCGGGGGCGGCAGGGGACGCGAGACCACGGCCGGCGGCCGCTGTCTCTCCAGCCCCTGGACCTGCGCGAACACGGGATCCGAGGCACCGTTGAGGCTGAAGCTGAAGCCGATGTACAAGGCCAGCAGCAGCAGTCCGGCCAGCGCCCCCACTACCCACAGGGGCACGTAGCGCACCAGCGCGTTGCGCCGATCCCGTACCCCTTCCCAGCGGGGCGAGAGGGCCCGTTCGAAGTCACCACGCTGCATGCGGATGGTGCGGTACAGATTCTCCTGCACCTGCTCCAGCTGGCTTCGCCCCCGCTCCACGACCCGGTACTTGCCCTCGAAGCCCAGCATCAAGCAGATGTAGTAGAGCTCCAGCAGGTCGATGTTGGTGGCCGGCTCCTGGGCCATGCGGTCCAGGATCTGGAAGAACTTCTCGCCGCCGAAGGTCTCGTTGTGGAAGGTGCTGAGCAGGCTCTGGCTGCCCCACTGGCCGCCGCTTCCCCACGGCGTGCTCTGCACGAACTCGTCGAGCACGGTGCACAGACCGTAACGGGCCGCCAGCACGGTCGCCGCCGGCGTACCGGCGCTGCGGGCCGCGTTCTCGAAGCTCTTCACCTCCCGCACCAGCCGGTCCCTCAGGCCGGGAACGTCCGGGTGGGAGACCGTGGCCCTGAGCTGAGTGGCCAGGGCCAGGAGCGTGGCGGCGGCATCTACCAGCGGGTTCAAGCCCGCGCCCTGGGCGGGCCGGCCGCCGCCGGGCTGGTAGGCCGGCTCCTCGCGGCGTGGTGCAGCCGCACCCCCGGGTGCCGTCCGGGGTGCGGGTGCGGGTGCACCGCGAGCACGCCCTCCCGGCCGGGGCCGCAGCACGGTTCTGTCGTCGTCCGGTGCAGGGCGCCGCGAGGGCTTCAGGACTGTCTTGTCATCGTCGTCTATGGGCACGGCCGGTTACTCTCTTATGGCCCAGAATTCCATCGCCAGGCCGGGGAACTCCCCGCCCACATGCAGGGCGAAGCCGCCGGACTTCTGCAAAGCCGCCCAGTGCTCGCTGCTGCGGTCCAGCTCGAAATAGACGAAGCCCGCATGGTAGGGGATCTGGCGCGGCGCCACCGGCAGCGGCCGCACCCGGATCCCGGGAAGCTGCACGTTGACCAGCTCGCGGATGTGCTCCACCGCGCCGATCTTGACCTGGGTCGGGAACCGCCGCCTGAGGTCCTCGCTGGGCAAGCTCGCCGACACCGCCAGGACGAACGCCGCCTTGGCGAGGAGGCTCCGATCGGTGATGGCCGCCACCCGGATCCCATACTTGCGCTCCTCCAAGGGAATGGAAATTGCGTTCTGCTCCAGCACCATGGACAGAGACTGGCGCAGTGCAGCCATCACCGGGGCGAAGCTGGCCTGCAGGTCCACGTGCCGGTAGGGCGGGAACTGGGCCGCGCGCTTGGTCTGGGTGGTGAATGTGGCCAGCTCCCCGGCCAGCTCCAGCAGCGTGCTGTACATGCGCTCCGGGTGCAGTCCCCGAAGCTCGGTCAGGTGTGCTGTCAGCGGCTGATAGCGGTTGACGAGCTGCAACATCAGAAAATCGGCAATCTCGGCGGCTCCGCCGCGCCCAGACACCGACACGCGGGCCGCCAGGGCCTCGCCCCGGTGGTGCAGCAGACCTTGGAGCTCCTTGAGAAAGCCCGCCAGACCCGGCGTGGCCTGGCAGTCCATGACCGTCGGCAGGTAGGCACTGTCGAGCACCAGGTTCTGATCGGTGCGCCTTTCCACCACCCGCACCAGGCCGATGCACGCATACTCGTCGCGGCGGTCACTTTCCAGCATGAGTCGCAGGCGTAGCTTGCCCACCTGTACCTGGGCCACGCTCTCGGCGCCGTGATTGCTGTCCCGCACCTCGTCCTCGCCGGGGAGGTAACGGGCAAGCCCCGCTGCTTCCTCGCTCGCGGCGACCTCCGCCGTGCCGGGCCGGCGCGTGGGCAGGCTCAGATAGACAACCTGGTTCTGGGTGTTCTCGGGGATCTCCAGTGGCGCCGGCGGCGCGTCATCCTCGGGGATCCTGAACGGCGTGCCATCCGGAAGCACTCCCTGAGCGCTACTGATGCTCACCTTGCCCAGGGTCAGCAGCTGGCTGTCGACGGTCAGCTCCCGGAACCCCCAAGGCTGGGGGCGGATCCCCCCACAGCGCTGCTCCACGTAGCTCTCGAGGTAACGGGCATGTTGCTGGAAATGCTGGGGCCGAAGGAACATGCCCTCGGCCCAGACCACCTTGTTATTCCAGGACATGGCGGGCTCCCGTACGGTCAGTGGCCGCCGACCGAGGCCGTTACACCCAGCCCTTCCAGCTTGATGGTCAAGGGAATGCTCTTGGCGTCTCCGACAGCGATGACGTCACGCCAGCGTGCACTCTCCAGATCCCGGAAGGCCGCCAGCACGCCGATGTAGCGGGTAGCGGGATCCAGGTCCTTGGCGATGGTCTGTGAGCCGCCGGGGGTCAGCTCGAGCTCGTCGCGGGAGACCAGATCGGGACCCAGGGTAGCGGCCTCCTGGTCGTACAAGGAGAAGAAATCGGCGTTCTCGAAGTTCCCGGCCGAGCGCAGCTGATACACGCGCACCACCACGGGAGAGGCTCTGCCGCCGGGATCGGGATTCAGATTCTTCGCGGCCTCGATGCTGGCGTCGAGCCGCACCGGCTTGGCGGCCTCGACGCAGCCCGCCACTACGACCACTGTGATAACCGCCAGTACCAGGCCGGCAAAACGGTCACGCAAAGCCATTCTCAATCCTCCTAGTTCTCAACTCGGCGGTGCGCCCCCGCACTCCGGCCCGCTCCGAGCCGCCGTCGATCGCGCCGGAGCCGGCAAGCACATCAGGCTCGCAAGGGTTTTCCATGGGATTCCGGCACCAGGCAGGTTCCAGGCCATTGTTGTTCGATTCAGGGCCAGCAATCTCCCGCGTACCGTCTGGCAATACTAGCACATGAATTCCGGCACGCACGCGACCGGTTCGGGGGAGACGCCCACGCCGCGCGCTAGCCGGAACGGGCTTTCTTACGAGCGGAGGACAGCATTTTGATCTGCTTCTCGTATGCACGGGTGAACTCATCGCCGAAGATGCGCTGAAAATCGTCTTCGGCCTGCTTCCTGACCTCGCGGAAACGCTCGCTGTAGGCGTCCCAGCACTCGGCCTTCTTACCCGATGCCCCCCACGACCACTTCTGGCCCGCCTTGCCGAGCTTGGCCTCGAAGCCATCGGGATCGAATCTGTCCAGCAGCGCATTGAACGCGGCCTGCATGCCCGACATCATCGCAAGCTGGTGGTCCTTGATGTCCTGGAAGCCCTCCTTGAAGGCGTCGATGGCCGACAGATACCCCTTGCTGTGCTTGAACAGGAGGTTGTCTATCGCCTCCTCGGTACCCCCGGCCGAGAACTTGAGAGGGTTGTTCTCCGCGGCCTGAATCATGGTGAGCTCCATGCGGAACCCGCGCTTGACGCTGGCCCGCGCCATCAGCACCTCACGCAGATCCTGAACCACTTGCCGGAAGATGGCGCCCACCAGGTCCATGAACTCATCCACCTGCTCCGGCGGCACCTCCCGGTCCACAAGCCGAGCCCCCTGGAGAAACGCACGCAGCAGCCGATCATCGGATGCCCCCGATACCGGGGCGGCTGCAGGCACCGGCGTCGGCTGGGGCACAGGAGCCGGTGGTGGTGCAGAAACCACCGGCTCCGGGATCGGCGGCGGCGCTGGATGCGAAACCGGGGGCGGCGGCGGGGCAGGCGCCGACGCCGGCGGCACCAAGTCCCCCAGGTCCCAGTCGTCGGGAATCGAAGCCGGAGAGGGAGAATAGGCGGGCGGCTTGAAGAACTCATCGGTGCCGGGCACGTGGTCCGACCGGGATCCTGTGCCCTCGGCAAACTCGTTTTCGAAGGACGGCTGCGCAGGCGGTGCGAACAGATCCTCATCGAACTCCGGGAGCTCAGCCGCCGGGGTCGCCTTCGGGCCTGGGGTCTTTAGCAGCTCCAACGGGTCCAGGCTATCGGGCAGAGCCTCGGTACCCACAGGACCGAGATCCGATAGCCCCGAGTCGGCCGGGAACGCCTGCGGCTGCTCTACGCTGACCTCGATCTCATATTCACCGAGAATGAGCCGATCGCCGTCCTGCAGCCGCACCTTGTTGCCGTTGCCCACGGGTTGATCGGAACCATTGAGGAAGACTCCGTTGGCGCTGGTATCCGTGAGCATGAAGGCGCCGCCTTCATAGCTCACCCGCGCGTGGCTGCCCGAAAGGATCCGCTCCGGATCCGGTAGCGGCCAGTCGTTCTTCTTGGAGCGGCCCAGCGTGCCCCCACGCTCATCGAAGACCTTGACGCTGTCACGCCCCAGGGTCTGACTCTGATGACTGATAACACGGAGGCTTAGCGTCATATCCGAAGGTGTCGGGAGCGTGCTCCTGGGAGCCCGGCGGGGCGGGCGACTCGATCGACCGGCCGGCGATGCACGCAGAACTCATGCAGGACGACCACTTAGCGGCACGGCCGCCAATGCAGGTTCATTCTATAACACATTCCATGACAGTCCACATCCTCATGCGCGACCCACCGTGACGCAGTCGGCGCGTCGCAGCGCTCAGGACGCGCGCAAGGGCTCGCCGCCGGCACCCAGCACCTCCACGTTTACCGGGATGCCCTCCCTGATGCTCGCCGTCACGACGCAGAAGTCCTCGAACAAATTCAGACAGCGTTTCATGCGCGCCGAACCTGCCAGCTCACCGCTCACGGTCAGGCGTACGTCCATTCCCCCCACCCGCAGTCGTCCGCGCTCGTTGCGCACCACCTTGCAGGTGACCGCTGCGTGCACGCTGCCCGGGGGCACCTCGGCCTTGGCCACACAGAACATCAGGCTAGCACTGAGGCAGTTGCCCACCGCCGCCGCCAGCATACGCGAGGCGTTGGGCCCGTTGCGCGCACCCAGGGGTGCGGGCTCATCCATGAGAATATCGCCCGCCTTGTCCCAGTCGAACCTGACTTTGAACTCATAGTCCTGCAGATGTTCCAGCTCGATCGTGAATTGGCCGCCGTCTGACATGGGTACCTCGTGACTCGCGAAGCGTGAAATGCTAGCTGAAGGCTAAGCCCAACCACAAAGACACGAAGGCACGGAGAATAGCCATCGCCAAGCAAGCCTTTGTGTCTTTTGTGCCTTTATGGTGAATTCTTCATTCCCCACCCCTCACCTTGAGCTCCTGATACAGGGCATGGGCCCGCTGCCACAACGGGCCCGGCCGGCCGTCGCCGACCCGCCTTCCGTCGAGTTCCGTCACCGGCACGATCTCACGGGTGGAGCTGGTCAGCCATATCTCGTCGGCCCGGCGCAGCTCGTCCTGGGTGACCAGCCGTTCTTTGCACTCCACCCCGGCGTCACTGAGGATCCGCACCAGCAGATCGCGCGTGATCCCGGGCAGGATCTGTGCGCTCTTGGGCGGCGTCGCCACCTCCCGGCCCCGCACCACGAAGACATTGCTCGCGGCGCCCTCGGTCACCAGTCCGTGGCGAATCAAGATGGCCTCGGCCGTCCCCGCGTCGACGGCCTGCTGGCGCAGCAGGGCGTTGGGCAGCAGGGTGATAGCCTTGATGTTGCAGAGATCCCAGCGGATGTCGGGCGCCGTGATGGCGGTAACTCCCTGCGCGCCGAAGCCATGGACCAGGGGGCTGCTCATGGCGAAC
This sequence comes from uncultured Ectothiorhodospiraceae bacterium, assembly GCA_964461215.1. Classification (GTDB taxonomy): domain Bacteria; phylum Pseudomonadota; class Gammaproteobacteria; order JAABTG01; family JAABTG01; genus CAYWTP01. Next base: position 4,038 of record CAYWTP010000035.1, on the reverse strand, counting down.
ACTGTAGGCCGGGTGTCCGCGGGGAAAGCGTGGTCGCGCTTGGCCACTCCCCGGGTGACCTGGACGTACAACGACTGATCCCCCCGGCCATTACGTTCCACCAGTCCGGCCAGCAGCGACTGCCAGGCTTCCTCGCTCAGAGGATTGGGCAGCCGGATACCGGCCAGGCTGTTGTTCAGCCGCGCCAGATGCTCGTCGACGCGGAACAGCCTCCCGCCGTACACGGGGATCACCTCGTACACTCCGTCGCCGAACAGGAAGCCCCGGTCCAGCACCGACACCTTGGCCTGCTCGGCGGGCAGATACTGCCCGTTGAGGTAGACGATCGACACGCTGTATTGATGAATTCAGTGGAACATCAGCCGCACGGCATCCGTCAGCCGCTGCCAGAGGCTGCCCACCGGAACCGAGTCCAGTGCAATCAGGGGACGGTCCAACAACTCTTTGCCACTGAGGCTGATCTTCAGGGTGCCCTTACGTGCCCCCTTAATGACCGGCGCCACGATCCGCGGATCCACCTCCATGGTGGCGCTGAGCTTGTCGTACTGATCCCGGGGCACGGTCACGTACAGATCGTCACGCAAACCCACGGCCACTGCCTCGCGGGCGCCCTTCCAGACCCGCACCTGGCTGAGGGGCTTGGCAGCCTCGTACAAGCGATGAGTCTCATAGAAGCGGAACCCGTAGTTCAGAAGCTTCTGACTCTCGCTGGCGCGTTCGCTGTCGCTCTTGGCTCCCATCAGCACGGAGATCAAGCGCATGTCGTCGCGTTTGGCGGAAGCCACCAGGCAGTACCCCGCCGTGCTCGTGTGGCCGGTCTTGACCCCATCGACGCTATCGTCGCGCCACAGCAAACGGTTACGGTTGTACTGGGTGATGTTGTTGTAGGTGAACTTGTGAATTGAATGCCAGGCGTAATGATCCGGAAAATCCCGGATCAGGGCCGCACTCAGGCGCGCCAGATCCCTGGCGGTGGTGTAATGATTGGGATCGGGCAAACCGGTCGCATTCACGAAGTGGGAGTTGGTCATGCCCAGGCGTTTGGCTTCGCGGTTCATGAGCTCGGCAAAGGCCTCTTCGCTGCCGGCCACGTGCTCGGCCAGGGCGACACTGGCGTCGTTGCCCGACTGGACGATCATGCCCTTGAGCAGATCTTCGACGCTGACCTCGGTGCCCACCTCGATGAACATCCGCGAGCCCCCCGTGCGCCACGCCTTCTCGCTCACCCGAACCTTATCGTCCAGATGGATGTGGCCCTCCTTAAGCTCGTGGGACACCACATAGGCGGTCATGATCTTGGTGAGGCTGGCCGGCTCCAGGCGCTCGTCGCCATTCTCCTCGGCCAGCACGTAGCCGCTGTGAAAATCCTGGAGAAAATAGGCCTTGGCGGAAACGCCGGGCGCGGCGGGAACGGGTGCGGCGTCGGCCCACGCCAAGGCCGAGACCAGCAAGAAAAGCAGTCCCAGCAGAGGTCGTGTCAAATGCATGGTGAAATCTTGATGGAGGCTGTTCGAAGGGAGGTACAGGGTAACGGTTTTCGCTCTACTCAACAACGACGTGGGAATCGTTAATACCGATGTGGGCCAGGGTATCCACGAGACGGTCGGCCTCCTCCACGCTGTTCAGCGGCCCAAGCCGGACCCGGTAGAAGGGCTGCCGCCCCTTGAGCACCTCGCTGATGAGGACTCCGGTATCGGCCACCGAGTGCAGGCGGGTCTTGAGGCGCAGCGCGTTGTCGCGATCGGCGAAGGCACCCACCTGCAAGTACATGCCGACCCTGGGCATGGGTTTGGACCGTGGCGCCGGGGCCAGTCGTACCGGCGCGGGCGCCGTGGGATCGATGGCCCGCACCTCCACCAACCCCGTCCCCGGTCCCACGATTCCCAGCTTGGCCGCGGCGACGTAGGACAGGTCGATGATACGGTTCTTGTGGAACGGTCCCCGGTCGTTGACCCGTACGACCACGCGGCGACCGTTCTCCAGATTGGTCACCTCCACGTAGCTCGGCAGGGGCAGGGAGCGATGTGCCGCCGTCATGGCGTACATGTCGTAGGGCTCGCCGCTGGAGGTACGCAGGCCGTGAAACTTGCTGCCGTACCAGGAAGCAATGCCGCGCTCGTCGTAGCCGCGGCTGCTGGCCAGGGTGTGATAGCGTTGACCATCCACCACGTAGGAGCCGGGATTGCCGAACGGGCTCCTGGGCTCGATCCGGGGCACCGCGTCGGGAATGCTGGCGATGTCCACCCTCCGGGGTGGGCCGTGGTCACGCTCCCGCAAGCTGCCGCAGGCCGCCACCAGCAGGGCGGCGAGGTAGATCAGCGCGCGCAGCCGGCCGCCCACTGGCCCCCCCGGCCGAGCCCGATGGCTCCCACCGCCTTGTGCTCAGCGCGTCTCGTCGTCATGCTCCGCCCGAACCTCCCGAGCCAGTGCGACTACCGCCATGGCGTACAGCGCACTGTGATTGTAGCGGGTAATGGTATAGAAATTGGCCAAGCCGACCCAATACCGGAAGCCCTCCGGGGTCTCCAGCCGGAATACGGCTCCGAGGCTGTCGTCCGGCTGTGATGTCTCGGAGAGGATCCCAAGCTCGCGCATGCGTCCCAGCGCCAGCCAGGGCGCCAGGCCGCGCTCCAGCAGCCCCGGATCGGCGGCCCGGGCGCTGGCCGGCAGCACGATGGGCTGGCCGGGCTGCCAGCCGTGGGCGTGCAGATAGTTGGCCACGCTGCCGATGGCATCCGCGGGCTCGTCCCACAGGTCGCGCTTGCCGTCGCCGTCGAAATCCACTGCATAGCGCCGGTAGCTGCTCGGCATGAACTGAGCCAGGCCCATGGCACCGGCATAGGAGCCGCGTGCGGCCAGCGGCTTCACCTCCTCCTCCCGGGTAAGCAGCAGGTACTGCTCGAGCTCCCCGCGGAAGAATCCGGCCCGCTTTGGATAGCCGAAGGCCAGCGTGGCCAGGGACTCCAGCACCGGAGTCGAGCCGGTATTGCGCCCGTAGCGACTCTCGATCCCAAGGATCGCCACGACGACCTCGGGCGGCACCCCGTAGACCGACCGGGCCTGTTCCAGGGGGCCGGACCACGCGCGCCAGAAGCTGGCTCCGCCCTCAATGCGCTCGCGGGTCAGGAACCGGCGCCGGTAACGGTACCAGGGCTGGACTTCGGCCGGACGTGACATGGCCCGCAGCACCGACGGCCGGAAGCGCGCGACGGCGAACAGATCCTCGAGCTTAGCCTCGGAGAAGCCATGCCGATCCGCCATCTCGCGGATGAATCCGGATGCTTCGGGCTGCTGGAGCAGGGACGCGGCGGGCGCGGCCTGGATCCGGCAGACACAGCCCAGAAGCAATAGGCAGAAGCCGGTCAGGAAGCGGTGGCGCAAGGCTGGCGGCATGCCGTGCCACTCACCCCGAGAGCAGTCGGCGGTGGGTGTGCACTGACATGAGAATGCCGAAGGCCGCCATCAAGGTGACCAGCGAGGTACCCCCGTAGCTGATCATGGGCAGCGGCACACCAACCACCGGCAGCAGTCCGGTCACCATGCCGATATTGACGAACACGTACACGAAGAAGGTGAGAATCAGGCTTCCGCCCAGCAGGCGGCTGAAGGTGTCCTGAGCACCGACCGCCACGTACAGGCCGCGGGCAACCACGAACAGATAGACCGCCAGCAATACCAGCACTCCAAGCAGCCCGAACTCCTCGCTGAACACCGCGAAGATGAAGTCCGTCGACCGCTCCGGCAGGAAATCCAGGTGGGACTGGGTACCGTTGAGCCAGCCTTTGCCGTACAAGCCACCGGAGCCGATGGCAATCATGGACTGGATGATGTGATAGCCCGCGCCCAGGGGATCGCTTTCGGGATTGAGGAAGGTCAGCACCCGCTGGCGCTGGTAATCGCGCATGAAGAACCACAGCACCGGTGCACACGCCGCGAGCACGGCGATCATTGAGCCCACCAGGCGCCAGCGGATCCCGGCCAGGAGCAGCACGAAGGCGCCGGAGGCGGCGATCAGCAGGGCCGTGCCCAGATCCGGCT
>CAYWTP010000034.1:0-19701 GCA_964461215.1 uncultured Ectothiorhodospiraceae bacterium | reverse complement strand
TCACGGTGCTGGCTCTATTCGACAAGCCCGATCCCATGGACGGGCCGTTCTTCGAAGAGACTTACTACGTTACCCCCTCGCGCCTGAGCGTACCTACCCAGACCCATGTCCACCAAACCACGGAAGCCGCCTGTCGGGCTTACGGCCTGCGGGAGGGCCCCATTCATGCGGAGCTGCGAATCAGCGCAGGGCAGGCGTGGCCGCTGGAGGTAGCCGCCCGCACCATCGGCGGCCAGTGCGCCCGTCTGCTGCGCTTCGGGACCGGACGGGGCCTGGAGGAGCTGGTTCTGGCTCGGGCCATGGGCCTGTCCCTGGAGCCCAATGCCCCGGCTGAGGGGGCCGGCGTGCTGATGATCCCCATTCCCCGGGCGGGGATCTTGCGCCGCGTGGAGGGCGTGCTTGCGGCCAGCCGGATCCCTTATGTAGAGGACCTGGAGATCAGTATTCGGGAGGGCTACGAGCTGGTGCCGCTGCCGGAGGGCTCCGGCTACCTGGGTTTCATCTTTGCCCGGGCGCCGACCCCGGCGTTGGCTGAGCTGGCTCTGCGCCGAGCTCATGCCTGCTTGACCATCGTGACTGCACCGGTTCTGGCCCTGGTTGACGCTCGGATAGCCTTATCGCCGCCGCCGATACCGGGGACCTGAATCGCCGCAACTTACTTCTTGGCCCCCGGCGGCCTGAAGCCGGTCGGAGGGGCACCCATGTCCCCTTCGCCGAAGAGGAAGCCGATCATGTGCTGCTCGATAATCTCGATGGTTCCGGGATCGGCGGTGTTGAGGCCGTTCTCGTTGATGATCATGGTCAGCCGATCCAGCCATCGCGTCCAGCCTTCCTTGGATACGTTGTCGTAGATCCGCTGACCCAGCTCGCCCGGATGAGGAGGCGCGTCCAGGCCTTCAGCCTCGTGCTTGAGGACTACACACTTTACCGTTCTCGCCATGCTCTACTCCCCGCGCCTCGCGGCCGGCCCCGTTCGCGTGGCCCTTACGGGCTCCGCCAGGCCGGGCAGTCAATCGAAAATGAAGTATACCAAACGGACTCTCACCCCGTTCGGCCCAGCAGCCGTGCGATGCGGGATCGCAGTCTGGCCATGTCAAGCGGCCCGGACGCCCGCCAAATCAGCTGCCCTTCCGAGTCGACGAGAAACGTCATCGGGGTGGCGTCCACGTTCGGGAACGCGCTCGTCACCGTGCCATCGACATCCAGCGCCACCTTGTAGGGCAAGTGCCGAGATTGCGCGAGTTCCAGCACGCGGCTCGGGGGATCGTATGGCATGGCTACGGCCACCACCGTCAGGCCGTGCGGCCCTAACGCATTCTGCAATTTCACCAGACGCGGGATCTCGCGCAGGCAGGAGGTACAGGTGGTAGCCCAGAAGGTGACCAATACCGGATGTCCCCGCAGGGATTTCAGGGGCAGGTGTTCCCCCTTCAGAGTGGTAAAAGTGACGTCCGGTGCGGGCCCGGCATTGGCGCGGGGCAGCCACAGCCAGCCGGCGCCGCTCAGCAGCACCGTTGCGGCCAGGGTGATGATCGCTGTAAGTCCGCCTCGTGCCATGGATTGGTCATCCGGGTTTGTGGGCCCCGGGATATTCTTGCCGCAATTCTGCGCCATGGGCCGGGGGATGACAAACCCGGGATCTCCAGGGCTACTTCCTTGTCTGCCGGTCCTGGCACGGCCCATTGCCTGTTGTCGCAACAGCGGGTGCTTCAGCACTAAATTAGTATATTCAAACATAGGCATTATAAATCAATATGTTGACAGCATGTCTTTGGCTGTTTATGCTCCTTCTCACGCTAATTACAACAACAAGTGTGACCACCTCTTGCTTAAAGCGGCTTCGGCCGCTTTTTTTGTTGGCGTCTCGGTTCTTTCCCTTTCGGATACGGCCTCGTATCATTTTACGTTTGCTCCGACAGGGTCGCGCGATGATCAAAGTGGGTGTGGTAGGTGGGACCGGCTATACGGGCGTCGAGCTGCTCAGGCTGGTGGCAGCTCACCCGGACGTGGAGCTTGTTGCAATCACCTCACGCCGCGAGGCCGGCACCCCCGTGGCCGACATATTTCCGAACCTTCGCGGCCATGTCGACCTGCTCTTCACGGCCCCCGATGCCGACACTTTGCTGCGTTGCGATCTGGTCTTCTTTGCTACCCCCAATGGCACCGCCATGGGTATGGCGCCGCAGCTGGTGGCTTCGGGAGTGCGCGTGATCGACCTTGCCGCCGACTTCCGCCTGCGGGATCCGGTGTCGTGGGAGCGCTGGTATGGCATGCCGCATGCAGCGTTGGAACTGCTGACCGAAGCCGTCTATGGCCTGCCCGAGGTCAATCGCTCGGCCATTCGCGGCGCGCGTCTGGTGGCGAACCCGGGCTGTTATCCCACGGCGATTCAGCTTGGCTTTCTTCCCCTGGTGGAGGCTGGTCTTGGGGACCTGGGGCACTTGGTGGCCGACGCAAAGTCAGGCGTCAGTGGCGCCGGGCGCAACGCCAGCGTGGCGACCCTGCTGTGCGAAGCCAGTGAGAGCTTGAAGGCGTATGCGGTACCTGGCCATCGCCATCTGCCGGAGATCGTGCAAGGCCTGGAGACTGCCGCCCGTGGGGCGGTGGGCCTGACTTTCGTGCCCCACCTGACGCCGATGATCCGTGGAATCCACGCCACCCTCTATGTTCGCGACGTGCCTGCGGACGTCGATCTGCAGGCGCTCTACCTGCGCCGTTATGGGGAGGAGCCCTTCGTGGACGTGCTGCCGCCAGGCAGCCATCCGGAGACCCGCACCGTACGCGGCACCAACCTCTGCCGGATCGCGGTGCACCGGCCCCAGGATGCGGACACCGTAGTGGTGCTCTCGGTTATCGACAATCTGGGCAAGGGCGCCGCGGCACAGGCCATCCACAACATGAACATCATGTTCGCCCTGGATGAAGATGCCGGGCTGCGCCAGATAGCGGCACTGCCTTGACCGCGCCTCGTGTTCACAGGGCGTGGACTTGCCGCGGAGTTGAGTCAGGCGTCGCCGGCACAGGCTCTGGTCCCGTGGCCACTCGTTTCCCGGCGGCAACGGGGCTGATGCCATGAGCGCCGGGCCTATGGTGGTTCGGGAGCGCCGGCCGTGGCTGCGGCTGGCCGCGCTGCTGGTGGTGGTGGGAGCCTTGGCGGCGGCGACCTGCCTGGCGTACCTGCTGGGCTTTCGGAGCGCCGGCGGAAATCTCACCCTTTTCGGCGCCGAGAGCAGGGCCTTGAGCCATGCCGCGCAACGACTGGAGTCCGCCAATACCGGCCTGCGTGAGCGGGTCGCCATCCTGGAGCGGGCGGCACAGGTCAAGCGGGAGGCATATGCCCAGGTTCAGCACACCCTCAGGAGCCTCCAGGACCAGGTGCTGGATCTGCAGGAGGAGTTGGCTTTCTACCGCGGGATCGTAGCCTCCGGCGCAGTCAGCCGGGGTTTGAACATCCAAAGTGTCAGGCTGGTTCCGGTAGGCGATTCCGGTCAGTACCACTACAAGCTCGTGTTAACCCGTGGTATGAAAAATGATAAGGTGATCCAGGGACATGTGACCCTGGCCATAACGGGCCAGCAGGGCGGCAATACCATAAGCCTCGCCCTGCCTGAGCTGACGGGGCGACCGGGGACCGAGCTCAAGTTCCGTTTTCAATATTTCCAGAGGCTGGAAGGGCAGTTGACGCTGCCGCAGGGCTTCGTTCCGCACCGTGTGTCGGTCGTGGCGACGAGCCCCGGTCCGCCGCAGATGCACGATGAGAAGACGTACAACTGGCCGAATCTGGTTGGCTGAAGAGGACATTCTGAATGTTTCGGCGCCACAAGAAGTTGAAGTCCACCAAGATCGACTCGCTGATTGGCCGGAACTCCCAGCTCTACGGCGACGTACGCTTCACCGGAGGGCTGCACGTGGACGGTACGATCAAAGGCAACGTGATCGCCGACACCGATGGTGACTCCATCCTGACTCTCAGCCAGTACGGAACCATCGAGGGAGAGGTCAGGGTCCCGAACATAGTGCTCAACGGTGTGGTGCTCGGCGATGTGTATGCAAAGGAGCACATTGATCTGGCTCCCAATGCCCGGGTGACCGGCAACGTTTACTACAGCCTCATCGAGATGGCCATGGGGGCCGAAGTGAACGGCAACCTTGTCCATTCCGTCGGCGAGAGTGAAACGCCCATGGCCCTGGCCCATGACAGGACCGACTCCCTTGGGGAATAATTGTTGACTAATAGCATCAACAATTGTATAGATCGCAGCATTGCAGCTATACCCGCGGAGATCGACATGAGTTCACTTGCTACACAGGCCAATGACATGTTGGCGTTCACCGACAGTGCGGCCGCGAAGGTCCGGCAACTCATCGAGGATGAGGGCAACGACAAGCTGATGCTGCGGGTATTTGTGCAGGGGGGAGGCTGTTCCGGGTTTCAGTACGGCTTCACCTTCGACGAGGAGATCCAGGACGGCGACACCGTTGTCGAGAACAGCGGTGTGAAGCTGCTCATTGATCCCATGAGCTTCCAGTATCTGATGGGCGCTGAGATCGACTACACCGAAAGTCTTCAGGGCGCTCAGTTTGTTATCCGCAACCCGAATGCGACGACCACCTGCGGCTGCGGCTCGTCGTTCTCAGTTTAGCAACTCACGTCGATGTGGTGCCGGTCCTGGCGACCGACGTCGGGCGGGTGCGGACTTGACCAGACAGGTAGGCTAGCCCCGGGGCGCTGCCGGGAGCCCCCGGGATCCGGGGTGAATGGCTCCCAGCACCACCGGGTGGCGGGCACCTGTGACTGCCGGAAGATTGCCTGGTCTGCCGTCCAGGGTCCGCTTGGCCAGCCAGGCGAAGGCGACCGCCTCCACCCAGTCCGGATCTAGCCCGAAATCCAGGGTGGTGGTCACCCGGCGCGACGGGGAGGCCATTGCCAACAGCTGCATCAGCAGCGGATTGTGCACGCCACCGCCGCAGACCAGTATTTCCTGCGTCTGCGGTGCATAAGCGTCCACGGCCCGGGTAACGGTTTCGGCCGTCAGCGCGGCCAGAGTCGCCTGTATGTCTTCCGGCGGCACGTGCCCCTCCAGGGCACCCAGGTTGCGGCGCAGCCAGCGCAGGTTGAAGTATTCCCGGCCGGTGCTCTTTGGTGGCGGCTGGGTGAAGTACGGGTCGGCCAGCAGACCCTCCAGCAGCGGCTGCTGCACCTGGCCCGTGGCAGCCCAGCGCGCGTCCTCGTCCAGCTCCGTACCCAGGTGCTCCTGAATCCAGGCGTCGAGCAGGGTGTTGCCGGGGCCCGTATCGAATCCCGTCACGGGGCGGTCCCGCCCAGCAGGAAGCACGGTGACGTTGGCCAGCCCACCGATGTTGAGCGCCACGCGCTCGACGCCCGGTCGGTGCAGGACGGCGGCGTGGAAGGCTGGCACCAGGGGTGCCCCCTGCCCCCCCGCCGCCATGTCCCGGCGGCGGAAGTCCGCTACCGTCGCGATGCCGGTAACTTCCGCGATGATGTTGGGGTCGGCGATCTGAAGGCTCTGACGGATCCCGGGATCGGGGTAATGGCGTATCGTTTGGCCGTGGCTGCCGATGGCATGGATCCGCGAGGATGGAACGCCCGCCGCCTCCAGGACGGCCAGTGCCGCGTCGGCGAAGAGCTCGCCGAGCCGGGTGTCCAGTCGGGAAAGCCTCAACAGCTCGTCGTCGCCACTCTGGCACAGTGCGAGCAGCTCCTGCCGCAGAGCCGCCGGGATCTCCTGCTTCAGGGCGCTGAGCAGCCGGGGCGGGGGTCCGCTGAGGTCCACCAGCACGGCGTCCACTCCATCCATGCTGGTGCCGGAGATGAGCCCGACGTAGAGCTCCATACGATCAGGAATCGTTGAGGGCGAGACGGGTGCGGCGCAGAAGGTCGAGCCGGGCCACCAGGGGCTGGGTCTTGGCGACGAAGTCGGCATAGTACTTCTTGGCGATGGGCTGTGCCTGGGGCAGAGCCACCTTCAGTGGATCGCGGTGCACGCCGTTGATGCGGAACTCGTAGTGCAGATGCGGGCCGGTGGCCAGGCCGGACTACCCCACGTATCCGATGACCTGACCCTGGCGTACCCGTGAGCCCACTTTCACGCTGGATGCGAAGCGCGACATGTGCCCGTACAGCGTGCTGTACTTGCCGCCATGCTGAACAACGATGACCCTGCCGTAGCCGCCTTTGATGCCCCGGAAGATCACCTTGCCGTCACCGGTCACCTTGATCGGCGTACCGATGGGAGCGGCGTAGTCCACTCCCTTGTGCGCGCGAATCCGGTTCAGGATGGGGTGGAAGCGGCCGAGGGAGAACTTCGAGCTGATGCGTGAGAACTTCACCGGCGTGCGCAGGAAGGCCTTGCGCATGCTGTGTCCGTCGGGCGAGTAGTAGTCCGCGATGCCCTCGGGATTCACGTAGCGCAAGGCGCGCACGGTACGCCCCTGGTTGACGAATTCGGCGGCCACGATGTCGCCGTTTCCGACCTTCTCCCCTTCCTGGTCGTAGAGTTCCTCGTAGAGAACCGTGAAGTGGTCGCCTTCGCGGATATCCAGGGCGAAGTCGATGTCCCACCCCAGGATCCCGACCAGCTCCATGATGAGGTTGTCCGACAGTCCCGCCTCCTGTCCGGCCAGAAACAGCGAGCTGCTGATCGTGGCCGAGGCGGTGGACACGCGCCGATCAAGCCGGGCTTTCTCGACCTGCGAACGGAAGCTGCCGCCGTCCTCCTCCACCCGCAGAAACTCGGTCTCGTCCATGTGATAGACCAGGGATTCAAAGCGCTTGCCCGTGCCGGGATAGAACTCGAGGACCTGGCCGGGGCGCAGCCGTCTCACACGCTGGCGGATGGCTTGGTTGCCCAGCATTTCGTAGAGCTGTCCGTGGTCGAGATCCAAACGATCGAAGATGGCGCTCAAGGTATCGCCCTTCCTGACGACCACGCGCAGCGGCGCGGTGTCCTCCGATCCCGGATCAGTCTCCGTCGCGGCGACGGCCGCTGCGTCCGGCTGTGTGGTGGGGGCGTCAGGGGCTTGGCCGGCGACCGGGTCCTCAGGCAACGGTAGATCAAGTTCGACGATTCTGGGCCTGGTGGGGCCGGCCGCTGCCGTGGACAATGCGAGGGCATCGGGCAGTGGCGCCGGCAACAGCGGGGCGCCAGTCATGCTCGTGAGCATAGCGAGCGCCAAGCCAAGCCCCGCCGCCAGCACCAGCACCAGCGGCAGCCGGCGGCGCCGACGGACAATGACTCGGGGCCGGCTGGAGATGTCCTTGTAGTCGATCTTTATGTATGGCCGATAATCCATTGAATTGTAGCTTGTTGTTTTGCACAAGATAGCCGGAATCCCCGGGGGGGTCAACGCCGGGAAACGTTCTCCGCGGGGGCTATGGTAATCTCTTGCAGAACCAGTCTGCCGGGGTAACAGTGCATGTCGACGCCAGGAGAATCGTTGAGTCTTATCAAGCGGGGCACGCAGGAGATTCTGCTGGAGCGCGAGCTCGAGAAGAAGCTCGCCAAGAGCAGGCCTTTACGGGTCAAGGCAGGATTCGATCCCACGGCTCCGGACCTCCATCTGGGGCATACGGTGCTGCTGAACAAGCTGCGTCAATTTCAAGATCTCGGCCACGAGGCCATTTTCTTGATTGGGGACTTCACCGGCATGATCGGCGACCCGACGGGAAAGAACGTCACCCGCAAGCCATTGTCCCGGGACGAGGTAATCGAGAATGCCCGTACCTACGAGCAGCAGATCTTCAAGGTGCTGGACCCGGAGAAGACGCTGGTGATGTTCAACTCGAGCTGGATGAGCGAGATGACCGCAGCCGACCTGATTCAGCTCGCAGCCCGCCACACCGTGGCACGCATGCTGGAGCGGGACGACTTCAGCAAGCGGTACGCCGCCGGGCAGGCGATCGCCGTTCACGAGTTTCTGTATCCCCTCATACAAGGCTACGACTCGGTGGCCATGCGGGCCGACATCGAGCTCGGAGGGACCGATCAGAAGTTCAATCTTCTCGTGGGGCGGCAGCTTCAGGAGAGCTTCGGCCAGGAGCCGCAGGTCGTGCTGACGATGCCGATCCTGGAGGGGCTGGATGGCGTGCAGAAAATGTCCAAGTCGCTGAACAACTACATCGGCATCGATGAGGAGCCGCGGGAGATGTTCGGCAAGCTGATGTCGCTGTCCGATGTTCTCATGTGGCGGTACTTCGAGCTGCTCTCGCTGGACAAGTCCGGGCCGGCCATCGCGGCCATGCGCGCCAAGGCCGAACGCGGTGAAGAGAACCCCCGGAACTACAAGGTGGAGCTGGCCCTGGAGCTGGTTACGCGTTTCCACGGACGGCGGCACGCCGAGCTTGCGCTGGATGACTTCGAGCGGCGCTTTCGTCAGGGACGGATGCCGCAGGACATGCCGGAGCATACCTTGTCCGTTGGCGGCGGCAAGCTGCCTATTGCCAATCTGCTCAAGGAGGCACGGCTTACCGCCAGCACCTCCGAGGCCCTGCGCATGATCAAGCAGGGCGCCGTGCGCATCGACGGCGAGCGGGTCGAGGACGGCCGGCTGGAGATCCCGGCGGGCAGCACGCACGTGTTCCAGGTGGGTAAGCGTCGCTTCGCGCGGGTATCCGTGGAATAGTCGGCCGATCCAGCCAGACCGCCTTTCACGCATCGCCCGCAACGGGCGTCGCGCTATGGTGCTCGGCCGGTGGCGACCGGAGTCTGCGCCTGCTGCTTCAGCTCCCGGCTTCGGTAGCGCGCAAATAATATGGCGCCGGTATAGAACATTGCGCTGAGGATGATTTCGGCCCACGCATACCCGCGTTCGTCAGGCCTGGCGAAGGCTTCGACGATGCCCTGGGCCAGGTAGAACAGAGCCAGGTAGCTGGCCCATGCATGGGTGTACGGACGACCGTGCAGCAGGCCCCTCAACGGCAGCAGCAGGGGGGCCACCAGCACCAGCAACACCAATGCTACGGGCAGGCGGGGCATCGGCGCCAGCCAGGCATACCAGGTGGTGAGCAGGGTCAACAGGCCCAGGTGGCCGGTCAGGGCCATTGCCTGCAACATCATAATAGGGCGGCTCATGCAGCCCGGCTCCGTGCCGGGACCGTCACGCCGCGAGCAGGGCGCGGGCCGTGAGGGCGAGCCGACGGCCCAGCGCGACGCACAGCCGGATCTCTTCCTCGCTCAAGGGGGTCCGACTGTCTGCGCCGGCCAGGTGACTCGCGCCATAGGGGGTGCCGCCGGAGGTGGTCGATAGCAGATCGGGCTCGCCGTACGGCAGGCCCAACACCAGCATGCCGTGGTGCAGCAGGGGCAGCATCATGGCCAGCAGAGTCGTTTCCTGGCCGCCGTGCAGGCTTGCGGTGGAGGTGAATACGGCCGCGGGCTTGCCCGTGAGGGTGCCGGACAGCCACTGGCTGGAGGTTCCGTCCAGGAAGTACTTCAGGGCCGCGGCCATGTTACCGAAGCGCGTGGGACTGCCCAGAGCCATGGCTACACACTCCTGTAGGTCGTCGAGCGTAGCGTAAGGAGGACCCTGGGGCGGGATGTTGTCTTCGGTCGCCTCGCACACGGCAGATACCACAGGCACCGTACGCACGCGCGCCTGCATGCCTGGAACCTCTTCGACTCCACGCGCCACATGACGCGCCATCGCGGCCACGTTGCCGAACCGGCTATAGTAAAGAATTAGGATCTCTGGCATCGTCTACGGAATTTCCAGAACGCGCGGATTGTGGCAGGTGGTGATTCCCATGGGACGAGTTCCCGGACGGTTACGGAACGGCCGCTGAAACGCGTCCCATCTTCTTGACTGGCCTGCGACCGCAGTGCTAGCTTCATCGGGCCGGCAATATACCATCTACCGGCCCCACCCGCCTACGATAGCTAGCAAGAGAATTAATGGAGTCAACGTCATGCGCATGTCCTTCTTCGCTCGAGCTCTAGGCCTTGTCACCTTCGTGCTGACCGTGGGCGTAGGCTGCGCCAGCGCTCCGACGCAGGAGATGTCCGACGCTCGCCAGGCGATCCAGGCAGCCCAGGACGCGGGGGCCCAGAGGCAGGCGGCGGACGCGCTTGGCAGTGCCCAGAGCCTGATGGGCAAGGCGGAGCAGAGCATTGAAGCCGGGCGCTACGAGGATGCCCGGGCCGATGCCCTGGAGGCCAAGAAGTCCGCTGTAGCGGCACGCAACATGGCGCTGGCAATCGCGGCTGGCGAAGCGGCATTGGGGAAGGCTGACAAGCTTGGAGCCGAGTGGCGGGATTCCGGCCAGCTACTGGCCAAGGCCAGGCTCGCCGCCAAGGCCGGCAACGAGGGTGCGGCGATAAAGGCCGCCAACGAGGCCAAGCAACAGGGTGAACTCGCCGTCAACCAGCACTATCTGGAGGAGGCCAAGATCGCGCTGTGGGAGATGGAGAAGGTCAAAGCCTCAATGACTGCCGACCAGCTCACCAGGTACCAGGCCGCCGATGCAGCTTATCGCGACCACGAGGGCAGGAATGCCTATGATCTCGCCGCCAGCCTGAAGGCCAACCTAGGCCATTGAGGTTGCTTCGTAATTGAACTGCTCATAGGCCACGGTGATCTCGAGCAGACTGTCGGCTCGGACCCCGGAGCGCTGCTCGCCGCCTTCGATGAACAGGCGTACCCCGGGCTCGTAGGTACCATGGGGAGCGATGACGGTTCCCTTGGTCTGGGTTTCTGGGTCTGCGGGGAGCATGAGCGCGGTCCTGGGGGTGGCATCGAGCGCGCGGCGTACCAGGACCGCCTGTGGGCGCGAGCCCAGGATCTGTACGCCTGCCAGATACTCCCCGGTCTGACGCACCACCAGCCAGCGTATGACTCCAACCGTCCATGCACCGTCTGAGTCCTTGGATCCGGTCTCTTGCATGCCGATGATTTCCCCGACCCGGATCAGTTGACTGGGACGACGGGATTTCAGCAACCCGACCCCGGAAGGTCCTTCGTTGAGCAGGCTCCAGGCCTCTAGCCCATAGGGGCTGCGACGGCTGTCGGCCGGCTCGTCCGACACGATCGAGCCGTGGCTCGAGACGATAATGTCCGACTCGGCGCCGGGCCCGGGTACTTGCACCTGAATCGTACATCCGGAAAGAAAGTAGTGCAGGGCCGGCAGGCCGCTGGCTAGATTGACTTCGCCGCTGATGATCATCCTGGGGGCGTGTCGCTTGGGCGGCAGTCCCCAGGCTCTGGTCATGCGTCGCAGCAGGCTGATGCTGGAGCGTTGAGGCGTATCGGAGGTGCCTGCATAGGTCGCATCGCTGAATTGCTTGATCTCGGCGATTCTCTCCTGCGCCTTCTTCAGCACGGGATTTGCATTTAGAAAGCAGCAGATTCGGCCGAGGTCCTCGGATCGGCTATGGATGAAGGCGGTGGGACGTGCGTCACGGCTCATGTCGATGACGAAGTAGCCGGCTCCAGAGGCTTCCGGCGCATGGTCGACCAGCGAGGCCTCAGCGGCCCAATCGCCGACGGTGTCGAACACTTCCCACACCTGTCCGTAGCTGAGGTAGTAGGGATCCACCAGGCCGACCAGCAGAATGCGCTTGAAGCCGTGGCTCAGCGAGAGGGCGAAGTCGGTCGGAAGCTCCTCGCTTGGGACGCCAAGCTCGGCCAGGCCGTGCTCACGAGCCAGCCAGTAAAGCTCCTTGAGCTCCTTCCAGACGTTAGGGGGCACCGGCAGATACTCATGGTAGGAGTGCATGAGCACCTGCGATAGGTACATCAGGGTGCGCTGCAGCGCGAAACCCATGGGTTTATCGCCGGTCCAACGTCCTTGTGCGTCCCGGTAGTCGTTGAGGGCAAGCTTATACCCGTAGGCCATCTCCACTGCCAGCCGCCGCAGGGCCTCTACCGCCTGGCGGTTACGCTCGAAGGCTGCGATGCTGTGTGCCGTGCGGCCGATGGTGCGGGATTCCAGGAGATACTTGTACGGCCCGGCGTACAGCTCCAGCAGTTCGACTCGCGCCGGCCCCGTGATCGGTGTTTCGTTGAGAGCGGAGATGGCTTTGCGCACGGCCTGAACGACGGCGTTGGGGTTTGCATAGGGCAGGGAATGGATCCAGTCCTCGACATACAGTGGCCGCGTTTCGGCGGGCTCCTGGCCCGGGGGTGGCTGTTTCCTGCTCATTGGGCTATGGCTTTGGCGCGGCCTAAGGGGCGGTGAGCGCACCCACCGGTATTATTAGCTGTAGCGTGCAGTGCAACAGAAGCTTAACAACTGCCGAGGAGGGCTACTTATGGCGGATCTGCATTCCAACCGCTGGTACTTGCTCATTGTCTGGGCCGCGCTTTGTGTTGTGCACGGCGGGGCGTTCGGGGCCGGGGCAACCCGAGATCCCGCCACTCACTTCTTCGACGAGACGTTTGGGGACTTCCGCGATGAGCTTGCATCCGCCCGGGAGCAGGGCAAGAAGGGCATCATGATCTTCTTCGAGCAGGCCGATTGCCCCTTCTGCTACCGTATGAAGCACACGGTTCTCAATCGCGAGGATGTGCAGACATGGTTCCGGCAGCGGTTTCTGCTGTTCTCGGTTGACACGCAAGGGCAGACCGAGGTCACCGACTTCGATGGCAACGCGATGCCGGCCAAGGACTTCGCGTTTAAGGTGAACCGGGTGCGTGCAACGCCAGTCATCGCGTTCTATGACCTTGCGGGCAGACCGGTGGCGCGGTACACGGGTGCTACCAAGGATGCAGCGGAGTTCCTGCTGCTGGGCGAGTTCGTGGCGGGCCGGCACTATCTCGATACCAACTTCATGCGATTCAAGCGCCAGCACGGCGAGGTCGCGACGCCAGCCCCATGAGCCGGGAGTCCTGCCGGGTGGGTCGGTGGCGTCTCGCGCTCGTTCTGGCTGGTCTGGGCTGCTGGGCGGCCGTGCCGGCGCAGCCCTCGCCTGCCCGTTTGCCGCAGCCCCTGACCCTGGCCGATGCCCTGAGCCTGGCGGACGCGGCGCACCCCGACCTGGCCCGGAAGCAGGCGGCTCTGGATCTGAGCCGCGCCGAGCAGGATGCGGCCACGTCGGCCGGCGATGCATCGCTGTCACTGGTGGCACGGGCGCGCTGGGTCGATCCGCCCTCGGTGGCCGCGGACCAATCCCCGGGTGACCACCAGATCGGGCTGGTTCTGAGCAAGCGGCTGTATGACTTTGGTCAGACCGAGGCGCGCGAGGCTGCTGCCGGGGCCGAGGTGTTGCGGCGCGAGGCCTTGCTCACGGATGCGCGCCAGCAGCGGCGCATTACCATCATGCAGCGGTTCTTCGATGTCATTCTGGCCGATCTGCGCTATGCCCGCGACAACGAGGCCATGGCCGTGGCCTACGTCAATCTGGACCGGCTGCGCGACCGGCACAAGTTGCACCAAATCTCTGACATCGATCTGCTGGGGGCCGAGGCCGACTATCAGAAGCTCCTGCGCAGCCGGACAGCAAGCGCGTCGGCGCAGCGTTCCACGCGCGCAAAGCTCGCGCTGGCCATGAACCGTCCCGAGCAGCTTCCGGGGGACCTGGCGGCGCCGGATCTGGCCGGGGCCTGGCGTGAGCTTCCCGACGTGTCGCAGCTTCAGGCACGGGCCCTGGCCAGCAATCCAAGGCTGCGGGCCTTGCGCGAGCAGCTCTTGGCGGCCACCCGGCGACTGGAGGCCGCGCGGGCCGCTGCCAATCCGGTGATCCGGGGCGAGCTGGAGACCTCGGCCTATTCCCGCACACTGGGGTCCTACGACCATTGGCGGGCCGGTGTTATCCTGGAGGTGCCCTTGTATACCGGGGGGCGGGTGAAGGCCGAGATTGCGCAGCGCCAGGCGGAGATCGCGGATGCACGGGCGCAGCTAGCCCAGGGCGAGATGGATGTCCGTCAGGCGGTGCTGGACCTGTGGCTGGACCTGGATACCCTGCGGGTACAGAAAGGCGAGGCCAAGGCGGAGGCAGATTTCCGGGACCTGTACCTGGACCGCAGCCGCGCCCTGTATGAGATGGAGGTCAAGGCGGATCTGGGCGACTCCATGGTCCGAACTACCGGGGCGCAACTGTATGAAGCGCAGACAACCTACGCGGCAGCGCTGGCGCAAGCCAGGCTTGATGCTCTGATGGGGGTGGAGCCCGAAGCGATGGTGACGAATCTGCTCAAAGGAGCGGCGCGGTGAGCCGATGGCTTGGACTGGCGATGGTTCCCGCCATGCTGGTGTCTCCACTGATCATGGCGGACCAGGTTCAGGCAACGCTGGAATGGGTTCGGCCGCTCACGGTGAGCGTGCCGGTATCCGGCGTCATCCGGGAGGTGCTGGTGCGGCCGGGCGATCGGGTCAGTAAGGGCCAGGAGCTGGTAGGGCTGGACCCGAGGCCGTTCCAGGCCAGGGTGGACCAGAGCAAGGCCCGGGTCGAGGCGGCCCTGCTGGACCGCGATGAGGCCAAGCGGGAGCTGGATAGGGGCCACGAACTCTACGATCGCACCGTGCTCTCGGATCACGAGCTGGAGCTGAGCAAAATCGCCTTCGCCAAGGCCGACGCCGAGTACCGGGGAGCTCAGGCGGCGCTGGTTCAGGCCCGGTGGGCGCTGGAGTACAGCGTGGCCCGGGCCCCCTTCGACGGCTTGATCATCGGCAGCGAAGCACAGGCCGGCCAGACCGTGGTGAGCCATTGTCAGAGCGTACCTTTGGTTACCCTGGTGAAAGCGAACCGGCTGCTGGCCCGCGCGGAGCTCCCCGCCGCCGCTGTCCGGCATCTGCGGCCTGGGCAGGCGGTCTCCGTCACGGTGGGTGCACAGCGCCACCCCGGCACCCTGGAGAGAATCTACCCTGGTCCGGGAGATCGCGCTCCCGGTCGCTTCCTGGTGGATGTGTCGCTGTCGGTGGCCGGCGATCAGGGTCCTTATCCCGGCCAGCAGGCGGTGCTGGAGCTGCCGTGAGAGTCACCAGACGCTGTATTGTTTCGGGTCGAGTACAGGGGGTGTTCTACCGGGCCACCACCCGCGACAAGGCCGTCGCCCTGGGTCTGGACGGCCGGGTCCGCAACCTGCCCGACGGCCGGGTGGAGGTGATCGTCAGCGGCCCTGCCGATAGAGTCAATCGGCTCTGCGGCTGGCTGTGGCAGGGCTCGTCCATGGCCCGGGTGGACGAGGTCATCTGCGAGGATGGGCCCGAGACCCACTACGTGGGCTTCGAGACCCGTTGAGGCCCCGGGCCGGAGGCTTGAGCCTTGAGGCGTGAGATGGAAGAGGTACAACCCGCTCCGGGGCTCAGGTCTTAGGCCTTATGCCTCAAGCCTGAGTTCCCGGCCGATCCGCTCCTGGAGAAACGTGACCACGTCGGTCAGGGGAATGTCGCGGCTCTCGGTGTCCCTGCGGCCTTTATACTCCGCCTTGCCTGCGTCCAGGCCGCGCTCGCCCAGCACCACCCGGTGCGGGATGCCGATGAGCTCCATGTCGGCGAACATCACCCCGGGGCGGACGTTGCGATCGTCGAACAGCACCTCGATCCCGGCGCCGGCGAGCCGCCCGTACAAGTCTTCCGCTGCATCCCGCAGGCGCATGGACTTATGCATGTTCATCGGCAGCAACGCCACCTGGTATGGTGCAATGGCCGTGGGCCAGACGATGCCCTGCACGTCGTTGTTCTGCTCGATGGCGGCGGCCGCCAGCCGCGATACGCCGATACCGTAGCAGCCCATGGTCAGCGTTACCGCCTTGCCATCCTCGTCCAGACACACCGCATGCATGGCCTCGCTGTACTTTCGCCCGAGCTGGAAGATGTGGCCCACCTCGATGCCCCGGGCGATGCCGAGGGTGCCCTTGCCGTCGGGGCTGGGATCTCCGGCCACCACGTTGCGTAGATCCTCCACGCGGGGCTCGGGTAGATCGCGGCCCCAGTTCACTCCCATCAGGTGCTTAGCGTTACGGTTGGCGCCGCATACGAAGTCCGCCGTCGCGGCGGCACTGCGATCCGCGATGACGGGCATACGCAGGCCTACCGGTCCCAGGGAGCCTGGCTCGCACCCGACGACCTCCTGCACCCGGCCCGCGGCCGCGAAAGTCAGTGGCTTAGCTACTTCCGCCAGCTTGCCGGCCTTGACCTCGTTGAGCTCGTGGTCGCCTCGCAGCACCAGTGCTACCACCCCACCGTCCGTGCCGTCCACCAGCAAGGTCTTCAGGCATTGCTGCGGCGGCAGACTTAGGAAAGTGCTGATCTGCTCAATGGTATGCTGACCCGGGGTGTCGACATCCTGCAGGTCCTGGCCAGGGGCGGCGCGCCCGCCCGCGGGCGGCAGAGCTTCGGCCAGCTCCACGTTGGCGGCGTACTCGCCGGTGTTGCTGAAGGCGATGGCGTCCTCGCCGGACTCCGCCAGGACGTGAAACTCATGGGACAGATTGCCGCCGATGGAGCCGCTGTCGGCCCGCACGGCCCGGAACTTCAAGCCGATCCGGCTGAAGATCCGCGAGTAAGTGTCGTACATGATCCCGTAAGTCTGTTCCAGGGAGGTCTCGTCCAGATGGAACGAGTAGGCGTCCTTCATCAGGAACTCGCGCGCTCGCATAACCCCGAAGCGAGGCCGGATCTCGTCACGGAACTAGGTCTGGATCTGATATAAGTTGGCGGGAAGCTGCTTGTAGCTGCGGATCTCCTTGCGCACGAGATCGGTGATCACCTCTTCGTGGGTGGGCCCAAAGCAAAAATCCCGCCGGTGCCGGTCCTGCAAACGCAGCAGCTCCGATCCGTACAGTTCCCACCGACCCGATTCCTGCCAAAGCTCGGCCGGCTGTACCGCGGGCATTAGGACCTCCTGCGCTCCGCACCGATCCATCTCCTCACGCACGATGGTCTCGACCTTGCGCAGCACGCGCAGTCCGAGGGGCAGCCAAGTGTATAGCCCAGCGGCGAGCTTGCGGATCATCCCGGCGCGCAGCATCAGCTTATGACTCACGACCTCGGCGTCGGCGGGGCTCTCCTTGACGGTGGCCAGCAGTAGACGGGATACGTACATAAAACGTCCTGGACTAGAAGGTGGCGCTGTTCCAGCCCCACATCCTGCGGGGGGCGTCAGCGAACTCGATGTAGACCCGATCGGGGACGATGCCAAGCTCTTCCTGGATCAGGGCGCACAGGGTCTGGGACAGCTCGGCGGTGCGCGCCTCCGGCAGCCCGATGCTTTTGAGCTCCAGGTAGGCCGCGGGTGCACTCTCGCCGGCGAAGCTCATCGGGGTTCCGCTCTCCAGGGCCACCATGACGTAGCGTTCGGGCTTACCCAGAGTCCGTGCAACCGCCGCCGAAGCCTTGGCAAGCAGCGGCGGCCGTCTGGATGGCTCGACTATCTGATTCGTCTGTATTTTCAGGTAGGGCATAAGCTCCTCACGCGTCGGTATGCCGCCGGACTACGCGCCACGCCTGTTTGTCCAGGGCCTGCGGACCGCGCTGGCGAATCGGCTGAAGTCGGTCTGAAGGGGTGCACAGCCAAGACCCGCATCCCGCGGGAGGCTGCGAGGTGGTGGCCCAGGATTCCTGAACCGTTACTTGCAGTTCTCCTCGATCTGCTTGCGTGCCTGCTCCATTTGCGCTTGTCGCTGATTGTCGTCCAGGCGCACATAGTTGCCCTTCTCGTCCTTGGTGGCGACCCGGCGGCTGGTCCCCAGGACCTCCAGGTTCTTGCGGGCAATCTGGCAGTTCTTCTGGCGCTGCTTCGCATCCGCCGCCTTATCGGCAGCGGTGGGTGCCAGCGCCTCCTCCGGGGTCTTCGCACCCTCCTTCGGCGGAGTGAGTCCGGCCTTCTCTTTGAGCCGGTCCAGCTCCGCAGTGTCGGCCGGCCTGCTCTGTACCTTCAGCTCCCGGGCCTTGCTCTCCGGAGGCGCCTGCTCCGAGTAGTGGACGTCGCCGTTGGCGTCCACCCACTTATAGATTCTGGCCATGGGAGCCTGCACCGGTGCGATGGCGAGGAGCGAAACGAGGACGAGCAGCTTTCGATGTTGCATGACGGCAGACCCGTTTATTGCCCTGACGCCTTAACTATAACGGGTAACGGCCTTAGAAGTAAGCATTCCCAGAGGGTGGCCGGCGATGGCCGTACGCCCGTCACGCTTGACCTGCTAATGGAATATACGTACCGTCTGAAGCTTTATCCCGGTCGGTACGGCAGCCCGCGCCGAGCGGGCGTTAGACAGCCAGCGGAGACGAGCAGTGGAACTAACCGGCGCCCAGATCATTGTCCAGTTCCTCAAGGACGAGGGGGTTGAAGTCATCTTCGGCTATCCCGGTGGGGCGGTACTCCACATTTACGACGAGCTGTACAAGCAGGATGACGTCAAGCACATACTGGTCCGCCACGAGCAGGGCGCCACGCATGCGGCCGATGGCTACGCGCGTGCCACCGGCAAGCCGGGAGTTGCCCTGGTGACCTCGGGGCCGGGGGCGACAAACGCCGTGACCGGTATCGCCACGGCCTACATGGACTCCATTCCCATGGTAGTGCTCACCGGGCAGGTGCCAACCCCGTGGATCGGCAGCGACGCCTTCCAGGAAGCGGATACCGTGGGCATCACGCGACCCTGCGTGAAGCACAACTTCCTGGTGAAGGACGTGCACAAGCTCGCGGAGACCCTGAAGAAGGCGTTCTACGTGGCCAGCACGGGGCGTCCCGGCCCGGTGGTGGTGGATATTCCCAAGGACGTGACCGATCCCAACATCCGCGTTCCGTACACCTACCCGAAGAAGGTGTCCATGCGCTCGTACAACCCGGTGCTGAAGGGGCATCCGGGTCAGGTCAGGAAGGCGGTGGAGCTTATCCTCTCGGCCAAGCGCCCCATGATTTACACCGGTGGCGGCGTGATCCTGGGCGACGGGGCCAAGTCACTGACGGAACTCACCCGGCTTCTGGGCTACCCCATCACGAATACGCTCATGGGGCTGGGAGGCTACCCCGGTACCGACAAGCAGTTTCTGGGCATGCTGGGTATGCACGGTACCTACGAGGCCAACATGGCCATGCACGAATGCGATGTGCTGCTGGCCATCGGTGCCCGCTTCGACGATCGGGTCACCGGCAAGCTCGACACCTTCTGCCCCTATGCCAAGATCGTTCACGTGGACGTAGATCCCTCGTCCATCGCCAAGAACGTGCGGGTGGACATTCCCATCGTGGGCTCCGTGGACAATGTGTTACGGGAGATGATCAAGCTGATCAAGGACGGCTCGACCAAGCCCGATGCCGGGGCGCTGGAGAAGTGGTGGACGCGGATCGAAGAGTGGCGCGGTCTGGACTGCCTGCGCTATGCGCATTCCGAAGAGCTGATCAAGCCGCAGCAGGTGGTGGAGACACTGTATAAGCTGACCAAAGGCGACGCTTTCATCACCTCGGATGTGGGCCAGCACCAGATGTGGACGGCCCAGTACTACAAGTTCGACAAGCCACGGCGTTGGATCAACTCGGGGGGGCTCGGGACCATGGGCTTCGGCCTTCCCGCAGCCATGGGTGTGCAGCTTGCTCATCCGCGGGAGAAGGTGGTCTGCGTCACCGGCGAGGCCAGCATCCAGATGTGCATACAGGAGCTGTCGACCTGCTATCAGTACAGCTTGCCCATCAAGGTTGTGAATTTGAACAACCGCTATATGGGCATGGTTCGCCAGTGGCAGGAGTTCTTCTATGAGCGGCGCTACTCCCATTCGTACATGGACGCGTTGCCGGACTTCGTGAA
>CAYWTP010000033.1:0-20254 GCA_964461215.1 uncultured Ectothiorhodospiraceae bacterium | reverse complement strand
GAGCCCATGAGCTACCGTTACCGTCCGGCGTGCCGGCGTGGCTTTACGCTGATTGAGATGGCGATCGTGCTGGTCATCATCGGCGTGGTGATCTCCATCGCCGCGACCCTGCTGCCCGCCTTGATCCAGTCGGCCAAGATGAGAAAGGCGCAGGCGATCATGGAGCGGGCCGATCTGGCGTTGGAGGGCTACATGGTCGCCGGCTTCCATTTGCCCTGCCCGGACGTCACCGGTTATCCACCCGGTCCCGGCCAGCCGCAGCCCGATGGCGTGGAGGATCGCAACGGCAGCGACTGCAGCGGGTATGTGGGATTTCTGCCCTTCAGAACCCTGGGCCTTGCTTCCGGCACCGATGCCTGGAACAACGTCCTCTGGTACAGCGTGTACGGCGCCGCCAACAGCACCACCCCGCCCGAGACTCCCGATCTGACCGACAGCTTCACGAGCCTGACCGATCTCTGCACCAACGGGCGCGGCTTGCAGGCCGCGTCCACCCGCGCCTTCGACAACACCCGCACCTACGTCGCCGACGACGCCGCGGATACCAATGCCGGCAACCAGGCCTATATCATCGCCAGCGGCGGCTCCCGGGATGCCGACAATCCCGCCGACGGCAGCTTCTTCGACGGGCTGAACAGCATTGCGCCGGCAGTGCGCTTCGAGCAGCCCAACAGGACGCCCAGTGCGACTTACGACGATCTGGTACGGGCCGTCTCCTTCAACACCCTCATCGGCAGCCACTGTGGGACCGGAGGTGGCGCCGGTGGCGGGGGTGGCGGCAGCACGGGCACGGAGATCTGCGGCAATGGCCTGGACGACGACGGGGACGGTCTGGTCGACTGTGCCGATCCGGACTGCGGCGGCAACGCCTTGTGCCAGAACGTCACGGTCGTCCCGGCCGCCATCAGCCCGGTCAAGATCGACAACACCCTCTCCGCCCAGCTTCAGGCCACCGGCGGCAAGTCCTATCCGGTGTATTACTGGAGCCTGGTCTCCACGGATCCGGCGCTTGGCGGCAAGCTCAGCCTGGACCTGTGGAGCGGGCAGCTCAGCGGCAAGCTCGACGTGTGCGAAGGCAGCTACCCCGTTACGGTCAAGGCCGAAGACCGCCAGGATGCCACCAATCAGGATCAGAAGGATCTCACTGTCACGGTGGACAAGGGCACGTTGACCATCAACCCGCTTCCAGGCGGCGGCGGTGCAGGCAGTCCGGACGTCAACGTGACATCGACCACCTTCTCGCAGTCCTTCTCCGTCATCGGGGACTACGTGGGTCCGTTCCAGAGCCCCGGCGGCTGGTCGCTCAGCTGGACCGGGGCCGATCCCGGTGGCTTCCAGGTCGATGCCGTGGGAGCGGCCGAGGCGAACCTGCGCAAGAGCGGCGCCAGCACCGCCGGTGACTATGCGTTTACCCTCACGGCCCAGGACGCCGCCTGTCCGGGCAACAGCGTGACCAGCGGCACGTATACCCTGCACGTGGACCCCGCGGCCGTGGGCTCTCCCTACACCGCCAATCTGATCGCCGAATGGGACCTGGACGCGTGCAGCTGGAGCGGCAGCGCCGGGGAGGTGACCGACTCGGGGCCCGGCGGGCTGAACGGAACGGCCCAGGGCGGCGCTACCACCATCGGCTCGGGGCACCTCTGCCGCTCGGGCTCCTTCGACGGAAACAACGACTACGTCAGCGTCGGCGACACTCCGACGCTGCGGCTCGCCCCACCTTTCAGCCTGTCGCTTTGGGTCAAGGTCAATGCCAACGCGTCGGACTGGGTACGGCTGGCGGGCAAGGGCAGCTCCTCGCTGCGCAACTACGGCCTCTGGCTTGCCACCAACGGTACCGTACTGTTCCAGGTCTACAGTGCCGGCGGTACGGGAAACGCGCAAACCTCGGTAAAGGTGAACGATGGTGCGTGGCACCATCTGGTGGGCGTTTACGACGGCAGCACCTTGAAAACCTATGTCGATGACGTAGAGCGCGCGTCGGTGGCCTTCAGCCAGGCACCCTACACATCGACGGACCCGTTCACGCTCGGCTATGCCGGCTTTCACACGCGGCTGAACGGCCAGCTCGACGAGGTCATGCTTTTCAAGGAGGCGCTGTCACCCGCCCGGATCGACGAGATCCATCAGTTGACACGGACCACCTGCCCAGGCGTCTGCTACACCGGGCCGGTCGCCGAGTACCGGATGGATGAGACGGCGGAATGGAGTAGTACCGCCGGCGAGGTCAAGGACTCGGCCGGCTCCGCCGACGGTGTCGCTCTGCAGCAGGGCAGCGGCGTGCTCCCCAGCCACACTCTGCCCGCAGAGGGCAAGGTCTGCCGCGCCGCCAGGTTCACCCGCGTCGACACGAGCAACGGCGGCTACCTCAGCCTGGGCGACCCGGTGAGCGGCGTGCTGGACCCCGGCACCAGCCCCTGGACCATCAGCACCTGGTTCAAGTGGGACGGCACCAGCACGGCCGACAACATCATCTACAACAAGGAGAATCTCTACGAGGCCCGGGTTTCGGGTGGCTTCGTGGGCTATGCCTGGCGGCCCCACTGGGTCTGGGACGGGGGCAGCACGTTCCCGGTCTCCCTCGATACCTGGCACCACCTCACCACCGTATATGACGGGCGGCGCCAGATCCTTTACGAGGACGGCTTGCAGGTCTACAGCCGCCCACAGACCGGGGCCATCGGCGCCAACGGGTCCAATCTGCTCATTGGCGCCCGCACCAACGGCGGCAATTTCTTCGGTGGCCTCATCGACGAGCTCCGGATCTATGACCGCGCCCTGGGGGAGAACGAGATCCAGCAGGTCATGATGGACACGCATGCGTGTCCGTAGAGGTGAGGGGTGAGGGGCAACAGCTCTTAACGCTTGTGTGGGTTCGGTAGCCAGTTCCTCCTCACTCCTTACTCCTCACCCCTCTTCAGGCAATCTTCCCTATTAGATCGTAAATGGGCAGGAACAGGCCGGCGACGATGACGCCGAACAGGATGCCGGCGATGATGAGCACGATGGGCTCGATGATCTTGCCGATGGTGGCGACCAGGACGGCGAGGCGGCTGCGGTACTCCTCGGCGACGTAGCTGAGCTGTTCGGGCAGGGTCCCGCTCTGCTCGCCGACGCCTACCATGCGAATCACGAATGACGGAAAAATGGCAGCGGCCCTGAACGAATCGGCCACGCCCTGGCCGTTTGCCATGCTGGAGCGCACAGTCACCAGCCGCCCCCGATAGACCTCATTCTCCACCGCATCCGTCAGAATCTCCAGTGAGCGGAAGGTGTCCACACCGGCGTTGAGCAGCAGCCGCAGATACTCGCTCACGAACGCCAGGTTGGAGGATGCGATGATGTCGCGCAGCACGGGTAATCGCAGCAGAGTGGCATCGAACCCCTTGCGGAAGCGCTGGCTCTTCTTCACGCCGGCGGTGATCCCCACGATGGCCAAGATCAGGCCTGCTGCCAGGTAAGCAAAGTAGTCCTGCAGAAACTGCGAGATGGCCAGCAGGGCGAGCGTGATGGCAGGCAGCGCCACGTCCATCTCCTTGAACAGCCCTACGATCTTCGGCACCACATAGTAGAACCAGAACACCGTGGCCACGCCCATGGAGACGAAGACGAAACTCGGGTACAGCAGCGCCTGCTTGGTATCGCTGACGATGCGATCCACGCGCAGCAAGTGCTCGGAGGCGTCCTTGAGGGTCCGATCCAGGGTGCCGGTCTCCTGGCCGATGGTGATTAGATAGCGCACCGTATTGGAGAAGATCTGCTTGTAATGGGAGGCGGCGTCGGCCAGGCTGGCGCCAGCCTCCACGTAGAACAGCATCCCCTCCGCGGCGGCGGCCATGGCCGGGTTGTCGGCATCGGCCTGGAGCTCGCGCAGGGCGGGGACGATGGGCATTCCGCTGCGCAGCATCACCGAGAGGTTGGACAGGAACTCGGCCATTTCCTTGCGTGACACCCGGCGCCGCGAGCCGAAGCTCAGCAGATCAAGGATGGCGCTGAACACGGCATGCAGGCGCTTGACGAACAGCACGGTATTGCCCCCGCGCTCCAGGTAGGCCACGACGGTGGACTCGCGGTCATAGGGCAGGTGGAGGATCCCGGAGCTGACGTGTCCGGTGGTCTCGATGAGCTTGTAACGGAAGTAGGCCATGGTCCGGTGTGTAGTGCGTTTCAGCCTGCGAGGTGTCCGAGGACACGCCTCATCTCGGACACGCTGGTTATGCCCTGGCGGACCTTTAGCCGGGCGACGTGGAGCATTTCCTTGAAGCCGTTGCGGATTGCGATCCCCTCCAGTGTGCTCTGGTCGGCCCCGCTGCGGGCGGCCGCCGCCAGCTCCCGATCAAGCTCCAGGATCTCGTAAATCAACGTGCGGCCCCGGTAGCCCGTGCCGTCACACACCTCGCAGCCTTTGCCCCGGTAGAGCGTGCTCACCTCGGGATCCTGCAGATAGGTCTTCTCCTCCGCCGTGGCCGGATACTCCTCCTTGCAGGCGAGGCAGATGCGGCGCACCAAACGCTGGCTCACGATCCCGACCAGGGAATCGGCGAGGATGAAGGGGGCCACGCCCAGGGCGCGCAGGCGCGGAATGGCGCCGAAGGCGCTGTTGGTGTGCAGGGTGGACAGGACCAAGTGTCCGGTCTCGGAGGCCGAGAAGGCGGTCTGCGCCGTCTCCTCGTCGCGGATCTCACCGACCAGCATCACGTCCGGATCGTGGCGCAGGAAGAAACGGATGGCATTGGCGAAGCTATAGCCGGCCTTTGTGTTGACCTCCGTCTGGCGCAGCAGGGCGAAGCGGTACTCGATGGGGTTCTCCACCGTCATCACGTTCTTCTCCAACAGGTTGATGGTCAGCAGCGCCGCATACAGGGTGGAGGTCTTGCCCGAGCCGGTAGGGCCGGTGACCAGCACGATGCCGAAGGGCTCGTTGAACATCTCGCGCACCCGCTGCACGTCCTGCTCCAGGAAGCCCAGCTGGTTCATGCCCATGAACGCGCCTTGGAGGGGCAGCACCCGCAGCACCAGGTTTTCGCCGAAAGGACAGACGGTGGTGGAGGCGCGGAAGTAGTACTCATTGTTGAGGATGGTTTCGGTGAAGCTGCCATCCTGCGGCAGGCGCTGCTCGGCGATGTCCATGGTGGCTCGCATCTTCACCGAAGCGATGATGCGGCGCAGGGCGGCGGGCAGGGCGAACATCGAGCGCATGACGCCGTCCACGCGCAGAGCCACGTTGACCGTATCCTGCATGGGGCGGATGTGGATGTCCGATGCCCGGTATTTGACCGCGAGGTGGAACAGGTGCTCCAGCAGCTTGTCCACCGGACGCACGCCGTCCGGATCATTGGACAGGATGCGGATCTCCTTCTCGATGAGCGTCTCGACCGGGTTGTCCAGGAAAAAGAAGTAGTGATGAACGGCGTTCTTGAGCTTGCTCGTCTCGGTGGTGTGAAAGACCGGCGTGAGCCCGGTCTGGCGGGAGATGAGCTGGGCCAGTCGGCCGACGTCCAGGCTGGCGGTGGCCACCGTGATCCGGTTGCCTTCCCGATGCACGGGCAGGAAGAGGTTCGTCAGGCACTGGTTCTTGTTGAACAGCCGCAGCACCTCACCGTCGGGGATCACCTGGTCCAGGTCGATGTAGGTCAGATGCTCCTGCTCGCCGCTGGTTACGGCCACCTCGAACTCGGTGACGAAACCCAGCCGTTCCAGGACCTCGCCGAGCTTCTCGCCGGTCACCTTCTGCTCCTGCAGGGCGAACTCGATGTGGGCTTCGGTGATGATGCCCCTGTCCTTGAGCAGGGTTCCGATGGGCTTTCGCTTTGGCTCGGCCTGCATGGCACGTCCTCCGATTGCGGTGCAGCGGGTTCCGGGCGGCCTAACGGGCCGCGGCGTCCGCCAGGCTCAGCAGAAACTGGGTCTGCGCGTCCGGGTAGCCCGTGGGTGTGAGGCCCCGGGCACGCTGGAAGTCGGTGAGGGCCCTGAACAGATTCCCGTCCACGACCCCATCCACCGTATCGTCGTAGAGGCCCAGCCGGGCCAGCTCCCGCTGCATGGCGGCAATCTCTTTACCTTGGTAGCGATAATGACAGGTAGCCACCCAGCGTTGGGGCTTCCAGAACAGCGCGTAACGCGGCCCGTCGCGGGCGTCGTCCATGCGCAGCAGCCCATAGCGCTGTCGCACGACCGCCGGGGGCTCGCGCAGCACGATCAAGCGCAGGCCGGTCTTGCTGGCAATGCGCTCGGCAATCCCACCCAGGCGGTCCTGCCGTAGCGCTCGGGCGAAGTCCTGCGCGTAGGCCGACACCCCATAAAGGTCGAGGAACCGTTGCAGATCCCGCGGCACAGTGGGTGCATGGGCGGCCGGCTTGAGGGGCGGGGGCCGCCGTGCCGTGCCTGGACCGGGGACGCCGTCAGGCGCAGACAACATGCCGGCGATGGCGCCGGTGACGGGCCGCGACTGGGGCCCTGGGAAGCGCAGCAGGGGGGCTCCGGCGACCACTGCGGCCAGCACCATGGCCGCCGCGCCCGCGGCCCCGGCCCAAACGGGGAAACGCCGGGCCGGTTTCAGCTCCAGCTCGGCGGCCGCCTCGCCCAGCAGACGCGGGCTCAGGCACCGGGTGGCGGCGGCGCACGCGGCATACAAGCAGCGGTCCATCAAGATGTTTACGCGTCTGGGTACCCCGCCGGTGAGGCGGAACAGCAGCCGAAAGCTGCGCTCGGGGATCTCCAGGCAGCCGGTACAGCCGGCCGCGCTGAGCTTGAAGAAGACGTATTGTTTGAGCTCCGACAGACTCAGGGGAGAGGTGCGGGCGTGCACCACGACCCGGCTCTTGAGCTGGCGCAGGGCCGGCGTATCCAGCTTGTGGGTCAGCTCGGGCTGGCCGATCAGCAGTATCTGGACCAGCTTCTCGGCGCCGGTCTCCAGATTGGATATGAGCCGCACCAGCTCAAGGCTCTGCAGCGAGAGGTTCTGGGCGTCGTCGATCACGATGGCGCAGTTGACTCCGTGGCGGTTGCGCTCCAGCAGGAAGTCGTTGAGAGCGCAGAGCTGGGCTTGCAGGCCCCCGCCCGGGGAACGGATACCGAAATCCTTGTTGATGGCCGATAGCAGCTCACCGCCCTGGTACAAGGTGTTGAACACCAGGGCCGACTCGATGCCGTGCTCCTCGAGGGTCTCGAGCAGGCGCCGGCTGATGGTGGTCTTGCCCAGGCCGATCTCACCGGTTATGACCAGAAAGCCCTTGCGGGTGAAGATGGCGTGCAGCACTTCGGCCAGCAGGCTCTCGATGCGGGGCGACTGGTAGAAGCTCGCCGTGTCGGGAGCCACCGGGAATGGATCCCGCTCCAGGCCCAGATGCCCCAGGCAGGTCGTACGCTGAAAGGCCAGCGCTGCCGATTGACTGTTGGACATGGGCTCCTCCTAGTATCGCCATACGGCGATTACGGTCTGTCCGTCATGACTGGGCGCGGCCTGGAAGGCGCCTGCCCGCAGGTTGCGCTGTCCATCCACGAACCCGTCGACGCGCTCGGCGCTGCCCCGGGACAGGCCGTAGAGCACGACTTTCCCCGGCAGGGCCAGCAGAAATACATCCTCTGGATCCTGCCAGGGCTTGTCGATCCGAACCATGTAGGCACCGCGCCCCTCGCCTGGGGGATGAAATCCCACCGCCTCCTGCAGGCTGCGCACCAGTGCCTGCATATACGCCACGTGGTTGCTGCCCGAGAACACGGGCCATGGCCTTCCGCTCTCGCCGTAGGCCGCCAGTGCCCGCTGCCACCCGGCCAGGAACGTGCTGTAGAAGCGGTAGTCCTGGAAAAATCCGATGGCCTTGCCCCCGCCCCAGACCGTCAGCAGGAGCAGCCCTGCGTAGAGACTCGATACCAGCAGCTTCTCGCTCACCTTAGGCGCAGCCGCTCCCGCAGCTCCCGGACCCGGCTGTCATCCGGATGGTCCTCGGCCAGGCGCCCGAGCCTTCGACGGGCCTCCTGCTCGCGGCCGGTGTCCACCTCCACGACCACCAGGTTGATCCCCGCCTCCACGTCACCGGCATTATTTTCCAACACCATGTTCAGCAGCTTCTCGGCCGCCGGATACTGGCTGTTGCGCATCGCCCAATAGGCCCGCAGCTTCAACACATAGGGATTGCCGGCCCCCTTGAGGGCGGCCAGGGTCTTGAGGTTCCGCTCCACCTGCGCACGGTCCCCGGTCTGCATGGAGCGAGACAGCCGGGCGGCCAGGGTGGCGGCCTGGGATTGCCGCCGGACCTTCAGGGTGATCGCGTCCGGGGCAGCCGCCTCCCCGGGGGAGGGGGTGTTCCTTACCACGTGCTGGGTCGGGGTGCCGGAGTTCCGAGCCGGCGCCGGAGTCAGGGCGCGGGCCGTGAGGTCGGCGCTGGCGGCCGCCCGGAACGCAGGTGCGCCCGGGGCCTGGCGAGCCGCCGGCGGCTCGCCGGACAAGATGACGCCGCCGGCGGGCGCCGATGCCGGGGAGGACCCGGCAGCGGATCCGCCCTCGGCCACGGGCAGGGCCGCCGCTGGCGCGGGGGCTGGGCGGGCAATGGCCTTTTCGGGAGCGTTTCCCGTAGTAGACGTGGGTTCAGCCGGCAGAGCCGGCTGAACCGGGGGCAAATAGGTGAGCCCCTCCGGGGAAGCGGCCTGGGGCTTTGGCCCAAGGTTTTCGGCCGTGCCACTCGTCCCAGCGTGCGGCGCGGGTCCCGCGGGGGGCTCGAAGCTGAGCTGCCCTGCCGATGGCGGCGAGGTCTGGGCGGCCGGGTTGCCCTCCGGCGTGAGCTGGGGTTCCGCGCCCACGGCACTGGCCGGCGCCGTTGCGGGTGGCCCGGCCACCCCCGACCCAATACGTACACTCTCCAGGCTGAGCGGCGGCGGGGGAGGGGCCATCAGGTCCCGGGCCGGTGCGGGCGGGGCATCAACCTGCACGGCCATGCCCGGCGGGCCGGTTTCGAGGGTGCCTTCGCCCGTGGCTGCCAAAGTTGGGCCGGTGGTCTCGTGCGCCGGCGCGGCCGCGGCCGCGGCCTGCGGTGCGCTCCCGGGCGGCTGCGGTGCGGTGCCGATGTCCGCCGTCTGCTCCTGCATCCATTGCCAACCGAAGAGCAGTCCGCCCGCCAGGGCTGCCGCCACCGCGATCACAAGCGTGAAGCCCACGGGACTGAGCAGGTAACGGTTGACGCGCACCAGATGAATCCGGCTGGCCGGCGGCCGCTCGCCCGGCGCGGGCACCGTGGCGGGTTGCTCCCGGGCGATCTGAAGCGTCCTCAGTGCCCGGTAAATGATGCTCACAGCTCGGTGGCCTTCAGCACGATGACCAGCTCGCGTACGTCTTCGTTGGCGCTCTCATCCGTGAACAAGCGACCCAGCCCGGGCACCTGCGACAGTCCCGGCAAGCCCCCCTTATCCTGGGTCCGCACCTTGTCGATGAGACCGCCCAGCACCACGGTGTCGCCGTCGTTCATCTCGATGGTGGTGCTCATCTCCTTCAGGTTGACCTTGGGCAGGGAGACGGCCGTGTCCTGGATCTGAACCAGCTTCAGGCTGTCCGCGTCCACGTCGCTCTTGATGGGGTGGATCGACAGCGAGATCCGGCCGTCGTCTCCGATGAAGGGGATTACTCCCAGCAGGAGGCCGTCGAAGACCGTGTCGGTCTCAATGGAGGTGGCCAGCGTACTGCCGCCAACGGTTACACCGGCGCTGGTGGTCGTGGTCGATTCCCGGATGTAGGTATTGCTGCGCCCGACGCTGATCATGGCGGGCTGGCCGTGGCGCACCCGGATGGTCGGGTTCGACAGGACCTGAACGTCACCGAAGTTTTCCAGCAGGGAGACTGCCAGCAGCGTGGTGCTGCTGCCCGCAGCCCGCGAGAGCACGAAGCCCAGCTCGGGATCCGTGGGCCCCGGCGTCGAGGTACGGGTGATGCCGCCGTCCGTGCCGATGGTCTGGGTGATGGCCTTGGAGATCCCCACCGTGCCATCGAGCATGTTGCGCAGGTAGGCCCAGTCCACCCCCCAGCGATAGCTGTCGGACAAGCGGACCTCCAGGATCCGGGCCTCCAGCAACACCTGGCGCGACAGCGTGTCCCGGTAGCGGTTCAGCACACGCTCCACCGAGCGTACCACCGAAGGCCGGTCCCGCACGTACAGGGTTCCCGCCATGCGGTTCAACGAGAGCGTCCCCTCCGGGGAGAGCATGGCGCGCAGCGTGGTTTCCAGGGACTCATAGGGGTTGCTCACAGTCGCCCCGGTGCCCGAGAGCTTGAAGTTTCCCGATAGCCGGGCCGAGCCGCCCCCGGCGCTGGAGGAGGTGGTCGTGGACGATCCGTTGCCGCTGCCAAGAACGTCGCCACCCACGTCGAAGCTCGCCTGGACGTTGGTCTCGATGAAGTCGAGCTGAAACAGCTTCTCCTGGTAGGGCGTTACACGCAGCACGTTGCCATCCACCTCGCCGTTGATGTTGGCGATGCGCAGGATCTCGCGGAACACCTTCGATGCCGGCACCTGTGCGAAGTGCAGGCTGATGGTGCGGGGCTCGCGGGCCAGGGCCGGATCTATCGACAGGTTCATGCCCGTCTCCTGGGCCAGCGCCCGGAGCACATTGCGCACGTCCTCGTTATCCATGGACAAGGAGACCAGCACGTCGTCCAGCGGGTTGTACGCCGGAAGCAGGGGCTTGAGGGCCCGGGCGGGAGGACCGTGCTTCTCCAGGTCCCGGCGCAGGCGGTCCTGTTGGGTGGCAAAGCGGGCCGATTCCTGGACCACCTTCTGGCGCAAGGCCTCGTATGCTTCGGGGCGTTCACGCTGCTCCAGCGGCTGGTGGGCGCAGCCACCGAGGGCGAGGCCCAGCCAGAGAGCCGCGAAGACGTCAGGAAGGAGCCGTAGCGCTTGCTTCATCAGAGATCTGCCCTCAGAAAAGGTGCGCCCGCCATGCTCCCGGGCTTCACCCGGGTTATTGAGGGACGCTCGCCATGGCGGGGCCGCTGGCCCATTCAGGTGCCGCTCCGGTGTTTGCTGCGCGGGCTCTGCTGCGCGACATCGGGCTGATGCGTATTCTCGACCTTCACCCATTCCTGCACGCCGAGCTTGTCCAGGAGCACGCGCTTGGGGACTACCTGGGCGACCCGCGTGCCGTCGTCGAGCGTATCGCCCTGCCCGTAGAACCGACCGTCAATCACGCAGAACCGATGGCTGTCGGAGACGAACGCCATGGAGACCACATGTACCGGGAGCGTGTGCGGACCGCGCCCGGCCAACCCTTGCTGGTCCGATAGCGGCGTGTAGCCGAACAGGCTCAGGTCCACCCGCCGGTCGGCGGGCGGCGCTGGGGTGGCCAGGGTCCGGACCTCGGGCAGCAGGGCGGCGACCGCCTGCTGCTCCCCGGGCGGGATCACCGGGGCCGCTCTGGCTGGCGGCAGATCGATGACCACGCGCACGGCGGCATGCTCCTGTACCAGCCACACCCCATACCACACTGATCCGGCGGCCGAGAGGACCAGCACGCAGAGCCCCACGAACGCTTGCACCTTCGGCTTCATTGGAACGACCGCTCCAGCTTCACCGAGAACAACGAAGTGTCGATGCTGGTGGTGAACTGCTGCTCAGTCACCTTGTACCCCGCCTGGCGCAGGGCGGCCAGGAACCCTTGATGGGCGTTCTGGGCCCGGTTGAAGTCCGCATCTATATGTCCGTACAAGACCACCGAGATCCGGTTGGCCGGATAGTCGAGGGTCAGGGTATCGAGGCGCATGTCCGGGGTCATGGCCGCCGCGATGCCGTTGACCACCTGGCGGTAGGAAGGCGCCCGGCGCGCCCACTGCAGTGTCTCGGCAAACGCCAGTGCCGGCTTGTAGACGGGCTGACCGGGAGCGCTTTGCTCGGCCTTGGAAAGCTGCGCGTGAAGCCGATCGGCACGCAGTGCGGATTCGGTCGCCTGCGCCCCGTACCACAATCCAGCCGCCGCGAGACACAGGTTCAGCGCGAGGGCCGCCACCGTGGCCCAGGGCAAGGCCCGGCGGGCATAGTGCCACGCCCGATCCAGAGGCGGCGACACGGATTGGCCGGCCGAGAGCGAGCGCAGCAGCTCGGGCAGGGAGGCACGGCGGGTCTCCTCGCCCAGCCGGATTGATTCCCCCGGGAACAGCAATGGCTCGCCGCCCAGATCTTCTGCCAGGGCACTGACCTCACGGGCAAGACCCGCCTCATCTTCCAGCCAATGCACGCCGAGAACACGGCCGATCTGCAGGTGGCGGTCGCGTACCAGCAGCTGCAGCTCCCGGCGCACCGATTGCCACAGGCCTTCCAGGGCCTCCTCGCCGGCCGCATACGCGGTCAGGCGGTACGCTGCGAGCGGCCTGCCGGGGGTGCCCACTACCAGGTCCACGAAGCGCTCGTGGGCTAGGAGCACCAGCGCCGGCTGCTGGCCGCCCAGAGCACGCAGGACGTTCCACAGCACGCCGTGGACCGGGAACAGCAGCAGCCCGTGCTCGCTGTTCCTGACCTTCTCCATGTACCCGAGGTACTGTCTGATGGGCAGGGCGGTGAAGAAGATCTCGGTGATCCCTGCGCCCCGCGCGCGCTTCCAGTGCGTGAGCACGTGCACCGGCTCGTCGAACTCGCCGGCGTCTTGAAGGCGCTTGCGCACCACCATCTCCGCATACTTGGCCGGCGCCTCGACCTCCATGACCCGGGCCAGCGCAGTGCCGAAGTCGGTCAGCATCCAGGTTTCTTCGCCAGCCTCCGCGGTCTCCGGAAGCGCCTGGGTCGCGCCGGCGTCCAGACGGTAGGTGCTGGAACCCAGATCCACGCCGAAAATGCGTGCTGCGCTCATCGACTCTGCTGCCGCCGGACCAGGAACGTGCCGCGCAGGATCAAGGCGGGATTGTCCGCCCCGGCCGCATCGGCTGCGGCCGCAGGTGTGGAGGGGGAATCCTTAGCGGGCAGGCGGACGTCCAGGGTCGCGGGCTTGAAGTAGTAGTCGGGACCATGGTCGGCCTGGGCGAGCAGGGCATCCAGCTCGGAGAATGGAAGCTGGCGCTGCAGGGAGACCTCGTAGCGGTCCCAGCTTTCCGGGTCTGAGCCTGCCTGCCGCGCCTGAGATACCAGAGCCTCGGCCTGGCGAAGAAAATCGCGGTAGCGGGCCATGGCGAGGCGATTGGCTTCCGCCACACGGGCGTAGCGGTCCAGGGCGGCCAGCCGCTGCTGCTCGAAGGCGTACCGTCCGTAGCCGTCCACCGCCAGGTGCATCGTAACGGGCAGCGCCACGGCCATTGCCGCACCCGCCGCCAGGACTGCTACTCGTCTCCCCCGGGACATTGCGTTCCTCAACCATTCTCTGGGCATTACCCCGCCTGCCGTTGTGGGCCGACGGGTGCCTGTAAGCTGCAGACGGGCCGGCCTCAGAAGGGCAGTCGCAGGACGGCCCCGGCGTTGGCGACCGGATTCGTATTGGCGGGCGGCCAGACGGCGTTGTTTGCGGTGGCGTTGGTGACGTTGGTGTCGTAGAGGAATTCACCTTGGAGTCCATTCGCGGTGCCATCGATGATGGTGTCCAGAGCCAGACCTAGCTCGTTCGGCAGCCCGAGGAACCCGCCGACGCCGTTCAGCTGGGCGCGCAGCCGGACGTGGTTGCCGTAGGCGGTGTTGCTGAGAAAATCCAAGGTTATGACATAGCGTGACCCGTTGGACGCGGTGTAGCTGCGCTGGTTAGTGACTCCAGTCGGACCGGCGGGCGGCGCCAGGAGACCTACCTGCGTAAGCTGGCCTGCCAATTCCGCTACCGTGGCGGCTACCGTGACGCCGCCGGCCCCGCTGCCCGTGCGCCCGTCGCGGGCGGCGGAAGTGCTCTGATCCGGTGCCGTAGGATCGTCGCCTAGGATCATGCCCGTGCGGTCGAAGTAGTTCTGGTAGGCGATCTGCCACTCCTTGATGAAGTTGTTGTACAGCTTCTTCTGCTCGCCGCTGCGGATCAGATCGCGGCCCTTGACCACCGCGCCGAGGATGATGCCGATGATGATCAGCACAATCGACATCTCCACCAGGGTGAAGCCTTTCTGTCCCGCCCGATCGCGTCTGTATGTCATGGTGATGTTCCCTTAGAATCACATAGTTACATATAATATGTATATTAGTTTATTAACTATAGACGGTAACCCTCCGGAAAGGGAAGTCCTAATGGTTTAAAGCACAAGCCGTGCCATGCCTGTGAGTGCCCTTGGCAAGGAGTCGTTCCCGGCGTGTTTGGCCCGGAAACGGGGCTGCCGCGGCCACTGTGGATTACAACGAGAGCGCCGGGGGAGCTCCGGGGCGCGTTCAGTCCGTCAGATTGCTGGCGCTGCGGGTGTCTTCCGTCAGGTATTTGCCGATGCTCTGAGCGTCCCGGACCGCGTGGGCGGCTTCGTCATTGTCGAAGAAGATGTACACGTCCCGGCCCTCGCGCTGGCTCCAGCGCTTGGCCTTGGCCGCCCAGTCACGCAGGCTGGTCTCGTTGTAGCTGCCGGCGTAGGGGGCAGCAGTGGGCCCGTGCAAGCGCAGGTAGACGAAATCGGCGGTGGTGACCAGGGGGGCGGTGAAGCCTTTCAGATCGTAGATGCAAAACGCCGCTCCCCGGGCCCGTAGCACCGCGTACACCTCATCACGGTGCCAGTCGGGATCGCGCAGCTCGAATGCACAGCGCTGGTTCTCGGGAAGCAGGGCCAGGAAATCCTCCAGCCGCCGCGGGTTCGCGTGCCAGTGCGGCGGAAGCTGAAACAGGATGGGGCCGAGCTTGCGTCCGAAACGCTCGAGGCGGGTGAGAAAGGTGGTGAGGGCGGCTTCGCAGTTGCGCAGCTTGCGCAGGTGCGTGATGCTTCGCGGGGCCTTCACCGCGAATACGAAGCCGGGCGGCGTTGCGGTGCGCCAGCCGTCGATGGTGGCGGATTCCGGCAGGTGATAGAAGCTGTTATTGACCTCGACGGCGGAGAAGCGCCGGGCATAGACCTCGAGCCAGTCGGCGGCCGGCGCTTGCGGGGGATAAAAGCGGCTCTTCCAATGCGCATAGTGCCACCCCGAGGTGCCCACCAGCACCCGGACCGCCGAGGTGCCGGAGGCAGCCGGGGACTGTGCGCTTGCCTCTAATACCATCGCGCGGGCCTCGGATTTTCCGAGCTTATGCCACGCTGCATCCGAAACCCTCCGCCTGTCACCGGCCAGGGCACATTGTCGCAAATATTGGGAGCCCCGGAAAACACGCCGGCGTTTCGTTGACCGGCCGGCCGTTCAGTGCGCCCTGTATTCAGGGCGCACTTGTGGTCAATAATGGCATCTGTCGTACAACAGCCAGAACCCCGTGGAGACAGCGATGACGCAGAAGCCCATGGTCAGCGACGACCCCATGTTCCTGCTGCTGCGGGACCATCAGGTGGACGAGTTCAACCGCAGGCGGGCCCAGGGCGTGCCGGCCCATTTGGCCGGGTGTGATTTCAGCGGCGTGGACCTGCGGGGCATGGAGGCGGACGGCCTGGATCTGGGGGACTGCTCATTTCACCAGAGTGACCTGCGGGGCGTCGACTTGCGCAACGCCAACCTGGAAGGCAGCAGCCTCCATGCGGCCAGGATAGCGGGGGCTTACTTCCCGGTCCGGCTTAGTGCTGGCGAGATCGATCTGTCGCTCCAGCATGGGACGCGGATGCGGTACGGGGGCTGAGGCTTGAGGCCTAAGGCCCGAGGGGCAGGGGGCAGCGGGCAGGGCGAGAGGGGCGCGCGGCCCGGGTCAGGGGGGATTCAGTAGCCTGCGGGCCAGGGCGCCGGTGTCCACCTCGCCGGTGGCGTCGACGGCGAGGGCGGCGCCGCGTTCCTCGGCCTCCAGGGGGCCATAGTTCGCGAGCTGCTGCTCCAGCACGGCCAGGCCCGCATCGGAGGCATCTTGGTTGGTGGCGGATCTTGCCGTGATGCGGGCGCTTGCCGTCGATGGATCGGTCCGCAGGTCCAGGATGGTGAAGGGCGTCCTCCGGCGCGCCGCCAGAACCTGGAACGCAGTCCGCCGCCGGCGCTCCAGAAAGGTGGCATCAACGATCACCGAATATCCCGCCGTCAGCGCGGCATCGGCCAGCTCCAGCAGGCGGGCGTAGGTCCGGTCGCTCGCCTGCGGGGTGTAGATCCCTTGACCCGGGGCGGACTCGCAGCCCGTCTCCGGGGCGAGTCGGAACAGGCGCTTGCGCTCCACGTCCGAGCGCAGGCGGACCGCGCCCAGACGCTCCAGCAGCGCCTGGCTCAGCCAGGTCTTGCCGGAGGCCGATACTCCGCGGGTGATCATCAGCCGCGGCGGGTCCGGCCGGGTATAGCCTTCGGCCAAGCCGAGGAGAGCCAGAAAGTCCTGCTCCAGGGAGGGACGCTCCGCGGCGGGGACGTCGGCCTGTGCCAGCCGAATGCGGGCTACCTTCGCCCTCACCATGGCCCGGTAGGCCTGGTAGTAGCGCAGCATGCTGAGCCCAGCGTAGTCGCCGGTGCGCTCGAGGTAGCCGTTGAGGCAGCGCCACTCGAAGTCGGGCCGCCCGCGGTGGGTGAAGTCGGTGCACAGAAAGCCCACCTCGCTCATGACGTCGATCCAGCGCAGGTTCTCGTTGAACTCGATGGCATCGAAGATCGTGGGCCTGCCGTCCACCTCGGCCATGTTGCCGAGGTGCATGTCGCCATGACACTCCCGCACGAAGCCCTCCTGTCTACGCCGGGCAATCGCTCCATACAGAGCCCGGAGCCGGAGCCGGCCCCACGCCTGCAAGGACTCCAGTCGCTCGCGGACCGCGGGCTCGCGGACCAGCGGCAGAATGTGCCGGAAGTTCTCCTCCACCGGCGCCTGGATCGCGGCCGGCGTCCCGAAGCGGCCGTCGGTGGGGGCGGCGGGAATGCCGGTGTGGAAGCTCGCCACGACGCGGGCGATGGTATCCACCTGTTCCGGAGTCAGGGCCCCGGCGGCAATCAGCCGGTCCAGAAGCGCCTCCTGCGGGAACTGGCGCATCTTCACGGCATACTCGATGGCCGCTCCCCCGTCGCGAAGGCGCGGAGCCTCTGGCGTGCCGGTGATGGCGACCACGTCCAGGTAGAGCCCGGGCGCCAGACGGCGGTTCAGGCGCAGCTCTTCGTGGCAGAAGAAGGCCCGGCGCTCCAGAGTGCTGAAGTCCAGGAAGCCCATGTTCACGGGCTTCTTGATCTTGTAGGCATAGCGTCCCGTGAGAATGACCCAGGAGATGTGGGTCTCGATCAGTCGCAGCGCCTGCACCGGGTGGGGAAAGGCCGCCGCGTCCAGCAACCTGTCGATGGCGAGCGGTGCATCGGGCATCACTGGCGGGCCCGGACCTCGATCATGGTCCGACGCAGCGATAGACGTCGAATACCCGTTTGTCGCCGGTGACCGGCGTCGCCGGCACGATGGTGTCGCCCCCCATCTCGGCGGCGCTGTTGCGGGCCAGGCTCTCAAGCTCCCACGCCACCTCGACCTCGTCGCGCTGGATACCGGCAACCTTGGCCTTGCCGTAAGCGGTGGTCTTGCCCACATGCTTGCAGCTCGCCACCTCTGAGGACTCCAGCACCCGTACCTTCTCGCCGCCCGGTGTCAGCTTGACCCAGGTGCAGCCGGCCACGACAGCGGCGGCCGCCAAGGCGATCAACACAGGCGGTCTCATTGAGGTCGGTACTCCATCAGCGTGCGCACGTGTACGGCGACGGCACGGCCCAGTGCCTCCAGGTCGTAGCCGCCCTCCAGGGTCGATACCACGCGCCCAGAGGCGAAGCGGGCGGCGATGTCCATAACGATTTGGGTGAGCTGGCCGTAGCCTGCGTCGGTCATGCGCAGGCCCGCCAACGGATCGTCGGCGTGGGCGTCGAAGCCGGCCGAGACGAGTACAAATTCCGGCTCGAAGGCCTCGGCCGCAGGCAGCAGCTTGTCCCGGAAGGCTGACAGGACTTCTTCGTCGCCGGAGCCGGCCGGCAGCGGAGCGTTGACCGTGGCGCCCAGCCCTTCACCGGCACCCGTCTCCTGCTCGCTGCCGCTGCCGGGGTAGAAAGGGTACTGGTGACTGCTGAAGTACAGCACGGAGGGGTCGGTGTAGAAGGCCTCCTGGGTCCCGTTGCCATGATGCACGTCCCAGTCCACGATGAGTACCCGCCCGATGCCGTGCTTCTCCTGAGCATAACGGGCCGCGATGGCTACGTTGTTGAGCAGGCAAAATCCCATGGCGCGGCCCGGGGTTGCATGGTGCCCGGGTGGGCGTACCGCAGCGAACGCATTGCGTGCCCGACCCTCCATGACTGCGTCCACTGCCGCCAGCAGTCCGCCGGCGGCCAGCCGTGCCACCTCGTAGCTCTCGGTGGAGACCGGCGTATCGGGGTCCAGGTAGGCCGGTGCCTGGGCCACGGCCGCCTTGATCCGCTCGATTAGGGCAGGCCTGTGAACCTTGGCGATCCAGGTTTCCTCGGCCGGGCGTGGCTCGATGCGCAGCAGGGGGGTGAGCAGATCCTCCCGCTCCAGTGCCCCCACGATAGCCTCCAGCCTGGCCGGCCGTTCGGGGTGGCCGTAGCCGGTGTCATGCGTGAGGCAATCAGGGTGGTAGACCAGCCCGGTCGGGGCGCCGTTGCGGGCTTCGGCAGTGGTGGCAGTCATGGGCCGGATGATCCATTGATGGGTGCCGCGCAGCGATATACCGCGCCACGGCGCGCGGGCTCGTCCGTCAGATGTTAATCCCGATGGACCGTGCCGGTCACCTGGCACCTTCGGCCGCCGGTCACGCGTAGTGACCCCTCAGTCTGGTGGCGCCCGACTCACAGGGGGAGCCGTCAGCGCCTGGAAAGTGCCAGCGACCGGCGTTGGCCTAAGCACGTCTTCCTGGTCTCTTGTCCCTGCTCAATCAAATAATCCCATCTGCGGCGATGCGGGCCCCGGCGGCTTGAACAGGACCGTGCGCAGCTCCGGAAAGCCGGGAAAATCCAGGCGCTTAACCGCCAGCCTGAACCGTTTGGCGATCAACTCCGCATAAGCGCCGGTGCCCTGCATGCGCTTGCCGAAGGCCGAATCATACGTCTTGCCGCCGCGGGTGTCCTTGATTCGCTCCATCACCCGCCCGGCCTTGAGTGGGTAGTGGGTGTTGAGCCACTCCTGGAACAGATCCGCGATCTCCAGGGGCAGGCGCAACAGCACGTAGCCCGCCGACAAGCTGCCGGCTTCCCGGGCCGCAGCCAGGACCTGCTCCATCTCGGCATCGTTGAGCATAGGGATGACGGGCGCAAACAGCACGCCCACGGGAATGCCGGCCGCGGACAAGGTACCGATGGTTTCCAGCCGGCGCTGGGGCGCGGCGGCGCGTGGCTCCAGCCGGCGGGCCAGGGCCCGATCCAGGGTGGTGACCGACACGCTGACGTGGACCAAGCCCTCGGCCGCCAGGGCTTGCAGGAGGTCCAGGTCCCGCTCGATAAGCGCCGACTTGGTGACGATGCCCACCGGATGCCGGTGCTCCAGCAGCACTTCCAGG
Source organism: uncultured Ectothiorhodospiraceae bacterium (assembly GCA_964461215.1). Classification (GTDB taxonomy): domain Bacteria; phylum Pseudomonadota; class Gammaproteobacteria; order JAABTG01; family JAABTG01; genus CAYWTP01. Next base: position 759 of record CAYWTP010000033.1, on the reverse strand, counting down.
ATCTGCCGGGTAATGCCCAGGCGCCGTTCCGCCGGCTGGTAGGGATCGGTGTTGGCGCCCAGGGCCATCGTGGCGCATCGGTACGATCGCTTGCCAAGCTCCCCGTGTAGTAGCTCGGCCGCCTTGGGCTTGTAGAGAATACGGCTCTCGAAGTCCAGGCCCGGCGAGTAGCCCAGATAGGCGTGGCTGGGCCGCGCAAAGCAGTACACGCAGCCGTGTTCGCAGCCACGGTAGGGATTGATGGAGCGGTCGAAGGGGATGTCAGGCGAGTCATTGCGGGCGATGATGCTGCGGCTGGCATCCCGGATCAGCACCGTGTCCAGCGGAGCCGGCTCCTCATCGAGGTTACCCCACCCATCGTCCGCCTCCTCCCGCACCCAGGTCTCGAAGCGGCTCACCCGGTTGCTGGCGGCGCCGCGGCCTTTGCGGGGAAGTGGTGTGTGGCGCATGGCTAAGAGGCGCGAGGCTTTAGACTTGGGGCTTCACAAATGCAGGAGCGCGCGCCCATTCGGGCTGGGTAGAGGCTACCGGCGGAACAGCCACAGCAGCAATGACACCACGGCACTGATCAAAATACCAGTGGTCAGAGGAAAGTAGAAGCGAAGGTTGTTCCCCTCGTAGTAGAAGTCTCCCGGCAGCCTGCCCAGCCCGGACTTGACGAGCCACGGCCAGAGCAGGCCCAAAACGAGCAGAATACCGCCGATTATCAGGAGCCAGCGTTGCATTTCTTTGCCCGCGATTCGCAACTCGTAACTCGTG